>JBCCFB010000009.1:0-60049 GCA_039029995.1 Planctomycetota bacterium
GCTGCACAAGTGCGTTGGCCAGCACGCAAGTCACTATGGCCAGTGAAAGTCTGTCAAACTTCTTTTTTGCAAGCCAGCGAGGCACGGCATGCACATGTTAAATCTGTACTTCTGCCGAGGTTGGCAGCTCATTCACCCATCACTCACTGCCCTCACCCAGGGTAGCCACTGGCGTAAGCGCCATGAGTTGAATGAAATAAATGAAATGAAATGAAGAAAAGCACCAGTCCAGCATTATAGGAAATGTGCCAGCGATATTATAACAGCACGACACCAGGTCAGGTACTGGGCGTGGGAGAGTGCATTGATTTTGGTGCCTGATTTACCCCATGTACACGTACGTGCGTCTGTTCGAAGTGCAAGACATGAGCAGGCAATACATTGAAAATGAGTTCCATGTTTCGGAGTCCTGCACTCATGAAGGAGCTTTGCCCTGAATGGCACGGCTCATCTTCCGTGGTACATGTATGGGACTCCTCGTGCTTGCCAACCACCAGTGAGCAACTTCTCATGAGTCTGAGCTTGCAACGGATAGCGGCTTATTTTGCAAACAACAGCGTGACATTGACACCACATGCAGTGTGCACTTGCGATTGCAAATTACGGAGCGGAGAACCAAGACTAGCAAGAGCAGCCTCACGGCCAAAGCCAAAAAAGTACAACAACAAAGTCATGTACTGTACTTCAAAAGTTACAAACCCGGTAGAAGACGCAACTGAATTCTTTCCATCATGACTCACGACCATCTTTCGTTCAAGATACTGTAACAGGCAACATGTCTCACTGCATTACTGCATTGGTGTCTCTTAATACTGCTCCGTTGAACGGTTGCAGAAAGGTGTTCTCCTCGGTTCGGTTTGGCGGCTGTATTTGTGATAGATTTTGGATCTGGAGTGCCCTCAGTAGTGTAAAGCCCCTTTCACAACTGACGCAAAACGCACGAAACGCAGCGTCTTGCGTCGTTCGTCGCGGCAGAGATGCAGAAATACAACATGCTCTATTTCTGCGTCGTGCTTGCGTACGCGTTTTGCGTCCGTTCTGCGAAATTTTGAAAAATTTCACATCGCTGTGTCTTATATTCACCTTCCGGAGGTCGCCACCACGCGCTATGATTGACCCATTTCAGAAAATAGCAAAATTGATTGGGGATTTTTGGTGAAAAACGGGTTTATATAAGCAACACACATTGTTTGTATGCACATCGAAGGAGTCAAGGATGCCAACTCATACAACCCAATATTGCTATCGGTCCAATCTTTCCGGTTCAACCGTTCACCTCAATGAGGCCAGACGAACCGGCGGCGGAATATTCAACCGTGAGTTTATGAATCTCACTGATTCCGTTGTCGAGAATAACGAGGCGACGTTCTTCCCGGACATTTTTGAACAACCGTAAGGTCGGTTGGCATCGCGAACAGCGACCCCGGCTGCCGGCTTACGGGAAAAGTGGCTTTCGTACTCGTGAGCCAGCTTCAGCAAACGGACTGTGCAGAAAAAGTTTTGATTTGGCACATGTTTTTTGCTCATTTGCGGTTCCGTCATGCGACTAGGTTATTGGTGGATACAGATATCTCTTGACGCTGGCTGTGACGAATGTCCGATGAACTGATTCGCACGTTGAACGAAGACGGCGATTCGTTATACAGAATCGCGTGGCGAATTCTTGGACGTTCAGCCGAGGTTGACGATGTGCTCCAGGAAGTTGTCCTTCAGGCCTTGAATATAACGGATCAACAATCCGTCAATTCGTGGACCGGCTTGCTGAAGCGAATGACCGTTTGCCGTGCGCTTGATCGGTTGCGAAGACGAAAAACGCATCAGGTTTTTCTGGAAGCAGACTTTCCTTCAGAGAGGAATTCCCCGGTTGAAGATGCGATCGGGCTGGAACTGGAAACACGGCTTCGGAAAGCGCTGGCAAGATTGCCTTCACGACAGGCGGAGGTTTTTTCACTCCGGTATTTTGACGACTGTTCCAATCGGGAAATCGCAGAATCGCTGGGAGTTTCCCCGGCTGCGGTGGCTACTGCGTTGCGGTCCGCCCGTTTGAGGCTGGCAGAGATGCTTGAAATCGAACTCGAAAGGGGACGCCATGAGTTCCAGTGAACGCGAAGACTGTATGACTGAGATCGATGGTTTGCTGGCGGATGCTGTTCGCCGGATACGAACACGAACATCGCGGGAACAGCAGAAACAATCTGTTGCGTCGCTGAAACGACTGGTGCGGGCGGCGACTTTGGATGCGGCGACTTTGGATGACGTAGAGAGCCTTAGCGCCCACTCCACCAGGCGTTCAGGAGCATGGCATGCCGGCTGGGTTTCCGGGATTGCCGCTGCGGCTGTGATTGCCGTTTCAATGTTCGTAGTTTTGTATCGTACACCAGTCAGTTTTGGAGACCAGATCGCCGACGCAATTGCCGGAGTGGAATGGATTCGTGTTGTCGAAAGTGATGGCAATCGTACGGTTTGTGAATCATGGTATTCAGCGTCCAAAGGTATCTCCGCTTTCAAGTCCAGCGAGACGATTGAGTTTCGGGACCACCTGGTTGGTGAATGCCTTACTTATTCTCACGACAGCGATGAGCTGTGTCGCACAAACGAGTTCGGCTTTGAAAGCCGGAATCACTTTGCAAATTTGATTAGCCAGCTACAGGAGTCGAGGCAAAGTCAGGAGGAGCTTATCTGTCAGTTCCTGACCAGCGTGACCGGCGATTTGAAGGTTGAAGGACAACGGGTTGTTCAAGCAGGTGACCACGTTGAGCATGAGATTGATGCTGTGCTCGATGGTCGTCCGATCCAGATTCGAATCATCGTCGAGCTGGAGTCACGGTTGCCACAATCCTGTGAAATTTCGAGAGTGATTGACGGCAGTTTGAGCATCTTCAGAAAGTTGGAATTTGATTATCCGGATTCAGGACCCGCGGATGTTTTTGAGTTGGGCGTCCCGATTGATGCCACTTTGGTGGATCGGGTTGCAACCGACGAGGAACGGGCGCTGCTTGCTTCTGTGCGTTCGTTCGCAAGGTTTGATGACTATCGTGCCATTTCAGTCCGGTACGACCCGGATGACCCTGCGTGGTGGGTGAACGCCAGTGTCGAGATTCTGTATCGCAAAGGAAAACGCTGGCGACGTAGTCATATGTTTGTGGGCTTTTCAGAACAGGCAGCAGACGGAGAAGGCTGGATTGTGCACGAAGGACCTGCCGAAGGTATCGATATGGCAAAGTGGTGGTCCGCACAAATCGAGCGCTCTGTGGGCGCGGATGGCAGCCCTGAAGACGGACAGGCAATGAATCTTCGAATTGGCAGACAGGAATGGAGCGTTCGAGGCAACGTTTTTACCGAAGCGCCTTTTGAAACTGACGTTCCTTCCTTCTGGGACTTGCTACCCGATTTTAAAGCCCGGCCACCGATGGGAGGATCAGGTCGTCAATTCCAGGGGCAGGTCGTGGAGGATTCCGAAGCGGGGCCACGAGGGACAACGATGTTTGAATTAACTCCTCAAGGAGCCGGTCCCGAAAACTCGTCCCGCTTCTGGGTAGACCCGGATCAGGGATACCTCGTCGTTCGATCTGAACTAGGCAGCAATTTTTCGACGATCGTTGAGGAAGCCCGGCAATCGCCAGCAGGCGTCTGGTATCCCGCCCGAACGTTGCGTCTATCAACAACCCCCGACGGGAACGTTCGCAAAGAGGTGACTGAGTTCTACGTCGATTTTGAAGCGGAGATTCCAGACGATCTGTTTCTCATCAATGACTAGAATTTGCGGGCGGTGAACCGAGATCTAGCGGTATTGAAACGTCGGTACACATGCCTTTGACGCTGTTCTACCTGGTGGACCGCTCAAAACTGTTCCAATTCTCTCTTATTGTCAGTCTCAGTTTGAGAACCGGTCTCATTCTTAACCGTTTCGTTACGAGTTTGTTACGAGAACGGTAGGCATCTACACGAAAAAATACGCAGGTTTTTTGCATACTTCCCTGTGGCCAACCATTGGCTCAGAAGTTGCGTACTGAAACTTCAATTCATTTTTCTTTATTTGCTTTCAGGAACAGACAATGAGTGTTTTTCGAAAAGGACGGTGGCAGATAGCCTCCGTGCTGGTCAATTCGGAAACCGTATTGAACAGCGAAGGATTTCGACAGCTGGATGTATCCGGCGACGAAATCGCTATCGAGCCAGCCGGATTCCGGTTCAAGGTTCAACAGTCCACGCCGAAGAGTGCGGTGCTGGAGCTCAACGGACGGGTTTACTTCGCCGATTTTTCAATCAAAGAAGACACGATCCATCTCAAGCTCAGCAGGCCGGAGATGGACGAAAAGATCAACATCGAGGCCGAGTTTGAAGGGGCTTTCGTTTAGATTCAATGACGAATTGAAAAAGCAGAAACCCTCGCCGCAAAAGCGGCGGGGGTTTTTATTTTGCTAGTTGCCGACGAGTTCGAGGACGGCACTGGACATCGTTATCACACCGAACTTCAAGGCGTCTTCTACATCCGGATAGAACTCAGCAGAATGCAGGGATGGCGGTGTGACGCCGAGCTCGACGTAACGATCAAGTCGTCGCTGATCAACGACGCCAAGAAAATAGAGCACGCTTGGCACACCGGACCTTCCGAAATGACTGAAGTCCTCTCCGCCCATCACTGGTTCCTGCTCAATCACGTTTTCACCTCCCAGCACCGCCCCGAAGCGGGTGGAGATTCGAGCCGCAAGGTCATCGTCATTGGACAAAGATGGCGTACCCTCAGACACAATGATCTCAGGTTCCGGAGCACCCGAGCTCATCGCCGCTGCATTTGCCTTTCTTTTGATCCCTTCGATCAGTAGTTCGCGGACCTCATCGGAATAACTTCGCACAGTCAACTGCAGATGACAGTCGTCCGCGATAATGTTGTGTTTGGTTCCTGCGTGAATCGAACCGACGGTGATAACTGCCGGCTCGATCGGTTTGACTTCACGCGAGACAATCGTCTGAATGTCGAGCACCAGTCGGGAGGCAATGACGATCGGGTCAATCGTAGTGTGCGGCCAGGCACCGTGCCCGCCGCGCCCGGTGATGTGAATGTCAACACTGTCAACATTTGCCATTGCATAGCCACCTCGAATCGCAACGCTGCCGGTCGGCAGTACCGCACTGCAATGCAGCGCGAGAGCATAGTCGGGCTTTCCGAACCGGTCATAAAGCCCGTCTTCCAGCATGGCCATTGCTCCTGCGCCACGCTCCTCTGCAGGCTGGCCGATAAACATGATGGTGCCCGACCACAGGTCAGTATTGGCGACCAGGAACCGGGCGGTGCCGACCAGAGAGGTCATATGGACGTCATGTCCGCAGGCGTGCATGACTCCGACGGTGTTCCCAGATTCGTCGACAACCTCCTTGGTGGACGCAAATGCCTGATTCGTTTTTTCAAAGATTGGTAGACCATCCAGGTCGGTACGGACCATGACCAGTGGCCCCTCGCCGTTCTCAAGAATTCCCACAATGCCGTGGCCACCGACGTTGGACGTGACGGGAATACCCAGTGCTTCAAGTTCCTGTTGGATTCGAGCCGCAGTCTCAACTTCCTGGAAGGAAAGTTCGGGGTTCTTGTGCAGACTGACCCATAGCTGAATCAACGGATCGATGTTCCCATCGACCCACGTCGTCGGCGAATCCTGTTCACTATCTGTCTTGCTATGGCTAAGTGTCTGGCCATGGCTAAGCGTGGCTGAGGCAAGCAGCGCAAAAATCGAAAGCGTCGATATGAAATGCGATGATATGAAAAGCGTCGATACAAGGAGGGCGTGGAAGCGGCGTTTCATGAATCACCTGAAGGAAATGTAGCGGAGGGACGGCTACAGTTTTATCAGGCGGACGATGCCGTGGCAAAAAGCGGTAACTCAAGGTTTGCCGTGGGGTAGATGAGTCGTCCAGGCTCAAAAGCCGATCACCGATTCGTCGAGCCACAAACTACCTTGAACGGAACCACTCAATGATTTCTGCGGGTACCTCAGGGGGAGGCGCTTTGAAGTGCTCAAGCAGTTGAGTATCAATTCCATCTGAATACATCCGGAGGTTCCGTTCGGCAGTTCGCGTCAGGCATTCGTCGATCGGCTGAGCCGTCATCAAACGGAGATATTTTTCATTGGGCGACGTCACGACCGTTCCGACATTGATCGTGTCATCACCGGGTGCGACTTCACGCCACGTGTAATGAGGCAGCTCCACTGCAAGCTTGGCCGCGTTAAAGATTCGCTCGGGCGTAAGCGATTCGAGCAGGTCGAAGCTCTCCATCACGAAATACGTTTTCTGAAATTCGCTGATCAGATAATCCGTTGTTGCGAGTCGGATCAGGTCGTGGTCGCTGGATGGATCGATCAGTACCCGGTTGGATAGCGGGCTGGAAATGCTGTACTCAGTTTCGCCCGGAGACGAAAGGATACCTGCTCCGAAATCACGGACTTCGCCGTCCTGCATCACGAGGCCGAACTCAACGGTAAACCAGTAGATGCGACCTGCGTAGAGTAGCAGTTCCTCGGCACGCTGATTGATCAGTCCGATTTCTGATTCGTCAGACACCCCGATGAGCTGTTCGTCCCGCTCGTGATAAATCATGTCCCTGGCAAGACCGTGATTTACCATCACCTGAGCTACCGCGGGAATCGTAAACGTGGCAACGTGTCCGGCAACGTCATGTCCGATATCCGGCTCCTCCAGATAGTCTGTGCCCAGAGGCCGCATAAACGTGGTCACCGGGAAAAACCGGAGGCTGTGGCAGGTGAAAAAAAGTTCAGCGGGGATGATCATGTTGACTGTGGCAAGTTGCCACGAAGTCTGCTGATAGATCCTCGCATTCAAAAGATAGTAGTCAGGAATAAAGGCGTCGCCGATTTCAAACATCGCTTCACCTTCAAGATACTCACGGCAAGCGTATTTCTGCTTGGTGATATCCTGGTCGGCAATCAGACAGGCCCAGCTCAAATGCTCTTCAAGTGAGTAGTTTTCATAGACTTGCTCGTTGGAGTATTCCCTCAGGTCAACACTGGTTTCGCCCAGATCCCCGATCCGGAATGGTTCATTATTTTCGAACGCTGCCAGATATCGTGCGGCTTTCTCGGGCGCGATCGGAAAAGGGACCGAAGTATCATCGAGAATCTGCTTCAGCCGGTTCAGTTTGGCTTCACGAGACGGTGGAGCCACATCGGCAATGTTGACTCCGTGCCTTGCAGCAACGTCAGCAAGATCTTTTCCGGTTGTTGACATTTGATGAGCCTTTATTGCGTCCCTGGAAACCGTTGGTCGATGATGAGCGAACGTAGCATGCCGTCTCCGGGTTCGAGAAACCCGGGTGCGTATCGCAGCATCGGCGATGTATTTTATGAGACCGCCGGAAAATGTGTAGCGAGGTCAGGGAACTGCTTTTCGCAAAAGCGCTGTGGCACCGCTTTCTTTCAGTTTTTCTGCGACAGCTATTCCAAGTTCTCCTGACTCATCGGCAAGCCCGGTGTCCTGCTCGACAATTCGCTGCGTGCCGTCTTCCGAAAGAACGACTCCCGCGAGGTGGAGAACGCTGCCCTCAAGCCTTGTCCTTGCTCCGATCGGCGCGAGACAGCCGCTATCCAGTTCCCGCAGCATGGCGCGTTCGGCCATGACACAGGAAAGTGTCTGAGGATGAGTCAACGCCGAAACAGCCTCGATCGTCGCTTCATCGCCCATCCGCGTTTCAATTCCGAGAGCCCCCTGCCCTACCGCAGGGAATACCTCGCTTGTTTCGAAAGTGTGGGAGACATGGCCGGATAGTTCCAGTCGTTTCAGACCGGCAGCGGCAAGCACGATGGCATCGTAATCGCCGTCAAAAAGCTTTCGGATTCTTGAGTCCACGTTGCCGCGGATGTCCAGCATCTTCAGATCCGATCGCAGGTGCAGCAACTGAGCACGCCGGCGCACACTGCCGGTTCCAATTTTTGCGCCCGCTGGAAGTTCGTTCAAAGCAGATCCGCTCTGAGAGATTAGAACATCGCGTGGATCCTCACGCCCGGGAACTGCCGATATCTGTAATCCTTCCACATGAATTGTAGGCAGATCTTTAAGGCTATGAACTGCGAGGTCCACACGTTCATCCAGCAGTGCCTGTTGTATTCCCCGGGTAAACACTCCCGGGGCACCGATGTTGGCCAGGGAGCTAGTCTGGTCACGGTCGCCTTCGGTTTTGATCACGACAACCTCCACCACGTGACCGAGCCGCTCGAGGCTGGTGCGTACGAAATCGCACTGCCACATCGCGAGCTTGCTTCCGCGCGTACCGATACGTAGAGGTCGTGTTGAGAATTCGAGGCTGGACATGAAATCGCTGGTCAGGTTTGTGAGCCGGTAGTCTACTCGACTTCACCACCAGCCGGGGAGTCGTCTGACGGCGAGTCTGCCTGTTCTTCCGGCGTATCGTCGTTCTCAGCCGTCGAAACTCCCGGGGACACGGTGACCGCCTGTGAGCTGTCATCTGCACTGCCGTTTGAGTTGGAGCCGTTGGGGCTGCGTACCTGGCCGTCGATCGTGTTCCTGGCCAGTTGATGCGGAGGCACGACCACGCCACAGCTGACACAGAACTGAATGGCCTGATCGATAGAGATGTTCAGGTCAATGGTCTCGCTTTTGGGGACCGAAATTGTGAAACCAGTCGCCGGCATCGGGCTGGTCGGCATCAGCACGCTTAGCATCGGTTCGCCAGCGGCATCGCGGATCTCAGCGAGGCTTTCACTGGTCACGAACCCCATCGACCAGATACCTTTCCTTGGATACTCGACGGCGACAACACGGCTGAACTGCACTTCGTGTTCACTGAAAGCAAAATCCGTGACCTGTTTGACGGCGGAATACACATTGCGAATGATCGGCAAACGGTTGATCAGCGATTCAACCGATCGGACGACAAATCGACCGACTCCGGCCGCCAGAAGCTTACCGGTCAGGTAGAGAAACCCGACAAAAAGCGCAAGTACAGCGGGGATGATCAGTCGGTTGTTGACAAACCGGTGACTGGCATAGTGCGAATAAGCAGCCGCGCCACTTGTCGCAGGTTCCTCCGGCGGATTGGCGATCACATACTCGGCAACTTCCTCAGGCACCCAGTCATTGCCGAATTGCTGATAGGCGTTTCCGCTTCCGTCGATAAAGACGGCTTCTCCGTCGATATCGGTCATGAGTGAACCGTCAGCAGAATCGAGAGCCGTTTCGACCTCATCATTGGAAACCGACTTGTCGATTGACCAGGACAAAACGTTCGTGGCAACGGACAGAGTCGGTTTGATGACCGCGCGATCAATCGTGTTCCATGCCCAGAAGAACAGAATAATTGTCAGGAGCGGCGGCAGGACGACGCCGAGGCCGCGCAGCAGAGCAACGCGAAACGGAGAGAAAGCTCTGCTGAGCCAGCCACCCTCCTTTTTCGGGCTGTGCGGCGGCTGAGCTTCGGTATGATTCGGGTCTTCTGAGATCATTCGAGTTCCAGTGGTCCGGACTCCCTACGTCACGTTCGACGGCGGGTCTCAGGATTCTACGCGACGGGGACCGGAATTCCCTATACAAAATTCTGCTAACGTTGCCCTCTGGATTCAACTAATCGTTCAAGGCGGATGATTCCAGTCTCTTTGGTGGTGAAATCGTTGTTGCAGGGCGGACGGGCATCGGGGTTCGCTTAAGATTGGCGGCTGACCAATTTGGCGGGAAGCCGAGTCGACGCGATCGGTCTCCTGCCATTGTTATCCGCCGTTGAGACAAAAAGTCCTCATCTCAACTGGCGCCTTCCCCACGAGCCACCACGGCAACGACAACACTCGAGGCTCCAGCCTTTAGCATTGTCCATGCTGCTTCGCTGGCGGTTGCTCCGGAGGTCATTACATCATCCACCAGAAGAATTCGTTCGCCCTCAATGGACACCCGGTGCCTGAGCGCAAATGCCCCCCTCACGTTCCTTCGACGTTTGGGGCCGGAAAGCATGCCTTGTTTCGATGTCCGTCGGACGGAATAGAGCGTTCGGTTTGACGCCCGCAAGCCGGTCTGGCGCGATACTCCCTCAGAAATGACCGAAGCCACATGGCACCCTCTTTTCAGCCGCCGCGTCCAATGGGTCGGCACGGGAACGATTCGATCTACTGAATCTGACAGATCGAATATTTCCACCATCAAACCGAGCAACTGTCCAGCCTGATAGGCGAGAACCTCATTCTGTCTCTGTTTCATACGGATCACTACTTCCTGCAATACACCGTGGTAGCTGCCGACTGAAATTGCTCGCTCGAAATGAAGGCTCGAATCAAAACACAGCCGACATCGATCGCCGAACATATTGTCGGCGGGAGATTCTGCTCCGCATTTTCGACAGACATCAATCGAGGAACGATGGAGCATTGCATCCAGACACTTAGCGCAAAACGGATGAGATGCGAAAGGGTCTGTCGACCTTGAGCCCGGCGACCTCGATTCCTGCGAAGCAGCCGCATCCTCCCCCGGCATGGTTTGCGTGCCACATACCGAACACACCGGTGGAAAAACCAGTCGAGCGAGCCTTGTTGCAATTGATGTTCGCGGCATCCGTACCGAACGAATTAAGTAGGTTGAAAAGTGATAGCTGGGCAAGCCAGTCGAAACGAAGTGTTTTCGTCAATGAATGAGACGCCGCTCATTTTCCCGCAGTTGCTGACGAAATTCAATTGTGTGCAAGCAATTGTGCGGTCGAATTGCTGTCGGGGTTTGAGCGAAAGCCACGTATAATCTCTACGTCCGAGTTGAGATGCGAAGTCAGGGAAGATGACGATAATCGACCGATATCTGCTGTTTACTTTTCTAAAGAACTTTGTGATTTGTCTGACGAGTTTCACTGCGCTTTATGTGGTGATTCATCTGTTTACAAATCTTGACGAGGTTACTGCTGCTGCGGAGCTGTCTGGAGGTATGCCTCAGTTCATCTGGGAATTCTACGGTCCCCGGGCCCTGGATATTTTTGACCGGACAGCGGGAATCCTCTTACTGTTTTCGGCCGTGTTCTCATTCAGCATGATGCAACGCCGTAGAGAGCTGACGGCAATCCAGGCAGCCGGAATTCCGAGAATGAGGCTCGCGAGGCCGATCATCGTTGCGTCGCTGGTCCTGATCGGTCTTTCGATTGTGAATCGCGAATACTGGATTCCTCAAGTTCGTGAGCAGCTGGTGAAAACGCCTCGCAACTGGCACGACACCGGGAAGATTGATATGCACTTCTTCAAGGATCAGAAGACCGGAATGTTGATCCGTGGAAAAGAGCTTGAGATCGACCAGCGGAGAATTAACGAGGCTGATATCCAACTGCCCGGCTACCTGAGTAGCAGCCTTCCTCAGCTTCAAGCTCACTACGGAATCATTTCAGAGGCTGATCACCGACACCCTGCGGGAATATATCTGCACTCGGTCAAGTGGCCTGAAGACATATCGCAGATGACGTCGATTCAGGATGACGACGAAACGGTTGTTTACCTGCCCGGCGACAACGGTTGGCTGGCTCCCCGACAGGCTTTCATCGCCGTAGATATGAATCTCAACGACGTTGCCTATGGCAAACAACTCTCACAATACTGGACGCTGAACGAGATGATGGCTTCGCTGCGCAAGCCGAAGATGTGGTTCAGCCATGGTGAACGGGTGAACATTCATTCGCGCATTCTAAAGCCCATGATTGACTTGACTCTGTTGCTGCTCGGCTTGCCGCTGGTTGTCAGCAAAGTAGACCGGAACATTTTTATGGCTGCGGGGATGTGCATCCTGATCGTGATTGTTGTTCAGGGCGCAACGGTTGGTTTTGTCAGTCTGGGAGCCTATTCGCTGATCAAGCCTGCGGCGCTTGCAGCGTGGTTGCCCCTTATTGTTTTCGGGCCCATGGCGATAGTCGCAATGCGCCGGTTGAAGAGCTGACTTTCTATTGGCCCGGCACGCTTCCGGGTTTGTCATTGGAGCCTGCGACTGCCCGGGCAAACAATCCGGAAGCATTTGGATGACAGGGCAGTCTTTGCGAGGTGGGCTTGCAGTTCCGGCTCGCCATGAACGCATTCATCCCGGCTACAATCAGCCATTCTGAAATTGCAACTGCCGATAACGTTCACCTACGGAACCCACTATGAACGCCGTAAAACATTTTCTGACCGCATTTCTGTTTTCAATCATGATGACCACACCGCTGACCGCTCAACAGCTAACTGACTCAGAACGAATTGTATTTCTCGGCGACTCGATCACCCAGGCAGGCGCACAGCCCGGCGGCTATGTCAGCCTCGTTCGGGAATCGATCGGAGAAATGCTGCCCGATTCATCTATCGAAGTGATCGGCGCGGGAATCAGCGGCAACAAAGTGCCGGACCTGCAAGCGCGGCTTGATCGTGACGTTCTGTCCAAAGAGCCGACAATCGTTGTCATTTACATCGGTATCAACGACGTCTGGCATTCCCAGAACGGCCGTGGCACTCCTGCGGCGGATTTTGAATCCGGGCTGAATGAGATCATTGACCGGATTACGGCGACCGGTGCACGCGTTGTCCTGTGCACCGCCAGTGTAATTGGTGAGAAGACAGACGGATCAAACAACCTCGACGAAATGCTTGAGGAATATTGTGCGATCAGCCGTCGTGTCGCAGAGGCGAGAGGTTCAGGAATGATCGACCTTCGCGCTGCCTTTATCGATCACCTGAAGCAGGAGAATCCGGAGAACCAGGGAGCCAACATCCTGACCACCGATGGCGTCCACCTCAATTCGGCGGGTAACCGGTTTGTTGCTGATCAAATGTTGAAGGGGCTTGGTGTGATGGAGGAACCCTCGGGCGGCTCAGGAGTTTTGCGTCACGTTGTGTTGTTCCAGTTCAAAGACGATGTAAGCGACGACGACATCGAAGTAATCGTTTCCGAGTTCGGCAAATTGAAAGACAGGATCGACACGATCAAAGGCTACGAACATGGAACCGACATCAGCCCTGAAAATCTCTCTCAGGGATTCACCCATTGTTTCATGGTGACGTTCGAGGACGAAGCCGGACGCGACGAGTATCTGCCGCATCCGGCGCACATGGAGTTTGTGCAGCTTCTTGACGGGAAAATCGAAAACGTCTGTGTTGTAGATTTCTGGTCCGGTGAATAGCTCAATTGACTCAGGAACCGTTGTTGTGCATTGAGTGATACCGCGACGAATTTCAGGTCTCTAAGACGCTACGTCAGATGGCCGGCAAAATGCCGGCCATTTTTTTTTTGCGCGACAGATCAGCCTGAAAAAATATTGCGGGCATCAGCCCGCTATTTAACGCTGTGGAGCAATTCGAGTAATTCGTCGCGCAGCACAGTGGTAGAAGTTGCGACCATTTGCGGTCGGGTCCAGTCGAATTCGTCGCCCTCGATGCCGCAGATTGTTCCGCCAGCTTCTTGAAGAATGAGCGCACCGGCGGCAACATCCCAGCTGTTGAGGCTGGTCGCCCAGTAACCGTCCAGTCTGCCGCCGGCGACATAGCATAGATTAAGAGCGGCTGAGCCGAGCCTGCGAACGCTCAATGCCCGCGTGATGACTCTCGCGAAACGTCTGACTTGTAAATCATCCTCGGCAACACGGCTTTTGAAACTGCACACGAGCAACGAGTCTTTGACGGACTCACGCCCGCTTGTTTTTATTTTCTGGCCGTTCAACGTCGCGCCGGCTCCCGCAACGGCGCTGAAACATTCATTCAATGACGGCGCAAAGACGGTACCGGCAATCAGCTTTCCGTTGTACGCCAGGCCAATTGAAGTGCAAAACGCGCGCATCCCGTGGACAAAGTTGGTTGTGCCATCAAGCGGATCAACAATCCAGCAGAACTGGCTCTCATTTCCGGAGTCAGTTTCACTGACGCTGTCTTCCTCTCCGACAAAACGATGATCCGGAAACCGTTCAAGGATGAAATCGCGAATCAGTTCTTGTGATTCGAGATCAGCCTGAGTGACCAGGTCTCCCGGCCCTTTCTCACGCACTGAAGCCTTCCCCAGCCATTTCATCAGGCATTTTCCGCCCAACCTGGCAGCGCTTTCTGAGGTTTCGCGCAAACTGGATAGGAAATCGGAGTTTAGGTTGATTTTTCCGGCGTCAGTCACGGCAAACTTTGGCGTTTAGTTCGATTAACGGTGTATGGGCTTACAAATCACGGTAGGCGTGAAACACAAGTATTGGGAGTCCAATTACGACCGCATGGCGGACAAATATAGACTTTTTTGAACGATTTGCTATTATCGAAAGTGTTCGGGATAACCGCCGCTGGCGGACACCTTTTATTTTTTCGCAGGTGTTCCCGTAACAAATGGCCTCTTCTCTGTTCCGGCCCCACCAGATGCACCTGCATCGGGTGGGGTTTTTTCTTGCGCAAACGTTCGCCGAAACATCGTTTCTTCAGCCATACGCGTGGGGGCAAGTCGTTGAATGTCGTCGTGTTTTTCCGTGACGCTATTCCGGCCGCGGACGGGAGGTGAACGCGTCGGGTTGCTTTGCTTGACTGAGGGACAGAGCGAATCACTTTTCGCGGATTCGTCGGACAACAGGTCCCATCTCCGGCCAAATGGATGTTGCAATTTAATTCTCAGCATCCAGAGCAAAGCCGCGCCGGTAAGCGCCGTGCGTCGGTCCTGTGGCTCGTCTGTGTTGACAAACCGAGCCACCAATCCAAAGCGACAAACCAGCTTCCGGGACCTAGGCCGCGAGTGATCTTTGTACGGCAGGTTCCAATACGGATATTTCCCGGTATTTGGAGCGTCAGTCCCTTTGAGTAAACCGAACCAGGGGAGCATAATGGCCGTATTAATAAGGACATAAATCCACGCGCTTTCTGCCTGCTCCAATTATGCTTCCAGTCGACTCTCTACTAGCCCAAACCACCTGGCTCACACCCTTCTGGCTGACTTCGCTCGGCATCGCCTGCGGTCTCGTCCTGATCGCCCTTGCATTGGGAAAGATCTGGCTGTTTGCCAAGTTGCCGTTTTTCAACACTATTGCAGAAAACCCTCCGATCCGGTGGGGATTTGCGATTGTGGTAGCCGTTTTATATAGCGGGATCTTTCTCTGGTTCTATTCAATACGCTACGGGGACGGGGCCTATATCGACGACAATTCGTTGCTTGCCCTGGCTTTTGTCTTCCCGCTCTCATTGTTTTTTGGCTGGGCCAGCTCCGGACTCTTCTCGAAGCGCAGATTCGATGAGACATTCCGCTTGATTCGGGAAGGATTTCTTTTGTGGCTGGGAATCATCGCGTCCGTGATGACGGTTGTCGCACTGCTCGGTTTCCTGTTCGCAATGGACATCGGAGTAGGATCGTTCAAATTAGCCGATGATCCTTCCGGATTGCTCCAGTCGATCACGAGGTTGCCGGCTGCGGGAACATATGAAACAACGTTCACAGTCCCCCCTAGCGGCGAGGCAAACAGCGGCGACGAGTTTCCCGTCGATTTCAATGGTGAAGAAATCTTCGCTGTTGAGGTTCGCTCGGATCAACGTATCGAGATGGCGCCTCAGCCGATTGTCACTGCCCTTTCGCTGGCACAGATGTACTCGACCGATGCATCAGAGGAGTGGACGCGATTCGTTCGTCGCCCCGACGGAAACGGCCGGATTCCCAATGAGCAGATTTCGAAGGTCTACATTAACAATCTCGGCGGTAGCGATGCGACTGTCGAAGTCAGATGGGAAGTGGAACCGATCTACAACGAAGTCTGGATCGTCCCGTGGACAGCATTTTGTACGTTTGCTGTTTACCTGATGTATCTGGCTTTCGCGTCGTCCTTCCCGAAGGTCGGAGCGATCGCTTTGTCGACGTTTAAGACGGAGATGTCTCAGCCGCTGTATATCATCGTGTTGCTGGTTGGGCTTGTATTTCTTCTGGGCTCGATCTGGATTCCGTACAACACGTTCGGTGAAGATATCAAGATGTATAAGGATTCGGGGCTGACCCTGATCCGCGTACTGGCGATTTTTGTGGCGATCTGGGCGGCCGGTAAGTCGGTTGCCGAGGAAATCGAAGGCCGAACTGCTCTGACGGTACTATCTAAACCGGTTGGGCGTCGTCAGTTTATTTTCGGGAAGTACGTCGGCATTTGTGCGGCGATCCTGATTATGTTCATCATCCTCGGGCTCTGGTTCGAGATGTGGACCGGCTACAAACCGGTTTACGATGCCCGTGAGTCGTCCAGAGGTGATATCACCTGGGAAGAGTGTTTCCTGGAAGCGACGCGGATGACTCCCGCTCTGTTCCTGACATTCCTCGAGGTCACGATTTTTGTCGCTATCTCGCTGGCCATTTCGACTCGATTCGGAATTCTCGTTAACTTCCTGCTCTGTTTCGCGATCTATGTACTTGGTCACCTGACTCCATTGATCGTAAATTCGTCTGAAGCCGTTCAGGCGTTCGAGCCTGTGGTGTTATTCGGGCAGGTGATCGCGATCATCTTCCCTGTTCTCGATCACTTCGATGTTCAGGCGGCGATCAACTCCAACAGCGACGTACCGATGACCTATCTCGGCTGGTCAGTCATTTATACGATGCTCTACGGAGGAATGGCGATGCTGCTGGCGCTGGTCTTCTTTGAAGATCGCGACCTTGCTTAGAACACATGGCCCTGCTTAGAACACATGGCCTAGCTTAGTACATTTGTAAGCAGGCAGCACCGATAGCTTCAAGCAGTGCAGACAGCGCTAGGCAGGATCTATGAAGATCCTCCCTGGTGCTGCCTCATCGGGCAGTGAGAAGCACTCCGGCTCGAAATTGAACGTCTGCGATTCGTAGGTGAAGACCCGGTACGCCACGAACATTTCACCGTTGTCGAATTCAATTTGAACGCAGATTGCGTTTTCGGGGCCAGTGGATTCAGAGCGAGTTACGCTACCGGCATAGGCAAAAGCAGCTGCTTTCAACTTGTCTTCTGCTGTCCGGCTGCGGACCGTCTCGATAACCGTGTTGAGGAAGGTATCCGGTTCTGTCGAACGTGGATCCAGGTCAATCGTGTACGGAATGTTCTCTCCGTCGGCGCTAACACCAATGCCGAAAGGCGGCATCGTGTAGGTTTGCGTCAGCAGATTCTGAGCGGTCGTGCCGGCGGCTTCCAGCAGCACGAATCCCACGTCTTTGTTTTGCATGAATGTCCCGATACGAAAGCTGATTTGCAGGTAAAGTTGCAGTCGAGTTTATCGTATCTCTGCCGGCGAACAACGCATTGTGCGGTCGATCTTTGCAGGAAGCCTTTGATTGCCTAGCCGGCTTTGCGGAAAGCAAGTTGCATGCCGGACATCTGTTCGGGCAAGGGATCACCGCTGAAGCCATGGGATAGCGGAGTTGCGTATGGGCCCGTCATTCCCGGCTGGGAAGTGCCCCAGTTGTGAACCGCGAGGGAATCGAGCACCGATTGTGCGATGGCAACAGCTTGCGAACCGGCCTCAACATTGACGCGGGGTTCACCGCCGAAGCGAATTGCCTCGATCCAGTCCTGTTGTTCGCAAAGGATGGCATTTACCGGCTCAACCTCGGTTTGCTGACGAGGAAGGATCTGTGTGAATAGATTTTCCTTGACGAATTCCACTTGCTCCGGGGTTGCCGCTGCAAAGTTGACTTCGCGGTTCTTGATCCAGGACGGAACGCGGACAAAGTCCACTTGATGGTTTGCCAGGTCTACCGAGGCGAATCCATCAGTTCCGAAAATTTGAATTGATCGTTCCGGTTTGAAGCTTGCTCTCGAAGCGGTCAGGTTGGCAACACCGCCACATGAGAACTGGATGCGGGCCTGAGCGATATCCTCTCGTCCGCTGAACACCGACAATCCGTTGGCTCGTGTGTCGATTACTTCGCCGGGAAACAGTGAGTTGACCAGGTCGATGTCATGAATCATCAGGTCATGCACGACACCGATGTCTGTAGACCGGTATGTATATGCACTCATACGTGCGCATTGGATGAATTTGGGCTGGCCCACCTGTTCAGCTGCCGCACGAATCGAAGCGTTGAATCGTTCACAGTGTCCGACGGCGACGACAACTCCATTGCGGCGGGCGGCAGCAACAAGCAGTTTTGCGTCCGATACGCTGTCCGTCAGAGGCTTTTCACAAAGGACGTGAATTCCGCTTTCCAGCAGATTCGATGCGATGTCGTAATGGGTTCTGGTGGGCGTCGCGATAACGGCTGCATCGATCCGTCCGATCAACTCGCGATAATCACCGATCAATTCGACGTCTGATTGTTCCTTGATCAGCTGCTGCGCCGCTTCTGAAGGTTCGGCTACAGCAACAAGGTCGATTTCCGGAATCTGTGCGAGCAGTCTCGCGTGGATCCGGCCCAGATGTCCTGCTCCGATAACAGCGATCTTGAGACGGCTCATGCCGCAGTTCTCCTTCTTTCGCGTCCACGGCCGTGACGACCGTCCTGTGAAACTCCGACTGAGTCCAGAAGATGCTTGACTTCGGGGACCAGTTCACCTTTGGATTCAAGAATCTCCCGTGCGTTCTTCAGACCGACTCGAGCCCGGTAAAGTAACCGGTAGGCTTCATTGAGTGCCGAGATAACGTCTTTGGAGATGTTGTTTCGTTTGAGTGCCACGATGTTGATACATCTCGGGCGGGCAGGATTACCATCACCCAGCATAAATGGAGCAATGTCCTGCAGGACGCGGCTGAGTGCGCCGACAAAACAGTATTTGCCGACTGCCGCATAATGCACGATTCCGATTCCGCCGGAGAGCGTTGCGCGATCGCCGACATGCACGTGTCCGCCCAGCATTGTTGACTGGCCGATGATCACACTGTCACCGACTTTACAGTCATGTGCGATGTGGACGTTACCCATCAGATAACAGTCGCTACCCATGCGGGTGAAACCATCTTCTTTTTCAGTGGCACGATTGATGGTCACACCTTCGCGGATGACATTGCGATCACCAAGGACAACTTTGGTCGGTGTTCCTTTGTAACTGATGTCCTGCGGGTCTCCACCGATCACCGCTCCGGGAAAAATCACATTGTCGGTTCCCATACTGACATGGCCGAGAATCGAAACGTTATTGTAGATTTTGGTTCCAGCACCGATAACAGCATCCGGGCCGACGACACTGAATGCCCCGATCTCGACTCCCTCACCGATTTGAGCACGGGGATCAACTTCGGCGAGCTTTGAGATTTTTGTTGACATGCTGGTTTCCCGCGTCGGCAAAGTTCTGGGGGTTGTTTCTGTTGCGGCTGATTCCACCCGCGTCCGGATTTTGTTCAGGGTAAGCGGAGTCATGCTGATTTCCGTGCGTTTGGATCTTTGAAACCACGATGAGAACTCATGGGGATGATTCCGGGAGTTTCACCCTGTTCGTTTTCAGCATCTTCGGGGGGGCATTCGATGCCGGCCGGATCAAGAGCTGACTGTTCCAGCAGGGCGAATGCCATCTGTGCGTTCAGTCGGTGCCCGCTTCTGAAAGCTGTGAATTTGCCTGCGAGCCCGGTCCCGAGAAGAGCAAGGTCGCCGACCATGTCAAGCAGCTTGTGTCTGGCGCATTCGTTTTCGTAACGAAGTATGTTTCCAACGGGGCCATGCTCATTGAAGATCAGTATGTCGCGGTTGGTTACACGACGGCCCACACCGGTAGAACGCATCTGGTTGGCTTCGCTTTCAAGAAGGAAAGTTCTTGCCGCGGCGATCTCCGTGGCAAAAATCCCCGGGCTGAGCGTTGCAGAAAACTCCTGCGTTCCCGGCATCGGCTCGTGGTCGTATTCCATCTTGTAAATCAGTTCGAGTTGCCCTGAACGTGATGGCTCAGCGGTGATCCACGAGTCCTCGTCACCGACATGAATCGTGCCGGTAACGTTTGTTATTACGCGACCGGTATCGAGGATGACCCGCCCTGCCCTCGACAGCGCATCGACAAACGGCTGGCTTGAGCCGTCCATTCCCGGAACTTCTGCCCGATCAATCCAGATCTCGCAATTGTCGATCTGCAGTCCGTGAAGAGCAGCAAGAACATGTTCGACCAGTTCCACGGCGCAACCGTTGTGGACCAGAGTCGTTCTTCTCGGTCCGTGGACACGGTGATGAATCCTTGCCGGAATTCTTGGATTGCCCGGAAGGTCACGGCGGACGAACACGACGCCGGTATCAGCGTTGGCGGGGCGGAATTCGAGGCAGACGTCGAGTCCGCTCCAGAATCCGAAGCCAGTGACGCTCACCGGCCTGTCAATCGTCGATTGAAGTTGGGGGGAAGGTTGCAAGGTCGTGACTCTCGGACTTTATCGAAGTGTACGGCTGGAATGGAAAGAGTATTCACGCCGGAAAAGTCCGGCTGCGAACAGCCGGACCTTCGCAGTGTCTAACGTCGTTCTGCAGGAATACCTGCAGCCGCATTTGACTGTCCAATCTCACGAATGATGTCGGCAGTGATGTCCTTGTGATCCCGGTGGAAAATCACATTGCCGTTAACGCGCTGCATGATGGAAGCAGGGTTGGTCGGATCCATCTCCTCGCTGTTATAGCGAAGGACCATCTGGATTCCCTCTGTCTGGCAGTAACGCCCGATCAGGTTGGTGACTTCGAGGTAGGTTTCGTAGTGAAGTTCCGCTTCGCGCTGCATCAGTTGCCGCATTGCGTCGCGCTGTTCTACTTCGAGGCGGGCGGATTCCTGAGCCAGTTCCGATTCCGCATTCCGGTATTCATCGGAATCAGGGCGGTACTGTTGCAAAGCGTTTGCTTTGCGCATCAATTCCTGCTGGAGTTGAGCCGTTTGAGCCTGGAACTGATCAGCTTCCTGTTTCAACTGTTCGAGTTGAGCGGAAAATACCGGATGGTTCTTGAAGACCATCCCGATGTCGCACAGGGCAACATTGGTCTGAGCCTGAACAGTCTGGCCGGTCGAGATTACCGCCACAGCGGCGATAAGTGAGTATGCGATGCAACGTGGAATATTCACTTTCAGCACTCCTTGCCTTTAAGTGTTACCGTTAGGCCGGAAACAGGGCATGCATTCCGGCGACAGGTTGTTTTTTGTTTGACAGCGAATTCCTTTCGCTGCTTTCTTCAACCGGCATCTTCTCCGATTGAAGGCCCGGTATTCTGTAGTCGTAACCGACTTTAGTAAATACCGAAATCAATGCCAGCACTCGCTGATATCGCGTCACGGTCAGCTGACCATGACGCATCATCAAACTTTACATGCTTGCGGTAAACGTCTCTCTCAATTCGTCAGCAAGCTCGTGATAACGGACGTAAAACCCTCGCGAAATCCATGCGAGATAAATGTTCAGTCCGATTGAACACAGCAGCATCGTGAACAAAAGTCCCCAGCTGCGTGCTTTTTGACTTTCATCAAGGACGTTCGGATTATTGATCTGCCCTGCGAGGGGCTGATTTACGTTGTTTGAATCAGGATTGTTCGCGCCATTGGTTCCCGCGGTTGAAACCGGAGTTCCGGGATTCTGGGGAGGCGGGAATGTCGCGCTCAAATCGCTGATCGAGCCCTGATTTCCTTGGGTCGGCGACGGATTGCGCGCGAGGCGTTCACGCCTCGGCATCGGAGTCGGATCGTACTCTCTCATCTGAAACTGCTCGTAGGAGGCTGGCTCAGGCGTGATCGAACCGTTTTCGTAACCGATCGGTGTTGTGTCTGATGGATAAAGACTGTCAGACGAAGCAAAACGATCTTCGCGAAGCTGTTGTGAAAGCCGCCTCTCGTAATCAAGTCTTTCGCGAGCCCGACGTGCACGGTCTGCTTCAGATGCGTAGGCCTGCTCCTGTTGACGCTGCTGAGCAAGCCGGTCGGCTTCACGTTCGTCGAGAATTCTCTGAGTTTCCAGACGCAATCGTTCGTTTGCAAAAGCATCCGTGCCCGGCTGATCGCGCGGGTCGACGAGGTCTCGCGGATCTACCGCGTCTCTTGGCAGCGCGCCCGTCTGGCCGCGGTTTGCCCAGCCGGCATCTGTGCGAGGCGCCTGCTGAGCTCTGTCCGGCCAGATCGGTTCGTTTGTACGAACAACCGGATCATTGATCGTCGTGTCGGTTCGCCGCTGTCCCATCCGTTCACGCTCATTGTTAAAACGATCTTCGGCAGTTCCGCCGGTGCCACCGAAAGCGCCGCCGTTCCGGGCGGTCTGGCTGGCCGGCGGAGCGGTGCGCGGAGGTAGCGGATTGTCCAGTTGCCCGCCACGGAATCCGCCACCTGCAGTACCTGCCGGAGATTCTGCCGGAGCAGGCGCCGGAGGCGGTGTGGTGTCGTATTCCAGCATCACCTGAACGATTTTTCCACGAGTTGCCTCAGGAATGTCATCAGTCAGGTTTCGGTTCAGATCGCGCAGGCGATAGATGTCATCGTCGCTCAGCCACCAGACATGGATTGCAGGATCCAGCGATTCTGAACCGGTCCTGAATCTGTTGTGTCGTAGTTGAACTTTGTCAGCCAGACCATCCGGGGCTTCCGGGATGATCGCTTGAAGGCCCTGTGAGCTGGTGCGCAAAAGATCCAGATCGGCGTCGCCAAGTTCAAGCACGAGGCGGCCGGGGAGATCTGCGCTGGGTGTTTCCTGAAGGCCAAAGACTGTCCCTGTCATCAGAAGAACCAGCAGGGGTACCATCATTCCTTTCATGGAACTTGCTCCACTGGAAATTGTTTTCGAAATGTGTTGGTTCGGGTCCGTTCGAAACAACGTATGCGGGATGATTGCGTCGCATTTGCTTCACAATTCGCGGTCATGGTAGTCATTTTATCGGTGACGGGTAAATAGTGAAATTCGAGAGGCCAGCCGGAATTCAGTGTGATCCACAGGAAGTGCTCATAAGAATGCCGGGCAATTGGCTGCAACAATTCTCTTATTGGGACAGTGGTTACGCAAAATGCCGTCGCTCGCTATTGTGACGCCGGTTAGGATCAGCTAATTGAGACGTTGGCAGCTTGCAGATTCGTGCGCATCGGTGATTACTGAGAATCCGGTGTTACCGGGCCGTATGCTGCCAGTCGTACCGCTGAATGATCCTGAGCCCTGCAAATCCAGCCCGATCTTTTGTCCGAAGAATCTCAACAACCTGCTGTAGACAAAAAGCCACGAGTGACGCTGATCAACGTCGTGCGGTGGGCGATCGCCGTGGTCGTTGTTGTGACTCTCGTTTACGTCGTAGGCAATGCAACGACGCAACTGTCGGAATCAGATTTCAGCTTCAAGCAGGTCGGCTATGGTTGGTGGGCGCTGTCGGTGGGTGTCTACGTTGTCACGATGATCCTGTCCGCTTCGTTCTGGCATCGCGTCCTGGTTGCTCTGGGACAGAGGCCGTCGTTTTCGAAGTCCCTGCTGGCCTATTTCGTCAGCCAGCTTGGAAAGTATGTGCCCGGCAAAGCAATGGTTGTCGTGGTCAGAACAGACATTATCCGTGGTGAAAAGGTGAACGCGGCTCCAGCAGCAGCGAGCGTCTTTGTCGAAACTTTGACCTGGATATTCGTAGGCTCAGCAATCTCATCATTCCTTTTTGCGGTGATGTTCAGGGATCAAACGATGCTGGGCATTCTGGCCATTGTGTTTACGCTTGTTGCCGGTCTGCTGACGTGGCCACCGGTCTTCAAAAAGCTTGCTGCTTCGATTTCCGCAGTGCTCAAAAGAGGGGCAGGTGCAGAGAAGTCCCTCGACCGGTTCGCTGGATTGAACGTTGCAACGATGGGCTATGGCTGGATCGTGATGACGTTTGGCTGGTGTCTGAACGGACTCAGTCTCTGGTGCGTCCTGAAAGGAATGCCTGGCACGGATGTGGCGATTTCTGACTTTCCTTTGACATTGATCTGCGTAGCCCTCGCGACAGTCGCAGGGTTCGTATCCCTGCTTCCGGGTGGACTTGGCGTCCGCGAATTGGTAATCATTCCGCTGTTGGGAACACGTTTCGGCCCCGTTACTGCTATTGTTGCCGCAATCGTCATCCGTTTGGTCTGGCTCGGAGCAGAAGTCGTAGCCTCTGCTATAATTTACGGTGTACTTAAGAAAAGAAATTGATCGGGCCCCTCAATCCTGTTGTCAGGCCGAATCAAGCAGAATTAGTCCTTATGGCCAAAATCTCCGTCGTAGTACCCGTATTCAATGAAGCCGGTTCGCTTGCCGAACTCTGGAGCGAAATTGATGCGGTCGCGCAGAAAAACGAATTGGACCTCGAAGTAATTTTTGTCGACGACGGATCCAGCGATGAATCTTGGAAGGTCATTTCGGAATTAGCCGGATCGGAAAAACGTGTAAGAGCAGTGCGCTTCCGGAGGAATTTCGGAAAAGCTGCGGCACTACGTGCCGGAATTGAGCAGTCCGTCGGTGATCTGATTGTCACGATGGATGCCGACTTGCAGGATGATCCGGAAGGCATTCCGGAAATGATCAAGAAGCTGGGAGACGACTACGATCTGATCAGTGGCTGGAAAAAAGTCCGCCATGATCCAATCGGAAAGACTTTGCCGTCCAAACTGTTCAATAAAATGGTCAGCTGGATGACGGGAGTTCATCTCCACGATCACAATTGCGGATTCAAAATCTACCGTCGTGAGATTTTTGAAGAAGTCAAACTGTACGGAGAGATGCACAGGTTCGTTCCAGTGCTCGCCTCGGCGCGAGGTTACCGGGTCGGTGAAATGGTAGTCAACCATCGTGCTCGTCAGCACGGTGTTTCCAAATATGGTTGGTCCCGACTGCCCAAAGGATTTCTCGACCTTCTTACGGTCAGTTTCCTGACGGGGTTCAATCAACGTCCTCAACACGTTCTGGGATCGATCGGTCTGGCGTCTTTCGCATTGGGACTGGCCGGCATGTTCTGCATGGCGGTCTACTGGGTTTTGCGGATGACCATGTTTGAATCGTGGACGCCACTTCACCAGCGACCGGTTGTCATTTACTCGCTCGGTGCCCTGATCGTCGGCGTTCAGCTACTCTGCATGGGCTTCCTGGCGGAACTGTTTATCGCCAGAGGGATGCAGAAAAAGGAGCCCTATTCGATCCGGACTCAGATCCCGGCAGAGGACCGGCCGGTTGCCGGTTCGGTGTCCGAAGCGCGCGAAAACCAGAACGAAACGGACGAAGATTCCCAGTCAAAAGTCGTTTAGCAGGCTTTTTCCTCGGATGCCGGAAATTGCAGCTACTTTCGCAGTTTCCGTCCGTCAGTATAAATGCTGGCTGGACCGGTGGTGCCTTGAGCCACCGGCAGGACTCAGCCAGTCAGTCATTCAGATCAGTCATTCAGACATCAGACAACTATGACCGGTTCCGACCCGCACGCATGTCCAGCAGAGTTAGCTACTAATTTCTGTGGACAGCGGCATTGGGCCATCTACTGGATTCTCATTATCTGCTCCGTGGCGATGCTGACCGGCCGGGTTATGTCTGTTGGTTCGGAAGATGGAGCTGGTGCGCCGACGCCGTTTTTCTGCGCGAACGACCGAAGCCGCTGGTGCACCATCCGTTCTCTCGGCGACGATGGCACGTATGAAATCGACGCGGTCATCGATGACACCGAATCAGAGATCGCGTGGAATACGATCGACAAGGTGAAGCATGTCGGCGAAGACGGTCGCATGCATTCCTACTCAAGCAAACCGACTTTGCTGCCGACAATTCTGGCCGGCAAGTACATCGCCATTAAAGCGCTGACAGGTTTGAGCATCACTGAAGATCCGATCATCGTTGCTCGAATCATGCTCGTTCTTTCAAACGTCATTCCATGGGCTGTTTATCTCTGGTTTCTAGCCGCCACTCTGGAAAAGATCGGAGTGCGCGATTGGACCCGTTATTTTGTACTTGCAGTCGCTGCATTTGGCACTTACCTGTCAACGTTCGGCGTTTCTCTTAACAATCATGTGCCGGCAGCAATCAGCGTCATGATCGCCGTCTACTGCATCACGGAAATTTATCGCGTGGTAATTGTCGGTGAGAAAAAACTGCGTTGGCGGGACTTCTTCCTGGCTGGCTTGTTTGCTGCTTTCGCTGCGGCCAATGAGCTTCCGGCACTTTCCTTTCTCGGCATGGCCGGCCTGCTCTGTCTGGCGAAGTCGTTCCGGATGACGCTGCTGGCATTCGTTCCCGGGATGTTGATAGTTGTTGCCGGTTTTTTTGGAACAAACTGGCTGGCGCATGGAAGCTGGATTCCAGCCTACGCCCATCGCAATGATGGAGCCGTCATCGCGGAGATCGATTTTTCAGCGGAAGCCGTCGCCGATCTGGACAGCGGTGTCCTGCCTGAATCAATTGAAGACGCGATCAGTCAGGAGGTTGATTTCACATCGCCGGTGGTTATTCGGCGGGAACAGCAGATTGACTCGACTGAGCTGTCGCGGTGGGTGGTGCGTGACCGCTCTTCGACAAATCAGATCTCCATTACCAATACTCTTGAATCAAAGTCATTTCGTGTTCACCTGTGGGACAACTGGTATGACTATCCCGAAAGCTACTGGTTTTCAGACAAAAAGTCCGAAGTCGACCGTGGGCAGGAATCAGTACAGCTGTATGCGTTCCATGTGCTGTTTGGTCATCATGGTATCTTCAGCCTGACTCCGATCTGGTTGCTGGCGTTCGCAGGGATGTTTTCGCTGACGTTCAACGACCGGTTGAACCTGCGCTGGTTGGGAATGACGACCATCGTCATCTCACTGGTCGTGATCGCCTTTTACATTTCGCGGCCTGTGATTGACCGCAACTACGGAGGCTGGACGAGCGCACTTCGCTGGTTGTTCTGGCTCGCGCCGCTGTGGCTGGTTTCCATGCTCCCCGTTGTGGACTGGCTGGGAAAAAGCCGTGGTGGACGCATTGTCTGCTTTGTTCTGCTCGGAGCGAGCATTCTTTCCGCGATATATGCGGCGGATAACCCGTGGGTGCATCCGTGGCTGTATGAAGTCTGGGAGTGGACGGGATTGCCAGAGTGACCGGCGGCTCACCCGTCTGTGCCGGTTTTCTTTTCCAGTTAGCGATACCAATCCGGTCGATCTACTGCAACCGGCCACGGTTCGCCTTGAGTGTTGATTCCGTTTGCTGGTAAATTCAAACGATCCCAGTAACTCTGCCAGCATGGAATATGCCGCGAATGAACCTTCAGTTTTACAATACGCTGACGAATCAGCTTGAGCCATTCTCTCCTGTCGAACCGGGCGTGGTCCGTATGTATAGCTGCGGACCGACGGTCTATGACTTTGCTCACATCGGCAATTTTCGCTCTTTCCTGTTCGGTGATCTGCTACGGCGGACGATGGAACTTCACGGACTCGACGTAATTCACGTGATGAATATCACGGACGTCGGCCATATGGTTGAAGGTGAGCAGGACAAGATGCTTGAAGCCGCTGACCGGCTGAAGAAGAACAAGAAGTCCAACCGTGCTCCTGAAGGGGCCGTTCAGGACCCTGACGATCCCTATCAGATCGCCGCTTTTTATACCGATGCGTTCATGGATGATGCGCGCAAGCTGGGCTATAAGATCGCTTTTGAATATCCCGAGCGTGTGCCCAAAGCCACTGAGCATATTCAAGGCATGATCGACATGATCGAGCGGCTGATCGAGCGTGGGCATGCCTACGTTTCCGATGACGGCGTCGTCTATTTCAGCGTTGAGAGTTTCCCTGACTATGGCAAACTCAGCGGCAACACGCTTGAACAATTGCAAAGCGGTGCTGGAGGCCGGGTCTCCGAAGAGCATCAGTCACGGAAGAAACATCCGGCCGACTTCATGCTCTGGAAACCGGACGAGCATCACATCATGAAGTGGCCGTCGCCCTGGGGTGTCGGTTACCCGGGCTGGCATATCGAATGCTCCGTCATGGCAATGACGATGCTTGAGCGCGACGTCATCGATATTCACACCGGCGGTGAGGATCTCATTTTTCCACATCACGAATGCGAAATCGCTCAATCACGCGGCGCGACAGGCGAGGACTACTTTGCGAAGTTCTGGATCCATGCGAGATTCCTGTTTGTCGAAGGTGAGAAGATGTCCAAGACAAAGGGCAACTTCTACACGGCGCGCGATGTTTTTGAAGGTAACTACAACGACAAAGAAGGGAACAGGATTGGAAAGCCGGTGCATCCTGCCGTTCTACGTTTTGAGCTGATCAAGTCGCACTATCGTGACAATATGAACTTCACTCACGAAGGTCTTGTTAATTCAGCGCGTACGATCAACCGCCTCACGGAGTTCCGCGCAGAACTGGAGTCAAAAACGGGTGGAGAAAGCGCTGAAGTCGATCTTTCACATCCTGTGCTTAACGAATTCGCATCAGCATTGGCGGATGACCTCAATATTTCAGGTGCACTCGGCGTGATGCATCCGTGGATCAAAGGCGAACATCCGGACCCTCAAGAGTCTCTGGCCGTCTGGAAGATGATGAATTCGGTGTTGTCGATCGCTCCGATCAATGAAGGTATTGCTGAAGCGGACCAGGTCGTGGTTGAAGAATCCGGCGGGATGACGCTTGAAGAAGCAGAGCAGAAGTGCAAGGACCTCGATACGGCTCGCGCTGATAAGGACTACGATTCGGCCGACGCGATTCGCAAGGAACTACAGGATGCCGGCTTCGACGTTCAAACAACCAAGGAAGGCACGACCATCAAGAAGCAGCTGGTCTAGCCGATGCCGGAAGTCACGTTTCGCGGAGAGAAGATTCGCTGCGAGTCGGGCGAGACACTCCGCAAGGTCCTCAAACGCGCCGGCCACTCGCCTCACAACGGCCAATCCGTGTGGTTCAACTGCAAGGGATTCGGAACCTGTGGCACCTGCGCGGTGATGATTGAAGGGGATTGTGGCCCTTTGACATTTCAAGAAAGGGCACGACTGAATTTCCCGCCGCACAAACAGTCTGACGGCTTGCGGCTTTCATGTCAGGTGAAAGTCGAGAACGACCTCAGAGTTGAAAAGTTTGGCGGCTTCTGGGGGCAGAACGTTCCATAGTAGAAACAGGCTCTGCGCTACTTGATCATATTTACGCTGCGGGTGTCGTGATCAATTTCTAATTCGACTTGTCCCGTATCAGCATCAAGGCAATACGCGGCCATGAACTCGTCAAGAGTCACTGACTGGGACGGGTATGGCGGAAACAGAACCTGCTGAAGTGCGTATTCGATTCCGTGGGGCATCCCGTCGCTTCCGAAAATCAGGTCAGCCCCCGGGACAAATCCGGCTTCGTCGATCAGCATGCGGAACGGGTTGTTCGCATTCAGATAGCCGGAATCGAGCCGGTCTGAATAGCACACCGAATCGCTTGTGAAATTTGGTTGCATCGAAAGCACGAGACCCAGGTCCTTTGCGCGCTTCGCCATGCGAAGGTCAATCAATTGAGCATGCTCAATGCGGATATAACTCCTGCTGACGAGATTTCGGTCAATAGATTCAAGAACTGAGATTGTCTGTCGATCGAGCGGTCACCAATGGCGTGAATCGCAAGTGCATCTTTGGCCTTCAGGCAATGTTCGATGGTGCCCGGGAGCTCGTCATCAGAATAGATCAACATGCCATGGTTCGCAGGCTCGACTCCATCTGCCACGAACGGCCGTTTCAACGCTGCTGTTCGAGCGCCTATCGCTCCATCAGTAAAGAGTTTCAGCCCGGCAACTCTTTCCTTTGCGGCCGCGGAGAGAGAGGCGTACGTATCGGGTGCAGACCAGAATCTGGTGCGATCGGTAAGTCCGGCGTGATCAAACAGGTTGATTTCATTTTCATCAATCAAAAGCAGTTCTTCTGCATACCCTACACCAAGAGTTTCGAGCGTCCGATAGAAGGCTGCGAGCCCCTCTGCTGACGCATTCAGATTTGCGAACCAGTTGAGAACGACCCGCAGGTTGGCTTCGTACCAGTCAATGTCTTCAATCTGAAATACGTCGTCACCATAACGATCTTGAAGAACGTTCATGCCGGCTTCGTTGTAGCGCAGGGCATGAAGTGAAACATTGAAAACTGCCATTGGAGGCAAAGTGTTCAGCTCATCGATCGTCCAGTCAAACAGCTCGCTCTTCCAGCCGATTCCGGTCACGATGGGAGCATCCGGATTCCGCTCACGGTATTCGCAGATAATCCGGTTGGCTTCCGTTCTAGATTCGACGGGACTGAAATCAATCGCGTCACGCATTGATGCATAAAGCAGCGGATGCGAATGATGGTCTTTGAGCAATGGAAGCTTGATCAAGTCGGGCATAGTCTACCTGCTGATTGTTTCCGGCCCGTGAAAGTCATTCGATGGTCGCGATGCATTTCAACTCAATCGCGATCGGAGTCGGTAGCGAAAGGACTTCCACCGTCGTTCGACAAGGCTGATTGTCCGCAAAGTACTCAGCATAAATCCGGTTGTACGTTTTGAAATCGACTTTCATGTTGGTGAGAAAAACCGTTACGTCCACGATTCGATCCCATGAAGAGCCGGAAGCTTCGACGATGGCTTTGACGTTGTTGAAGACACTGTGGCACTGGGCCTCAATGTCATAGGAATCAACTTCCCCGTCATCATTTAATACGACACCGGGGATGTCTTTTGTGCCCTTCTGCCGTGGTCCGACTCCCGAGAGGAACAGCAGGTTTCCGACTTGCCGCGCGTGCGGATACAGTCCGACGGGTTCCGGGGCCTTGGCAGCATTGAAGACTTGATCGCTCATACTTGACCTAATATTTGACACATACGTTTTTCGGTTCGGTCCAGAAACGGAACGCTTCAAGACCACCTTCCCGGCCGACTCCCGAGTTCTTGACGCCTCCAAACGGAGTACGAAGGTCCCGTACCAGCCAGCAGTTTATCCAGACGACTCCCGCTTCAATGCGGTCGGCAACGCGGTGCCCACGTCCGATGTCCGAAGTCCAGACGGTTGCTGACAGCCCGTAATCGGTTCCGTTTGCAAGTTCGATTGCGTCTTCCTCGGAATCGAATGGTTGAATCGTCACTACAGGTCCGAATATTTCCTCCTGATTCGTCCGGCAGTTGTTATCAAGTCCCTCGATTACGGTCGGCTGAATGAACCAGCCGTTTTCGCATCGGCCTTGCTGTGGCGCTGGTCCACCCCCGCATAGAACCTGACCGCCCTCCTCTTTTGCAAGCTTTATTCGATCGAGAATGTTCTGGAAGTGACTACCCGAAACGACGGCGCCGAGTTTTGAGTCAGCGTTTCCGGGGTCTCCGACGAGCAGCTGTTCTGTTCGCCGAACAAACTCCTGCTTGAACCGGTCGTAGATCCCTTGCTGGACATAGATACGGCTTCCGCAAAGGCAGATCTGGCCCTGATTGGCAAAAGAGCTGCGCAGCGTCGTTTCCAGCATCAATTCGAAGTCGCAGTCATCGAAGATGATATTCGGGTTCTTGCCTCCCAGTTCAAGCGACAGTTTCTTGAACTGCGGCGCGACGACTGAGGCGATGTGCTTGCCGGTTTTCGTGCCCCCCGTGAACGACACGGCTTTGACATCAGGATGATTGATAATCGCATTGCCTGTAACACCCCCCGAACCGTGAATTATGTTCAAAACTCCCGGTGGCAGTCCGCCTTCGATACAGAGTTCGGAAAAGCGGAAGGCCGTCATGGGAGTGACTTCTGACGGCTTGGCAATGACACAATTTCCCGTTGCAAGCGCGGGGGCAATTTTCCAGGTGAAAAGATAGAGAGGCAGGTTCCAAGGAGATATACAGGCTACCACGCCGATCGGGTTGCGAAGCGTGTAATTTATTCCGTCGGGCATCGCATGAGATTCCGACGCAAAACCGGTGATCAGGTTTGCGAAGAACCTGAGGTTCGTCGAACAACGCGGGATGTCAACCGCGCGGGCCAGCCACTCTGGCTTGCCGTTGTCTCGAGATTCCATCGCGACAAGTTCCTCGCGATTGTCATCGATCAACACGGCTATGCGTTCAAGGACGGCCGCACGTTCGCTGGCGGGAAGAGATGCCCATTCTTCGCATGCCGCACTGGCGGCTATGACGGCACGATCAACGTCTTCTGTCGTGCTGTCAGGGACCGTCGAGTAGACCGCGCCCGTTGCCGGTTCAAAGTTGTCGAGCGTGTTGCCGGCGTGGGGAGGAGTCAGTTCCCCGCCGATATAATTTCGGATCTCGATTTTCGCACTCACGAGCCTTACAGACTTAGCGTCCGACCTCCGTCTACCGGTAGGTTGACGCCGTTGATGTAAGCGGCAGCCGGTGAGCACAGGAACGCAGCAGCGGCGGCAATTTCATGAGCGTCCGCAAAGCGTTTTGCAGGGGTCGTTTCCGCGTAGGCAGCCGAGACAATTTCAACGGACTGTCCGGTCTTGTCTGCCTTGCTTTGAATGATCTGGTCCAGCCGCGCTGTCCGCGTAAATCCCGGCAGAACGTTATTGACGGTAATTCCATAAGGACCGAGTTCGACCGAGAGAGTCTTCGCCCAGTTCGCGACGGCTCCACGGATTGTGTTTGAGACGCCAAGACCGGGAATGGGTTGTTTCACTGATGTCGAAATGACATTGACGATTCTTCCGAACTTTTTGGACTTCATCCCCGGAGCAAGTGCCTGGGTCAGAATCTGATTGCAGACGAGGTGGTTGTTGAATGCTTCCAGATACTCGTTGATATCGGCGTCAATCGCTGTACCGCCGGGAGGACCTCCGGTGTTGTTGATCAGAATCTCGGCCGTCTTCTTGCTGCCCACAAACTGATCGATCCCGATCTTGACCTGGGCCGGCTCGGAAAAATCCGCGACGATCATCTCATGTTTCTGGCCGGAGTCTTTGGCCAGCTCCCGCGCGACCGATTCGAGACGTTCAGGATTTCGCGCCATGAGCGTGATGTCCGCGCCAAGAGACGCCAGTTCGATGGCAATCGCACGACCGATTCCCTGACTGCTTCCGCAGACGATCGCTCGACGACCTGAAAGATTGAGATTCATTTCTTCTCCTCGATGACTGGCAACTCCGCGATTTTCGACTCCGCGACTTTATCATATTGCGGCGACGTTATCAGCCGGCAGAGAAATTTCAATCTGATTTGTTATGATTACCTGACAAAGCTTGCGAGACCATGAACCCATGTGACGTGTGTCTGATGATTATCAATTTCAAGATCGGCGGCGAAAGCTACAGCTCGGATATTTCGGCAGGAACTTCACTTGCCATCAATACTGACTTTGAAGGCGACCAGCCGAATCACTTTTCGGCAGACCGCGCCAGCCGCAGGCCCTATGAGATCGGATCGTTCGTCGGACGGACTCAACAAGGGGGCAGCTGCAACGTGGATGTCATTTCGCTGGTGACGCATTGCAATGGGACGCATACAGAATCTGTTGCACACATTGTCAATGATGCGGTTCCAGTTTCTGAAGTCGCGCCACGAGGGTTACTGACAGCGCTGTTAATCTCTGTAGCTGCAGTTCCGGCTGATGAGACTGACGATACCTACCGTCCGCCGTTGGACGGCGTAGATCGTGTGATCACAGCAGGGGCGATCAATGATGCGGTCAACTCGATCGGCATGAACGCTGGAGGAAGTCGCACCGAGGTAATCGAGGGCCTTGCAGTTGAAAGCATGGCGATATCCGGATCAGTCAGAGATGACGTGGATGCCTTGATCATCAGGCAGCTTCCGAATGAAAACAACAAGAAATCAGCCGTTTATGGAGAGAACAATCAGCCAGTTTTCCTGACGTGCGATGCAATGGATGCTATCGAGCAACTGGGCATTTCACATTTGCTGGTCGATTTTCCTTCAGTGGACCGGATGTACGACGACGGGCTGCTGACCAATCATCACATTTTCTGGAACGTGCCGGAAACAACCCATCTACTGACTGAACACTCACACACCGGACGTACGATTTCGGAAATGATCTTTGTTCCTGACGGGAAGACCGACGGAGTCTACCTTCTTGGAATTCAATGTCCGGCCTGGAATACTGACGCCGCTCCTTCACGACCGGTCATTTTCGACATCGCCGGTACCGATAGCTCGCCATAGAAAATCTCAAAGTCATGACAACGCCAGTTTCAGAACTCGACGTCACAGCTGTTGCAGAAAATGGAGCCGGAATCGCCCGCGAATTGGATTCGAATGATCCACTTGCGCGATTTCGAGACGAATTTTACATTCCCGAATTCGAGGGAGGGCCCGAAGTCTATTTTGTCGGAAACTCGCTCGGTCTTCAGCCGCGTCGAACACAGGAATATCTTCAGCAGGAACTTGAGTCGTGGCGACAACGCGGGGTCCGCGGGCATTTCGAAGGCGATTATCCCTGGATGCCTTATCACGAGTTTCTTACGGATGAAATGGCGCAGTTGATCGGCGGAAAAACGTCCGAAGTGATCATGATGAATTCACTGACGACCAACCTGCATCTCATGATGGCCACTTTCTATCGTCCGGAAGGAACACGTAACAAAATTCTGATTGAGCAGCACGCTTTTCCCAGCGATCACTATGCAACGTTTTCTCAGATCGGATTGCATCAGCTGGATCCTGCGGAATGCCTGATCGAAGTGCCACCGTCCGAAGGAGTTGAATACATCACGACTGATGACGTCTGTACAGCCATCAACGCGGCCGGGGATAGTCTCGCTCTGGTCCTGTTGCCCGGCGTTCAGTATTACACAGGCCAGGTTTTCGAGATGAGTCGAATTGCAGAGGCGGCACATCAGGTTGGCGCGATAGCGGGATTCGATCTGGCCCATGCTGCGGGCAACATCCCTATGTCTTTGCATAGCTGGGAGGTCGATTTCGCAGTCTGGTGTTCGTACAAGTACTTAAATTCCGGACCCGGTTCGGTTGCGGGCTGTTTTATTCACGAGAAACACGCGACGAACACCAGGCTTCCTCGAATGGGAGGCTGGTGGGGACACGATAAAGAATCCCGCTTCAAAATGGAGAACCGGTTCGTGCCGATGCCCACCGCTGAAGGATGGCAACTAAGCAATCCACCGATTCTTTCGCTCGCGGCAATCCGCGCCTCGTTGGATGTCTTTAAAGATGCCGGCGGGATCGGACCGCTCCGGGAAAAATCGAAAAGCCTGACCGGGTTTTTCGCGAAAGCGATCGAGGCCGTGCTGGGAGACCGCGTACAGGTTATCACGCCCTCAAATGAAGATTCACGTGGGTGTCAACTGTCGCTTACGGTCAACCTGGAGGGCCGAAGCGGACGTGGAATCTATGAAAAGCTCGAAGCGACCGGTGTGCGAACCGACTGGCGTGAACCGAACGTGATCCGTGCCGCTCCAGTTCCGCTGTACAACACTTTTCAGGAAGTCTGGCAGTTCGTTTCGAAACTCAAGGATTGTCTTGATTCCTGAATCATTGAGAGGCAACTCAGGGACATCAGCGAGAATAGAAGGCAAAGGCGGAGCTTGAACAAGAAAGAAAATATCACGATTGCCGGCGCAGGACTTGTCGGCTCGCTCCTTGCAGTTTTGCTTGGAAAGCGTGGATACCCGGTAACTGTTATCGAACGTCGCGCGGATATGCGCGGTCAGGACGTCGATTCGGGCCGCTCGATAAACCTTGCAATGTCCGAACGTGGTTTGTTCGCAATGCGACAGGCAGGACTGCTTGAGGAAGTGCACAAGCTACTGATCCCGATGACCGGAAGGATGCTGCATCTGGAAGATGGAACGCAGGTGCTCTCTCCCTACGGCCAGCGGCCGGACGAAAAGATCTACTCGGTTTCCAGGGAGTTGCTCAATTCTCTGATGATGTCAACTGCCGAGGACTCTCAGAACGTCGCGATCGAATTTGAGACAAAGCTGGAATCAGTTGACTTCGATAGGAAAGAAATCACGCTTTCCCGCGATGGCTCGACTGAGGTAAGAAGTTACGGCATTCTCATTGGAGCTGATGGCGCAGGATCAAAGGTGCGTAGCTCGCTCGCAAAAGCCGCGGACATCGGTTTCGAATCGGACTTCCTGGATCACGATTACAAAGAACTCGAGATTCCTCCGGCGTCGGACGGGACCCATCAGGTTCATCGCGAAGCATTGCATATCTGGCCTCGTGGCGGATTCATGGTGATCGCATTGCCGAATCTTGACGGTAGCTTCACCGTGACGCTGTTCCTTGCCAGAAAAGGCAGTCCGTCTTTCGAGCAACTTGATGATGCTGAGTCAGTAAAAACCTTCTTCAACGAGAATTTTCCGTCGGCGGTAAAATTGATGCCGGAACTTGCGGATGACTTTTTCGATAATCCACAGGGACTTCTTGGCACTGTCCGTTGCAAGAAGTGGAATTATGAAGACTCTGCTTTGCTGCTGGGGGATGCTTCTCACGCAATCGTGCCCTTTCACGGTCAGGGAATGAACGCAGGTTTCGAAGACTGCACGCTCCTGATGGCGATGCTCGAAGAATATCAGGAGAACTGGAGTAAGGTGATTCCTGAGTTCGGCCGCGCACGGTCACCCGATGCCAATGCGATCGCTGAAATGGCTCTCGAGAATTACGTGACCATGCGTGACAGCGTGCTCGATCCGAAATTCCACCTCAAGAAGGAAGTCGGATTCAAACTCGAACTGGAATTTCCCGATCGTTTTATTCCCCGCTACTCGATGGTGATGTTCCACAACATCCCATACGACCTTGCCTACCGGAGAGGAGCAACACAGGACGAGTTGCTCAATCAACTGGTCGAGAACTGCGACGATGTTGAGCAGGTTGATATGGAGCTGGCGCGGCAGTTGATTCTCGAGAAGCTCGACGAAATTGATCCGGTCTACATGGGCTCAACGGCCCTTTAGGGTACCGGAAGCAGACCTAATTCAATGGCCGGACGTCATTTGTCCGGCTTAAAAGGTGGCAGAGAATTGCGGAATGATCGAACGCCAGTTCAGGCAGATCTGAAACCGGAAACCAGCTCACATCCATCGCATCATCATCGGCTTCGGGCGTTGCTGTCGCGTCAACGAAGGCTTCGAAGGTTGTGGAAATCGTGCGCCCTCTTGGATCACGACCAAGTGCGGAAAACGTGTGCAATTGACGCAGCGAATTCGCCGCAAGCCCGGTTTCTTCTTCAAGTTCGCGCTGAGCCGCCTGCTCCAGCGTCTCATCCATATTCATGAATCCCCCCGGCAGAGCCCAGCACCCGGCAAAGGGAGCGTCTCGACGCTGAACGAGCAGCACGTGGTCAACTTCTTCGATGGTCCGTCTTACCAGAAGATCAACGCTCACCGCGGGTCTGGGGAATTCGTATTCGTAAGGCATTCAGGCTCCATCTGCCTCATCTTTTCGGCCACTGAAGAAAAACCCCAGAGCGCGTTGCAGCTCGGCCGGAAGAACCGGACGATCCTCACGCGGGATTAAGAATGTCGAAAGATTGAACAGGTCAAGAAAGACACGGTTCTTGCGCGTCGTCTGGCTCAGGTAATCGTGTCCCGACGAGCCACCGGTGCCAATTTTCGTGCCGAGCATTCGCTGTACCATAACGGCGTGGCGCTGGCGCCAGTTCGTGAACAACTCGTCAATCGTTACCAGTGAATTCAGGTATTGAAACGGCTGATACAACATCGGCTCATCGCGATACAAATGGATGAACAGTGCAGCAAGAAAGCCCTGATGAGAAAGGCGGAACTCGCCGCTCTCACGCAGTTCGTTGAATTTCTCCTCATTCAACAGCGAACTGAAACGAACGCGGGTTCCTTCAAGATCATTCAGCTGGAACTGTTTTTCCCGGTCGGTCAAGGTCGAGTTGTTTTTGATGATGTCGGTATCGGAGGCGAGCATCTTTTCGACTGCCTCTTCGTATTTCTGCCAGAAATCGAATTCACCGAATTCGAGGAACGGCATACGTGCGAGCCACGCATCTGTGAGGTCCAGCAACGAGGGTTGAGCCTCGATTGCATCCAGGATTCCGCGATCAACATCGGTCAGTCGCGAATGGAAGAACTCCTGATCCGCCGGAATCCGGTTCTTACGCCGGATTCCCAGTTTGATTTCGATCTGCTTGAACTGAATGCTCTGAAAGCCCGAAGCAGGTACAAGCAGGTCCCTGAATTCCAGAAAGTCGAGCGGCGTCATCGTTTCAATGATATCGATCTGGTCGATCAATACCCGTTGAATCGTCATTACGCGCTGCAAACGATGCAGAACCTTACCCATGTTTTTGTCTTCGACGATCGGATCATCAAACATGTCGATGACTGAATCAAGCTCGAAGACTATCTGCTTGAACCAGAGTTCGTAGGCCTGATGCGTAATGATGAACAGCATTTCATCATGCGCAGCATCGCCATGTCTGGAACTCTCCAGGTCCTGGGCATCGAGTATTTTGTCCAGTTGCAAATACTCGCCGTAGTAGATTCCGTGTCCGTTTTTCATTTCAAGCGCGCAGCAGGATCGGTTCGTTTTTCTGCCACGAAGACCTTCGCCGCAGAGATTCAACTTGCATTGATAACGCGACTAGTCGGATTCCGGAAGGGCGACAGGCATCGGTTCGTAATCGCCCCACTCGTAGGTGTCGGGACCGAGTCGAAGATCGTCCTGAAGGAACTCGTCCCAGTTCAGACGTTTTCCCGTGTAGGCGGCTTCGCGTCCCATAATCGCCATCAGTGTGCTGTAACTCATGTACGTGCCGTTGTTGATCGGGTTGCCGTCGCGGATTCCTTTGAACAGGAACTCATGCTCGACGTCGTACATGCTCGGCTTGCCGCGCTTTTCATAGACGATTTCGTCGTTGATTGCATGCTTCAGCACTTCCGCGGTTCCTTTGCTACCGAAGACATAGTCTTCCACATTGGTGAAGTTCGCATCCATCTGGCGACAATGGCTGAAGCATTTGGTGCCGTTTTCCCATTCGAATACGCATGAGAAGTGGTCGTAGACGTTTCCGAATTTCGGATCAGTACGCACGAGACGTCCACCAGTCCCATAACAGGTTTTTGGTGGTTCATCATTCATCAACCACAGAGCCTTGTCGATCGAGTGAATGTGCTGCTCGGCGATGTGGTCGCCGGAAAGCCACGTGTAGTACAGCCAGTTACGCATCTGCGTTTCCATCTGGCTCCACTCCGGATTATTACCTCGATGCCAGAGCAAGCCGGTCAGGTAGTTCTCCTGAATCGCTTTGATCTCACCGATCGCTCCGTCCTGGATCCTTTTCATGACTTCGCGAACACCGTAGTCGTACCTCCAGCAAAGCCCTGAAACGACGCTCAGCCCCTTTTCCTGCGCTTGCCGGCATGTCTCCATAACGTCCAGTACGCCGGGCACATCGACTCCAACCGGTTTCTCACAGAACACGTGTTTGCCGGCGTCGATACACATTTTCAGTTGAGCCGGGCGGAAGTGCGGCGGCGTCGTCAGGATCACAACATCGACGTTTGTTTTCAGCAATTCTTCACAGCAATCCCAGCCGGAGAAGGTACGCCCCTCGAGCTCCATTCGGTCCGGCACCTGCTGGTTAAGCGAACGCACGCATTCTTCCAGCCGGTTGGGGAAAATGTCTGCAAGTGCTGTAATCTTGCAGTTCTCGTCGCCATTGAGAGCATTCGTTGCTGCGTGAGTGCCTCGACCGCCGCATCCGACGACTCCCACATGAAGTGTGTCGCGGACGCTGTGATGAAAGCCGGAAGCAGGCGAAGTCAACGCAGAACTCCCGAGTGCTGCACCTGCAGCGGCAAGCGTAGACGTTGATTTGATAAACTGTCTACGGGATGTCGAATTTTTGTTGCCGTCAGTCATATTTTCTCCACTTCGTGCGAAGGGACTTTGGTACGGGGATGTTGTTAAGGGGATGTTGGCCGGGTTGCGAATATGATAATTGTCCGGTAACAGGAGTGACAACCATATGGCAATTCCCGCAATTACACGGAGCCGTTGATTTGCACGGTCCAATAAGCTCAATCAACCGGATTTATTTTTTGTCGCGAATTTCTCTGGCGGCAATCTTCTTCTATCACGGCCTGGTCCCAAAGCTGCTGTTCCGCCACGAAACGGAGGTTGAAATGAATACAACCTTCATGCCGATGATAGAAAAGAATTTCGCGTTGATCGGCTCGGGAGTAGCAGAAGTCGTTTTTGCGCTCGTGCTGCTGACTTTCTTCCGTGTGCAATGGTTCAACTATGTAGTCATCGGGTTTGGTACGCTTGCCACGATCGCTATTTCTTTGCAGCTGCCTCATATCATGACCGGCGCGTTCAATCCGTTTTCAACGAACCTGTCGATTGTCGTTTTCGCGGTAATAAATCTGCTGGCAGCGAACAGTCACGAATCTTCAACTAGTTCAACGCCCGCATAAATGCGATGAATTCGCGGTCGAGCATGCCGAGGTCTTCACCGAAGTGTTGCTTGAATTCGCGCAGCCTTGTTTCAGCAAGCGTCTCAGCATCAAAGTCGAACGGCTCCTTCCGAGCCATGTACTTGATGTAAGACACCATCTTTTCAGGATGCTCGTTGATCAGAAAGTAGTTCAACGCCCAGGCGTGGGAGTAAGCCTCAACAGCTGTCTCGCCATTGAGGAACAGCTCGTCCGTCGCGACCAGTTGCTCGAGCGCTCCCGGTGCACGGGTGCTGATCGTGCGCATGAATCCCGGATAGCGCAGCATATTGATATGGCCCATCTGGTTCCAGCCGCGACCACTGCCGGGATCCGGTGGCTCAAAAAAGAGAGCCAGTCCCTCGTGCAACCAGAGCGGAGCATCCGCAAGTCTCTGCTGCATGCCACGATTGAATATCTGTTGATGAATCCCTTCGTGAACGATTGTTGAAACCAGTGGGACGGCCGCGTCCGTTGAAAGAATGTCCGCCACTCGTCGTGCGCTCAGTTGCTGCCCGGCGCCCACCAGATCTGAAGTCAGATCGTACATGACCACTCGATTGTTGATCTGGTTGTAGTAGGCAACCATTGTTCCCGCCGCTGCATTCAAGTCCTGCTGGACATACTGCAGATACTGCTCGCGGGTTGCAAAGACAATTGCAACCAGCGGGAAGTCGGGATCGGTCAGCTCAAGGTCGTTCTCATCCCAGAACTTTTCAAAGTTCCGGAAGACTTTTTCATAAAGGCCGCCAACCCAGCGCGCATAGGTTCGTTCGGTCTGGTAGGCGACAACGAAACTGTCCGTCTTGTAAATCCGGAATCCTTCCGGAAGCTCTTCCAGCAACATGTCCCCGATGTCGCTCGCCCGCATCGGATCAGGGACTTCATCGGTGTCAGAAAAAGAGACAATCTCTTCAGGCGTGAAGACCCACAGTCGACCATCGGTTGCACGAACGAGCATCTCGTCGTTCTGAGCGATGACCAGAATTTCACAAGCAAGAGTTGACTCTGCGCCATCTCGAACAAACACAACCTCGTCTGCGGTTGAAAGGCTTGAAAGCACAACCAGCAAGAGGCATGTCGTCGCCGGTACTGACTTCACGAAATGGAGCCAATTGAAGAGCGCGGTCATTGTCCAGTCTCCAGCTTTCTGCCTCTGTCCGTTAATTCTTCCCTGCTTCTATTGTATCGACACGGCGACCGGCAATCCGTAACAGTAACCATCCGGGGAGCGAAACAAGCACAATTCCCGAGACGGTCACGATCGTCAGAGCGGCCGTCATCTCATCAACTCCGGCGTGTAAAAGACCTAACGTCAACCGCGGCACAGTGTCCATACCCGGTGGCAAAACCATTTGTGATGCCGAAAGTTCGCCAAAACAAAGTGCCAGAGTGATCAACCAGCAGCCAGCGAGCGCGGTCCTGTTTCCGGCAACTGCAAACTGGAAAAACCGGCTCCACCACCCTGCCCCCTCGAGTCTCGCACTTTCCAGAGAGTCAACGGCAACCTTACGGAACACGAACCAGGCCACCAGAGCAGCGACCGGCCAGCAGAATAGAACGCATGCAACAACCGGCGCAAAAATCGTGCGATCATACAGCCAGATCATTGTGTCCGAAGTCAGCGAGCCCAGTCCACGCGAAAGCCAGGTTCCGATTAACGGACCGGGAATGGCACAAGTCAGTCCGGTTACGATCACGAGACTCAAACGAGCCGCGCGCGACGTTGCTGCCGCCCAGACAAAAGGAACGACAATCAGAAGAATGACGCTGGCTGAGACTAATGCGATGACCAGTGACCAGCTGAACTCGGTGGAAAAGTCGCGGAACACCCGCGCGATACTGACTCCTACCTGCTCAATCGACCATGATTGAACAGGTTTGCCATCAACCGGAGCAACAAAAAAACCGGCCCGAAAGAAAAGATTCCAGACCGGCACGGCAACCATGATCAACAACATCGAAAATGCGGCAACGGTCTGGCCTCCGGTTGACCGTTTTTGTTGCAAAGGACGTTGTTGATCCGCCTCCTCGGCATCGATTCCAGTTGCGGAAAAGAAAAGCCAGACAGCCGACGCTGCAAGCCACAACACAACTGCGATGGTGATCAACGGCCCTGTCGCGGCAGCATCAGCAAGCTGCTCGGCCGACCATGTACCCTGGATCGGATTGAATTGACCAAGCGAGAATCCCAGATAGATCTGTTCGGCGAGAGTTCCGATTTTATAAAGATCCGTCGCCGCGATCTCGCGGGCGCAGCTGACCATCACCCACAAACCGGCGATCAGAATCAACGGAGCCAGTCTCGGCAGCGTCACGTGCGCGAAAACATTCCAGCGGCCGGTTTCAAGAAGTGCCTGATCTTCAAAGACGCGGCTTCCCGTCGACAAGCCCAGAAGAAACACGATGGCGACCTGGGGAATTGCCGCAAGGGCGTGTACCCAGACCGCTGCCGGCCAACCGGCGACCAGCGGCTGTACAACCTGCCCTTGCGCCGACGAAAACCAGCCCAGCTTTCCAAGCGCGCTGTCCCATGCGGCGACTTGCAGAAAAAGCGGAACGAAAAGAAGACCGACGCAGGAAATCAGTAACAGCCGCGAAAAGAGCCCGCGACCCATAGCTGCCCAGGCCGTAATCGCTCCACCTGGAATAGCCAGTGCAGCGGCAAGCAGACCAAGTAGGACGGTGTTACCTGCAACTCTCTTGTCCGACACAGAAGCAAAAAAGTAGATCAGGCAGGCGATGAGCACCGTAATCACCAGCCATATTATCGCGATCCATTTTTCTTTGCTGCTCATAGTTCGTCCCTCATAGGTTCATCTTAGACGCGCCAAAGAGGATTGTCAGTTCATTACAATGCACCAGTCATCCGGAAGACTTCCAGGAGCCCTGATCGTGTCAAAACCAGTTTTCTTTTCGACGCCGGATAAACTCAACGCGTGGTTCCGGAAGTACGGAAACACCCGTGATGAATTGATTTGCGGCTATTACAAAAAAGCGACTGGAAAGCCGAGCGTGACCTGGGAAGAGTCTGTTGACGAGGCCCTTTGTTTCGGCTGGATTGATGGGATCCGGCGGAGGATTGACGAAGAAGCCTACCAGATTCGATTCACGCCGCGCCGACCACGTAGCATCTGGAGCAGACGTAATCTGGAACGCGTAAAGGTACTGTTGAAAGAAAAACGGATGCAGGCGGACGGCATCGCCGCTTACCAGCGCCGAAAAGAGGATAACTCGGAAGTCTATGCCTATGAACAGGGCGAGCTGAAGCTGCCTCCTCAGTACGAGCAGAAAATAAAAAAGAGTCGCAAGGCATGGGCCTACTTCCAGTCACTGGCCCGATCGTACAAAAAGCCCTCGATCAACTGGGTCATCAGCGCCAAAAAAGAGGAGACCCGCCTGCGCAGGCTGGAGCAATTGATTGCCTGTTGCGCAGACGAAGTCGTGTTGCCTCAATTCATACCGCGAAAAAAGAAATAGCCGTCCCGGTTCAGGTCAACGGTTACTTGCGCATCACAGGACGACCGTCACGTGGCTTGAGTTCGACAGAACCTGTTTGTGCTTCCGGGGGAGCAAGCGAGGTAATCGGCAATTGCTCACCTTCGGCAAGCAGTGACTCATTCCATTTGCCGACGTAGCTGAGAAAGCTATCGGGGCCCTGGAAAGCTTGAACCTGCTCATCCCATTCTACCTCTGAGCGGATGGGCAATCCGCGCTGCATGTCGAACACGAGATAACCGCGGGTCATCTGCTGCATGATCTGAGACTCGACCGCCCGGCTTGTGACCGGCGTCAATACCTCAGTCTGGAAAGCGATGTAGGCATTTGGCATCCGGACACGGGCAAGCTCATAGTGAATCCGCGCGTTCAATACGACCTGACGCTTGTCTTCGTCAGTAGCCGTCAGCGTCGTCGGCACGTACCACTCATGACCGACCGCAACGAGGTCGGACGGGAGGGGGATTGCTGTCTGGTCGATACCAAAATTGAAGTCTGCAAGACTTGTCTTCTTATCAACAACCTGCCCGGACGGGTTGATCGTAATCACCGCGAGCGGTTTTCCAATCATTTCCGCTGTCGATTCATACCCTTCGGGAATTTCCTGACTTGTGCGGCTGTCAAAAGAGACCGGCGCCGCGTCGCCGACCTGAGTCCAGTCTGTTGTGCTCTCGATACTGTAGACAAATGTGATGTTTCCGAGTGAGTCAACGCTTTCGACTTCCCAGCGTTTGACGTTCTGGGAACGCATTGATGACTTCTCAACGAAACCCGACATTCGCATTTCCGTGCTTGCGCGGTGCTCAGTTCGAAACCGGAAGACTTCACCTTCGGGCATCTGGTACTGCAGCCGGTAAAGTTGTCGATCGTTCATTCCATCGGCGACCTGATTGATCAATTCGTCGATTGACGGCTCGCCTGCGATGTCAGGGCTGCTGCTCTGTTGAACTTCAGGTTGCTCCTGATCGCCTGCAGGGATCGGCGCCAACATTCGTGTTTGGGTTTGCTCAAGACCGGTTTCCTGAACCGGTGTTCCCTGAGCGCTTTCCCCGACCGTCGTTTCGACTTCGGTATCAGTTTCCTGAGCATGTCCCAATGAGGAAGAAAGCTGCCAGCCGGAAATGGCGATCAACGCAGCAACGAGCAGAGTAAGTGGCTGCCATGATGTGCAGCGAAAACAGCGGGTCCACAACATTCTTCACCTCCATGCGCTCCGGTTTCCCGGCAGATTCCGTTTGCAATTTCCTTGCAGTCCAAAGACGCGCCGGAAATCCGGCAGCTATCCAATCGAGTTCGTGACCACTGCCCGGGCGTCATTGCTCAGGCATCGTCTTCTTTGCCGTGGGAGAACTCGCCACCCCAGCCAAGCTTTTCACGCAGCGTGCCATAGTAATTCTGACCCTCAATCTGGATCAGCTGAAACACGCTTTCTGCGCGACAGACACGAACTCTGTCCATTTCAGATAACTGTGTGATAACCCGTCCATCAAGAACGATGCAAGTCGAATCGTTCGGCTTACTGACGACGACCTCGTAAATCCTGTCCGCGGTATCCACAACCGGGCGAACGGTCAACGTATGCGGGCTGATCGGTGAAATCACAAAAGCCTGAAGGTTTTTTCTTAGAATCGGGCCCCCGGCCGACAAATTGTGGGCTGTTGAGCCGACAGGTGTGCTGATGATGAGCCCGTCACAGTTGTACGTCGTTGCGTGTTTTCCGTCGACAAACAGGTCGATGTGCTGAATTTCGAACGGCGGGCCCCCCAGAATTGCCGCTTCGTTCAGGCCAAGACCTTCTGCTATCACTTTTCCATCACGCAGGACCTGAACCTGCATCATGAGGTGATCGACGATGTCGTATTTGCCGTTTTCAAGACAATCCAACGTCGCTTCGAGATCTTCAGGCTGTAGCGCTGCGAGGAACCCGAGGCGGCCGAGGTTGATTCCAAGAACCGGCAGCTGACGGTGTCCCATCTGTTTGGCGGCTCGAAGAATCGAGCCGTCACCACCCAGAACAATCGCCATGTCCGCCTCGATGTCACCTAGAGAAGTCTCGTAGGAAAAATCTTCGCAGACAACATCGACAAAACGGTCCAGAACAGGACGCAGCGCCGCCGCGCGCGAAATCAGATCAGGCTTCCGGTCACCCGAACCGAGTAACAGAGCTTTGAGCCGTCTACCGGTTTTCAGGACATCAGCCATTTTTGTTGAGTCGTTCGATGAGAAAAAGATGGTTCGTCTGGTTGCTGGACCATCTGCGCAACCAACCTTGTCTGGCGCAGGCATGGTTCTGGATCAGGCATGGTTCTAGATCAGGCCTACCTTGCCAACACCCACATTATTTAACGATTGGTTGAGCGATACCAGTCCGCAGCGCATCAAAAAAGCACGTTCAACGTATTACGATGAACGCGCTTGTGGATCAACGGCAGGTCAGCCCCTGGTTTTTCAGCGGCGGATTACTCAGCCGGCAATTACTCAGCGGCCGATTTGCGAAGTGGCCAATTACGAAGTGGCCAATTACGAAGTGGCTTGTTCAATGCCGGATGAGCCAGTGACTCCCATAGTAGCAGCCGCTTCACGGCAGCGACGGGCAATGCCCTCTGCATCAAGGTCCAGCTCAGCGAGAACCTCGTGCCGGTCTTGATGCTCCACGAATTTGTCTGGAATGCCGATGCGGAACACGTTGCGGACGTCCAGTCGCATTTCGGCTGCCGCTTCGAGGAATGAAGCTCCGAATCCACCGATCAGCATCGCTTCTTCAACCGTGATAACGAAACCGGCGTTCTCGATCGTGTCTCGAACCATGTCCTCGTCGATCGGTTTGACAAACCTTGCATTGACGACGCCGACATCAAGTCCTTCTGCACGTAATGTCTCAGCCGCTTCAACTGCCGCCTCAAGCGGTGTGCCTGCAACGACGATCATTCCGTCGCGGCCGCGGCTCAGATATTCGGCTTTGCCAAGTTCGATCGGCTGAAGCTCGCGTTCGATTTCAGCGGCGGTCGTTTTGGGATACCGCATCGAGCAAGGTGAATCGTGCTGAAGCGAGAAGTCGAGCATTGCGCCGATGTCATTCGCATCGCCCGGAGCCATGACAACCATATTCGGGAACAGTCGCATGTAACCGAAGTCGAATGTTCCGTGGTGCGTTGGACCGTCATTGGCGGTCAGGCCGCCACGGTCGAGCATGAAAGTGACCGGCAGATTCTGCAGACAGACTTCCTGGAAAATCTGGTCGTAGCTGCGCTGCAGGAACGTGCTGTAAATGTCAACAATCGGTCGCAAGCCGACTTTTGCCTGACCGGCTGCGAAAGCAACGGCGTGGGACTCGCAGATCCCGACATCAAAGAAGCGGTCAGGATGTTTGTCGCGGACCTGCTCAAGCTTATTGCCCTGGCACATCGCTGCAGTGATTACCGTCACGCGATCGTTGTGGTCCATCTGGTCCATGATCGCGTCACTGGCGTGATTGGTGTACGCCTTGCTTCCGCCCTTTGCTTTTGTGACGACTTTTTCGCCTTCACGATCAAACGCAGGCGGGGTGTGGAAGTAAACCGGATCCTCCGCTGCCGGTTTAAAGCCATGTCCCTTGTTGGTCATGACGTGAAGAAGGACGGGGCCTTCAATATCCGCCACCATCTTCAGGTATTTTTTCAGCAGACCGACATCGTGTCCGTCGATTGGCCCGTAGTACTTGAAGCCGAACTCCTCGAACATCATTCCGCCGTGCAGACCGGCCTTTACGCCTTCTTTGATCTGGAACAACAGACGCTCTGCAGGATCGCCGAAAACAGGGACTTTGTTCAGCATGTTCACGACTTCGGATTTCATGCCTGAATAGAACCGGCCTGAACGAAGGCGATCGAGGTATCTGGCGATTCCACCGACACGTGGACAAATCGACATTTCGTTGTCGTTCAGAATGACAAGCATCTTGCTCTTCAGCTGAAACGCGTTGTTGAGCGCTTCGAAGACGATGCCTGACGGGAAGGCTCCATCACCAATGACCGCGATCGAATGGTTGTCTGTGTTGCCTAGTATGTCGTCACCGCTGCGCAGTCCGACGACCGTTGAGACGCTACAGCCGGCATGGCCGGTCATGAACAGGTCGTAGTCGCTCTCGTTCGGATTCGGGTATCCCATCAGACCGCCTTTGGTGCGGATCGTATGGAATTCCTCGTAGCGACCTGTAATCAACTTCTGCGGGTAGATCTGATGCCCGGTGTCCCACACCAGCCGGTCTTTGAGGAAGTCGAACTCACTGTGCAAGGCAAGTGTCAGTTCGACGACGCCGAGGTTCGAGGCAAAGTGTGCCGCGCGCATGCTGAGAAGATTGCACAGCGTTTCGCGAATCTCGTCCGCCACCTGCTTGAGCTGCGGAACGGACATTTCATGCAGCTGTTTCGGCGACTGGATGGTCGGAAGAATCTTTGCCATGTCTATCGGCTCCTCTCAATAACAACTCGTGCAATCTGTTCCAGTGGCCGGGCACCGCTTCCCAGCGATGACACTGCCTCGATAGCAGCATCAATCAATTCGCGAGCCCGCTGTTCACTTTGTGTTTCGCCGAGCAAAGACGGATAGGTGAGTTTCCCCTTCGATTCGTCTTTGCCCGTTCGTTTTCCCATTTTCGCCTGCTCGCCACGCAAATCCAACAGATCATCAACGATTTGGAAGGCCAAACCGAGATGATTTCCGTAATTTGTGAGCGATTCGAGCTGTTGGCGGCCCGCGCCGGCGGTGATTCCACCCATTTCAAGGGAAACGGTGAGCAATGCTCCGGTCTTCCGGCGGTGAATTTTTTCGAGATCCTCCAGCGAGTCAAACGTCGAATCACCGGCAAGATCGTCCACCTGGCCGCCTACCAGTCTCGCTCCACCAGCAGCCCTCGCCAGAATTGCGACACACTTCGCCGCAGTTTCGGGCGGCTGAATGTCGCGGCTGACAACTTCAAACGCGAGCGGAATCAGAGCGTCTCCGGCAAGAATAGCTGTGGCTTCATCAAATTGAATATGACAACTCGGCCGTCCGCGTCGAAGATCATCGTCGTCCATCGCGGGGAGGTCGTCGTGTATCAGCGAATAGGCATGAATCATCTCGACTGCACATGCTGCAGGCATTGCATTCTCCAGATTGCCATCGCAGGCTCTTGCAGCGGTGAGAACCAGGAGAGGGCGAATACGTTTTGCAGGAGCCAGCAGCATATACCGGATGGCTTCCCTGAGGCGGTCGGGGCAGTGGTGACTGGAGCCGAGAGAATTTACTGACCAGCTGGAGCCCGATGAAGCTTTTTCTTCGCGGTCGGTAGAACCGAAGCCGGAGTAGAAATCAAGGCGCTGATCAATCACATCCCGCAAAGCGAGGATGTCCGGGGTGAAAAGTGATGCGTCCGAGATTGACATTGAATGTGATCCGAGGGCAAGAGCACCGGGGGCACCGGTTTTCAAAACCACTACCCCCGGCAAAACACTCTTTCCGATATCAAAACCGCACGCCGGATGTTCAATTAACAGGCGGTCAGCCGACCAGCGAAGCGGGAAATGGCGGGATTTCCGAAAAGTCCGAAGCACGCGTAACCCTTCGTCACACTGATGCTTGCGGCGGACACCATATTAAAACAAACGGTCAGAACCGTCTACTTCAGGTTCCTCGTCGCAGTCATCTTCCGGTTCGTCACTTGTCTCGTAATCTTCTTCAAATTTCTGCTCAAATTCCGGTTCCGCACCGGCATCGCCGGACGCAGCACGGAATCCGCTCGCCGCCGTGTCAAACGGGGTCGTAACAAGCCGGCCGTCTTCATCAAGGTCGATCAGGAGTTCAATCTTTCGTTTTGCCTCATCCAACGCACGATAACAGTCCTTCAGGCACTTAACCCCCTCTTCATACTTTTCGAGCGAACCTGAAAGTGACAGATTGCCCTGCTCCATCGCGGTAACCACGTCACGCAGTCGTTCGATGGACGATTCGAAATCCGGAGCATCAGCCCCCTCTTTCCGTGGCGATTTCTTTGCAGCGTGCTTCTTTTTACTTGCCATGTAATCAGTCTTTGTCGTTCTTGCGGAGCGACTATTGTGACTGATTAAGGTCCGCATTCAATAAGGTTGCCAACCTTGGATGAACGCAGTGAAAAAACGCAACCACGCTTCAGTACATAAAACAGTCGAATCGCCAACGGGCGTTTTGTAACCAGGCTTCGTGACCGTAGGAAAAACCTTACATCTGGACAGGCAAGTCGAACCAGGATGGTTTTTTGCAGTTTGCCGGAACTCATGCGTGTTCGAATTATGCGCGCGATTAAGCGCGCGATTGTGAGCTGGTAAGCGCGGCTGGAGAGCGTTGGGGTATGCGTGCCAGGAAAGCCGCAGCTTCCCCGGCGGTGGCTGCAGAGTTCAGCCTTTCGAAGAGTGCATCCAGGAAGCGCGAAGTGTCATAGAAGAAGCGTCATGGAATAAGTTGCGTCACGTGCATTCGCTCCGGCGGTTTTACCCTGCGAAGGCTAATCAGTCAGAGGATTGGTCGCACGAAGCATTCTGTCATACATCTCTTTCAGTTTTGAAAGCTGCTCCGGTGCCCGTTGGTTGCGACCACGGAATTGCCGCAAACTGTTTCGCGATACGCGAGCCATTCTTGTCGCTTCGTCAAACCGGTTCTCGCGGAAAAGAAGAACGAAATAGTTCAGATCGACGACCAGGCGGCGGAAGTAAACCTGAGGAAGCGCCGGAACTTCATCGATGACCGTATTGAAGGCTTCATTGGCCAGTTTGAAATATTCAAGCGCTGCATCAAAGTCACCGGAGTCACGGTACATGTAACCGAGTTCGCTGAAAACCTGAGCCTGCAACTGAAGGTATTCCAGCTTGCGGGGGGCATCCTCAATCAGTCGCTCCATGATGACTCGCGCCTGTTCCAGGCGACGTTCGTTTTCGTCAGCATTGTCGCTAACAGGCATTGAGTAGGCTTCGGCAAGTGTGAACAGGTACTCAGGGTTTTCCGGGTTGACTTCGCTCAGACGTTCCAGATCGGAAATGGCAAAGCTGAGGGAGCGGTTACTTGCCACATCGTTTTCAATACTGAAGGCGAGTTGCGCATCGCTGCACCAGCAGCGGGCAAGCAGAAATCTCGCGTCCATGTTGTCCGCTTCGGTGGACAATACGTTTTCCAGAATCCGGATTGCATCCTGAAGCCTCTGACGATCTTCCTCAAAACGATCGCGCATGGTCCGCGAAACGACACCACTTCCGAGGAATCTGGAAAACGGTCGTGAGTTGTCAGCCATCTGCCCGGGCTGTTCGTCCTGTGTTGAGCCGTTTCGTTGCCCGCCTGGCCTCTGACTTCCCGGTCGTTGCCCTCCGGGACGTTGTTGAGCATTGCCCGGTCGTTGAGTACCCGGTCGCTGGGTTCCCTGCCGCTGGGTGCCCTGCCGCGGTCGCTGATTGCCGTTGTTGCGCGCCTGTTCCCGCAGGATGATCTCCTGAGGTACCAGATCATAACCGGCTTCCAGTTGCGCGAATGATTCACGCGTGATATCGACCGGCACCACGTCAGCCCACGTTAAAAGGGTGCGGGCCTTCTCAATCTGCATTCGATTGGTCTCGATCTCCGGGTGAGCATCAAGCGCGTCGATGGCGCGCTGAAACTCTTTATCCGCGTTTGGCTTGAACTTCCCGCCGCGGATCATGGCGCTGCCGAGTTCCGTCAGCGTGCGCGTCAGATTGACTGTTCGCTCATAGGAGCCGGGATCTTCTCTGACCAGTTTCGCGTATTCCCTGATTGCCTGGCGATAGGCGGTTTCAGCTTCCGCATACTCACCGGTGAGGGCATAGATGTGAGCGACGCGCCGATAGGCTTTAACGGCTTCGTCACGAAGATCAGCATTGTCTTCATTCTGCATCGCGAACTTGCGATAAAAGCCAAGCATGCTTTCGAGGAACTCCGCATCACGACTGGTTACCGTCGTCTCGATCGCGCTTAGTTGCTGGAATCCCTCCAGTTCGGTGGCGTTCTCTTCCCGTTTGCCGCGGAAGACAATCTGGTTGAACATGTCGTCAAACATCTCCATCATCAGATTAACGTTGCCTTCGGCACGGCGATAGTTTTCTTCGGCGCGAATCCGGTTGGATTCGGCACGCTCGAATTCCTGAGTTACCTCCTGGCGTGCGCGTTCGGTTGCCTGTTCCTGCTCGATCAGGTTCTGGTGTTTGCGGTTCAGCGCGCTGTAGGCATTGCGCGTGGAGATGTAACCGGCTGAAGCGACGATCGCTATGATTCCGGTCAGCACGATCGAAAGCGCAAGCAGTGAAGCAACGAGCGGATTGCGCCGGCTCCATCGCCACACGTACTCTACTGTCGAAGCCCGACGCGCCTTGATCGGGCGATCATCCAGAAAAGCGCGCAGATCGCTGAGCAAGGCGTCGGCTGTCTGGTACCGGTTTTCCTGCTCACGGGAGATTGCTTTCTGGATAATCGTGGCCAGGTCACGTGGAATTCCCGGATCGACTTTGGACGCCCGTTCGGGCGCAGTTGATGTGATCGCACGAATCAGTTCCGGAGTCGAAGCGTCTGCGTACGCGGGCCGTAGTGTCGCCATTTCGTAAAGCGTGAGGCCGAGGCAGTACGTTTCGCTGCGCTGGTCATATCTGCCTTCGAACGATTCCGGTGCCATGTACTGTGGCGTGCCGACAATATCCCCGGTCGCCGTCAGTGTCTGATTGGTAATGTTCTTTACCAGTCCGAAGTCGGTTACCCAGACGGTTCCTGTTTCGTCCAGCATCAGGTTGGCAGGCTTGATATCGCGATGGAGTACGTTCAAACCGTGCGCGTATTTCATCGCATCAGCAGTTTGAGCAGCAACACTTGCAGCCCAGCGATACCGGTTCTTGATGTCTGAGACTTTTCCTTTTGCATTGTGCAACGTGAAGTTGTCAGCTGATCGCGCATTTCCGGTATTCGAATAGTCAGAAACAGCTGACTTCCGGAACACATCCGTTGCACCGGAAATTGCTCGCGTCGCAGAATGTCCGCCTGTGTTGGTATCTGCCGTTGTAAACTCGCCTGTGTTCTCTGCATCCGGAGCGCTGTTGTCCACTCGCGTCGCTGCCGGCACGATGGTCGGTTCAGCCGGAGTGGACTGACCGCGAAGGTCACGTATGACCTGACTGACCGTCAGGCCCCGCACCAGTTCCATCACATAGTAGTGGTAACCTTCACTCTGACCGACACCGAACACGCCGACGATGTTGGTATGGTGCAGGTTGGCGGCGGCACGGGCTTCCCGGCGGAACCTCTCCAGCGCTTTTTCATCAGTGACAAGTCTGGCAGGGAGAACTTTGATGGCGACCGGTCGTCCAAGCGACTCATGCTCGGCTTCAAGAACGATTCCCATACCGCCACGTCCGAGCTGACGGATAATTCTGTAGTCGCCCAGCCGCTCGAGACTGAGCAGATGGTCCACGTCTTTTTGCAAGGTGCCCTTGGATGGTCCGCTGGCCGGCCCTTTCAGGCCTTCGATCATCGCAACAGACGCAAGGAGGTCATCGATTTCCCCGGAAAGATCAGGATACCGCTTCTGATAGTCGACAATCGCCGGCAGTTCCCCCTTGCGCAGTCGCGCCGTGAAGTCAGCGACGATTTTCTCCAGGATTTCTTCTTTGGGCGCGTTCATGGGTTCACTGTTTGCATGATGAGACGATCACCGATTGCGCTGCTTGGTCTGACGGGATAAGGGGGTTCTAGTTTTTCTGCTGGCGCGCGAATTCAAAAATCTCACGAAGTCGTTTCAACGCGCGCAGGTACCTTTTGCTTGCGGCTCCGGGGGTTATGCCCAGAACCTCAGCCGTTTCGATATTGGTGAGTTCTTCAAAGTGTCGCAGCGCGATAACCTCTCGATCCAGGTCCTGCATCTGCTCCAGTGATTTTTCTACAGCGGCTATCTGTTCCGCCCGTTCGATCAGCTGGCTCGCCGATGTCAGGCCGGCCACGATGTGTGCCGCGATCGCCATTGAGGTTGCGTCGTTGTCATGGCGGTAGCCCGAGACCTCCCGGCGGACGTCTCTTCGGTCAGCGCCGAAGTGATGGCGATGCAGTTCGATCATTCGCTGATTGAGTTCGAGCCTCAACCAGACGAAAAACGGCATGGAGGGTTTATCGAGATAGCTATCGATGCGTTTTGCTGCGCGGACGTATGTGTCCTGCAGAACGTCGCTTTCGCTGACTCTGCCTCCGAGGCGATAGTCCAGCCGGAAGTTTACGATCCGCTTCAGCCGTTGCTGGCAGGCGGCAAAATACTCCGCGAGGGCCTCTTCGCGCTGAGCCGTCAATTGCTCGATTATTTGCTGCTGATCGGGGAGGTCTGACATAGAGTTTCCGTAGGCGTCGATTCGTTATTGATGCTGACACCTGAATATTGTCACGTAGCAATTTGAGACGCGAGCCCGGCTCCGGCGAATAAACTTCTAATTCGGCTCAATTTGCCGGTGTTTCCGCCAATAAATAACTGATTTCGCAGACGACTGGTCGTTTCTAACGGCTCAATTGCCGTATTTTGAAATCTGATCAATTTTCGAGTCTTCTGCCGATGACAATTTCGTGACTGAAGTCAGGGGATGAGTCGTCTCAGACTTCCCCTGCCGGAAACCACCACTTCCGGACACCACCACCAGACACCACCTCCCCAATTCATACATCCGGTTTTGCCGGATACAGGAGTAATCATGAAGAACCTGTTCACAGTCGTGGCCGTCGCCGTCGCTTGTTCATGGGCTGCAGGAGACTTGTCAGCTCAACCTGAGCGAGGCCGGAATCGAGGCGGCGACCAGCAAGGCGCTCAGGAAGGTCAGCCGGGCGCGCCGGGGGCAGATGGTCAACGTCGTCGCCGTGGACAGCAGGGGCAGTCAGAGGACGGGGCCGGACAGATGCAGCGCCGTCAGCAACAGCGCGGTGGCCAGCAACAAGGGCTGTTCAGCGGGCAGATGATGCAGCGTGCTGATACTGATGGTAATCAGGCAATCTCAGAAGATGAATTCATGGCTGCAATGACCATGCTGTTCCAACGACTCGACTCGGACGGAAATGGCGAAATCACACGTGAAGAATTTCAAGGGCTGCGTCAACTGGGCGCTGGCGGGGGGCAACCCGGGCAACCGGGTCAGGGGCAGCGGATGCGCAACAACGACCTGCCCGGCGTTCAGCAGGGGCAGGCCGGGGGGCAGCAACGACGTCGAGGTGGCAACGGTGCAGACAATGGCAACGATGCCAATGCGCCTCAGGAGCCGAGGCGACCACCGCGCGGAGGTGGGAACTAGTTTTCTGAATTCGCGGCACAACCTACAGCCGCACGTTCCGTCGTGTACAGACCTTTACTGCAGAGACCGAACCGGGGAAACGGGCTCACACGGCGGAACGTGCGGCTGTTGCATGTTTTGAAAAACTATTTCGGACGGCTACGGATCAATGACTGACTCAATCAAAACGCCATTCTTTTTCGTCGGTGCACTTTTCTCGCTGCTGGTCTTTGTCCTGCCCGCGGCGATCTGTAATGCTCAGGACGAAGCCCTGACGGACGAGCAGGTCACGTTTTTTGAAACAAAGATCCGTCCTGTTCTGGTTCGCGAATGCTACAGCTGCCACAGCGCGCAGACCGGACAATCGCGTGGTGGATTGCAGGTCGATACGCGTGACGGATTTCTAGTCGGTGGTGACTCCGGACCGGCCTTCGAACCGGGGGAGGCTGAAGGCAGCATCCTGATGTCCGCGCTCGAGTACGACGAATGGGCGATGCCGCCTTCAAAGCAGCTTTCGGCAAACGTGATTGAAGACTTCCGCACCTGGATCGAGATGGGCGCACCGGATCCGCGGATCATTACCAGAGCCGAACGTGATTACGGCGCGGCGACGGTAACCGCGGATGACATTCGTGAAGCGAAGACTCAATGGGCTTACAGCCAGCCGGTACAGGTGCCGCCGCCAGCGGTTCAGAACTCAGCTTGGACGCGTTCTCCAATCGATAATTTCGTGTTGGCGGAACTCGAACAGGAGGCAATTTCTCCCGCCACAGACGCAGAGCCCTATGATCTCGTCCGCAGGCTCAGCTACGACCTCACCGGGCTCCCGCCGAGTCAGGATCAGGTCGACTGGTTCCTTAATGCCTACGAATCCGATCCGGATCGTGCCGTCGCAATCGTCGTTGACGGACTGCTCAAGAGCGAGCGTTTCGGCGAACGCTGGGCGAGACATTGGCTCGACGTGGCGCGATACGCTGAATCAACCGGACGTGAAGTCAACGCTACGTTTCCTCATGCATGGCGATATCGTGACTACGTCATTGACGCGTTTAACAATGACAAACCTTACGACGAATTCATCCGCGAACAGATCGCCGGAGACCTGCTCCCGGCGGAGGATGACGAAACGTGGGCCGAACACCTTGTAGCAACGGGGTTCCTCGCGATGGGGCCCAAGTCATTGAACGAACAGAACGCGCGTCAGTTCATACTGGATCAGGTTGACGAACAGATTGACGTTTCGACTCGCGTAATTCTCGGCATTTCCGTTGCCTGTGCGCGTTGCCACGACCACAAATTTGATCCTGTTCCCCAGGAAGATTACTACGCAATGGCAGGGATCTTTTTGAGCACTTCGACGCATTACGGCACTATCGACAGCCAGCAGAATCGCCGACCCTCCAATCTTCTCCGCCTTCCCGATGAAGATCCGGATCCGTATCTGAAGCAGATGACTTCGGCAGAGATCCGCGAATTGCGGCAGGAATTCGATGAGGTGCGTGAGTCAGCCGCGAACGCCGCACGCGAACGTCGCCTCGAACAGCGACGAGGTGCTGATACACGGACGGTAAACCAGCTACGACAGCAGGAAAACCGTCTTGGAGCCCAGGCTGCCATCCTCGAACAAATTGTCAATTCCTACGACCAGGACGGTAACCCGTTGTCGTTCGTGATGGCGGTACAGGATCGTGATCAGGCAATCAACGCGCGATTGCTGGTTCGCGGTGAACTGGATCAACCGTCCGATGAAATCGACCGCGGAGTTGTGCAGGTCATCGGTGACAGACAGCGAATTCGTGGTGACAGAAATAGCGGTCGCAAAGAACTTGCCGAGTGGATGACTGATGAAGAGAACCCGTTGACCGCAAGAGTCATGGTCAACCGTGTCTGGAAGCATCTGTTCGGCAACGGGATTGTCCGAACCACCGAAAATTTCGGTAGCACAGGTGAGCCGCCAACGCATCCGGAACTGCTGGATTACCTTGCTGTTGAATTCATGGAGCACGACTGGTCGGTCAAAGAATTGATCAGGGCCATCTGTACTTCGCACGTCTATCGGCAAAGTACCGCGTTCAATGAAAACGCATTTGAGCGCGACCCGGAAAACAGGCTGCTATGGCGTAGAACTCCGTCAAGACTTGATGCCGAGGCGATGCGCGACTCGATGCTGTTCGCAAGTGGACAGATCGAAATGGAACGCCCGCGGGGAAGTATTGTGACCAGGGCCGGGCAGACAATTGTTCGCGATGGAAATCTGAGCTCGGGAATTGAAGTCTTTCAACTTCTACGGGAATCGGGAAGCGAAACGATGGATGTTCGTGAAGCGTTCCGTCAACGGGCCCGCCAGCAAGGTGCCGCCGGGATGCGACAGCTTCGAGACCGTCTGCAGTTCGAGATCGACGACAGCAGCTTGAATTACAGGAGTGTCTATCTGCCGGTCATCCGGGACAACATTCCGATTGCACTGGAGGCGTTTGATTTCGCAGAACCCACGATGGTTGTCGGCGTTCGCGGATCAACCAACTCGCCGTCACAAGCTCTGTTCATGATGAATGATGAATTCGTCATCCGTCAGAGCAACGAAATGGCAAAGGCGATTCTCTTTGAAAATCACAATTTGAATGACCGCCTCAATGCGGTGATGCGACGTATCTATAGCCGCGATGCTACGGAATCCGAACTTGAAGCGATGACCCGTTTCTACAACACCGTTGATTCGCAGGTGACCAACAGCCGGCAGCGAACTCCGGAGCGGGAAAAGATTTCGGCGATCTGTCAGGCAGTGTTTGCCTCGGCGGACTTCAGGTTCCTGAACTGACGTTCAGCGCGGCGACTGGATGACCAGCATACAAGAGCAACTATTTCAAACCCTGGATGATGAGAATGAACCTTCAAAACCTCCTTCCCTCCCGACGTCAGATGCTGCGTACTGTCTCGTCCGGATTCGGATACCTGGCGTTTTCATCTCTTGCAACATTAGCTGCGTCACGTGAAGCCCGCGCCTATTCCAATTTGTTTTCGCAGGACGAGTCGAATAACCCGCTCGCTCCACGGTCGCCACACTTCGGTGCGAAAGCCAAGCGTGTCATTTTTCTGTGCATGCGTGGCGCGCCGTCGCACATAGACACATTTGACTACAAGCCGCAGCTTACGCGAGACAACGGCAAAGAAGGTCGCCGTCGCGGCAAACTGCTGGGAAGCCCGTGGTCTTTTTCGCAGCACGGAGAGAGCGGGCTCTGGATCAGCGAGTTGTTTCCTGAAGTTGCCGGAATGGCAGATGATTTGTGTTTGATTCGCTCTATGAACACGGACCAGCCTGTTCATGCTCGAGCCCAGACTCAAATGCATACAGGCAATGCGCAGTTCGTACGTCCGTCACTCGGAGCGTGGACTCTTTACGGCCTCGGAACGGAGAACGACAGTATGCCCGGCTTTGTTGCACTCAATCCGCCGGCAGGCACGGAGCAGAACTACGGCAACTCATTCCTGCCGGCAATCTACCAGGGGACTAAAGTCGGTCGCCAGCAAAGTCGTTCCACAGGATCACGATCTGCGCAGGACCGTCGTAGCGCCCTGCCGAATATCAGCAATCCGAATATGACGCGTGACCAGCAGCGACGTCAGCTGGACCTGATTCAGGATCTCAACAGGCAGCGCCTGAACGATGACCCGAACCATCCTGAGATCGAAGGGGTTATCGAGTCCTATGAACTGGCTTTCCGGATGCAATCTGAAATGCCGCGCCTGATGGACATCTCCGGGGAAACAGAAGACACGTTGGACCTTTACGGCATCGGTCAGAATCCGACGGACGCTTTTGGAAGACAGTGCCTGATGGCGAGACGCTTTGTTGAATCGGGCGTCCGGTTTGTCGAGGTTACCGCCGGAAACTGGGACCACCACGCCAACCTGAGTACCCGACTTCCGCAATCGTGCAGCGAAGTGGACAAGCCGATCGCGGGCCTGTTGACCGATCTTAAACAGCGCGGAATGCTCGAAGATACGCTGGTCGTTTGGGCTGGTGAATTCGGGCGTACCCCCGATGCCCAGGGTGGAGACGGACGTGACCACAACAACAAAGGCTATACGAGCTGGATGGCCGGTGGCGGTGTTAAAGGTGGATTCAGCTATGGTGCAACCGACGAGCATGGCTATGAAGCCGTGGAAAACGGCTGCCATATCCATGACTGGCATGCAACCATTCTGCACCTTATGGGCCTGGACCACGAACGGCTTACTTACCGGTACGCCGGTCGGGATTTCCGCTTGACCGACGTTCATGGAAACATTGCCACAGACATCATTGCCTGATAAAGCCAGCGAGCATTGTCCTGCAACGTCATCGTGGATTCGGGTTCGCCTGCGAGCTACGGTTGACGGAGGCGCGACCGACTTTGCAAATAGATCAACACCAACTGGACCCTGAAGGTCCAGTTGCTTCTACTCTGCTCTTGCTTCTGCATTGCTTCTACACAACTTGTCGCACTCTGGCGGCAATCTCAGCGCGAACCATTCTGGTTTTCGTGAGGCAAACGATATGACGCGGATTCTGCCGCGCCGGACCGTGGGCGTTGATACACTCGGGATCAATTTTTTCCCGATTCTCTGGTATGATGATTTTTGAATGACCCAGAAAATTATCGCCGGTGTGTAAGGAAAAGCTGTGATCATCGTCGTCCCGACGCCCAATGCCGGCGTCGAGGCGTTTTTGAAGGCCCTACATGGATTCTGAAAACAATTCTTCCAGTTCCGAACGGGTCGATCCCTCTCTCTGGGTCGATCAATTCGGCGATTATCTCTATCGATATGCGTGGTCGCGACTGCGCAACGCCAATGCGGCTGAAGAGGTCGTTCAAGAGACCTTTCTGAGCGGAATCCGCAACTTTGAGCAGTATTCCGGTAAAGGTGCGGTCCAGGCGTGGTTACTGGGAATTCTTAAGAGGAAGATCATCGATCACGTTCGAAAACGCAGTCGCGACCGGCTCGTTTCTTCTCACGAAGACGAAACTGACCCAACCAATCAGCTGTTCGATCATGGAGGCAACTGGCGATCGGATGCGATTCCGTGGTCCACCGCGCCGGAC
>JBCCFB010000010.1:0-59428 GCA_039029995.1 Planctomycetota bacterium
AAAAAACGGCCGGACCAAAGGGTCCGGCCGATAAGCGATTCAAAGCTTTTTCAACCTCTACGGCTAGCGCCGGCTGGATTGATTCTGAGATTGCTCAAAGTTCTGAGCACCACGGTACACGTGAGTCGGCGGCCAGTTCGGCGCCGGTGGATCGGCTTGAGTTGACTCAATAGGACTCGGGCTCGGAACCGGCTCGGAAACCGGGGACACCGGATCGGGCATGGTTCTGAAATAGCCGTCACGATAGATCGTCGGTGGGACCGGATCGGCAGGGGCTGTTGCAGGAGGGGTCGCAGGGTAAGGCATCTGCTGCGGCATTCCAGCTGTCGGGGCTCCTCGATAGAAGCCGCTCGAGTTGCAGCCGCAATCTGCGCCACCGTTTGCCGGCATACCGTATCCGTTTTGAGGATAGCCCCCGTAGCCATAGCCGCCCTGGTTATACCCGTAGCCGCCGCCACCGTATCCACCGCCGCCGTATCCACCGCCATAGCCAGCTCCGCCATAGCCGCCGCCACCACCATAGCCTCCTCCGCCGCGATAATCTTCGGGGTAGAAGATGCGATCGAAGTAGTCATTGATTCGTCGGTTGCTCTTCTTAAGCCAGTCGCCGAACGAACCGGCGCCGCTAAGTCCACCTTGAGTATTGAGTCTCATTCCGGGGAAGTGACCTTCGTATCCGCAGCCACCGCATTGCCCGTGATTCTGGTTGCAGCCCATACCGCACTGAGGACAGAAGTTCTGATTGTTGGTCGGTTCGGGCGGACGTGGAGCAGAGATTGCTCTTTCGTATGCAAGTTCGGTTGCATAGCGGTTGAGCCAGCCGATCGTCTCCGTCGAAATCAATGTAAAGTCAAAGACGTTTGCTGCGTTCTGCTCAACCATATCCGCAGGACCGGCGCCTGCTGAGCCGGCGGAGATCACATTGATTCCAACCAGTCCGACGCCGTCATTTCCAGCAGCCAGCAAAGCAAACTGGCCGTCCGGTACTTCACGAATTTCAAAGGTGCCGTAATTGTCAGTCGTTGTGGACGCCATAACGTCGTCCTGCTTCAAAAGCATGACACGGGTCTGGCTTAGATCAACAGGACGCCCGTCAAGTGAGTCCAGTTGATGCACGCGCCCGATCAGCCGTCCATCCCCGGTCTTTACGACATTATGACTGTTGATGGATGTCGCAGGCGATCCCGGTGGCTGATGAATGCCAAGACCTTCGAATCCGTAGTACTTAGGTGGGTCTTCGACTTCCTGACCATCCTGGTGAACCCCGTAGACGCGGAATTTCACCTCAGGAGTGAAGTATTGAATCCAGTCCGTGTTGATCGTGGTTTCATTCTGGAATGCTGTAATATCCAGGCGACGCGAAACGTACGCTCTGGCGGTATCACGGTGACCCAGTACGTTCAATCCAAAACAGAAGAATGCGTTCTCACCGATACCGACCAGCGAGTAGGAACCTTCAACAACGTTATTGAATCTGAAATTGCCTTGATCGTCGGTCACGGTATTGGTGACCAGGCGTCCACGGTTGAGAAGGTAGATTAGAATTCCTCGCGGATCCGAGCCTTCGAGACCGTAAATGGTTCCCCCGAGTGCTCCGTTCCGTTCAGTCATAACCCAGTTCGCACGCAATGCCTCGTTGAGCCTTGGTCCAGCGTTAGCATCGCCTGCCGCCTGCCATCCGGCAAACGCAGGATTCACTTCTACCGTTTGACCGGGGACGTCATCGAAAGTCGGACCGGCTCCGGGCAGAGCAGGCGTTTGCGTTCCGTCAGTAAACGGAACCGAGCCCTGTCCCGGAAGTACCGGGTCATCCTGGGCTTCGATCACCAGCGGCTCTTGAAGATCCTGGTTTCCGAACGGCTGTGTCTGATCCTGCAATGGATCCTGCGTCACCGTCGTTGACGCGAATTGAAACGGGTCATCCAGCGCGCCAACCGGCTGCTGGGCCAATGCACTCGCACTTACAGCCACGATTGTGATGATCGCCGGCAAAAGTTTGTGGAGATTCGTGATCATCTGATTTTTCTCTTTCCGAAACCAGGTTGCATACGCTACAGCGCAGAAAAGGCTGCACGCCGGTCGAGCCGGTTTTACACAGATTCAGAGATCGGAAGAGCGTTGAAGCGATAGCAGTCGCGAACCGGAAACCTGAGCCGATTTCCGAAATGGTATGTCGTTCGCAACAGAATGAATTGCAATCCGGTTGACAGCAGTTCTGACGGATCAAACGAATTGCACTCACAGGCCGGTTCGCGGGTCGTGCCCGCGGATTTGTTGGCGTTGAGTTTGACGTTCGTCCGGTTATGACGACAAACAACAAGCCATGAGAAGAACACGAAGTCTTCACCGTAGATATCGCAGAACGGTTGAGACCACGAGCCGAAGGTGGACGCGGCCGGTGGCATGTGCAGGTGCCGGCACGTCAGGAAGGACCGTGACGAATCGTATGAACCATACAGATTAGCACCCAGCGCTTTAGCTCCATGTAGTTTGGCGCCGGTAGACTAGCGCCATTTAGCTACGCAGCGCGGTATTTACTCGTCTGCGGCAATTCCATGATCAGCTTCGACGACTATCCGGTCAGTTCATCGATCCGGCTGCTGAGCCTTTCGAGTTGTTCCTTCAGTTCGGCCACTTCGTTTTCCAGTTGTTCAACTCGTGAAGCTACCGGCGATGACGCAATTGCAGGTGACGCTGGTTCGGGAGGGGGTCGAGGCGGCGATCGGTCCGCTCCCCCGGAAGCAGCCGGTGCGCCACGCTCAAATTCACCTTGCAGCCGTTGAAGCTCATCACCCTGATAAAGATTGTGCGTGACAACCTGGCCACGGCCAGCCGGTGTCAGTTCCACGATCAGGTTCTTTTCGATCAATGAAGCAACGACCGGCTTCAGCTCGGCTAGTGTCTCGATCTTCTTCATTCGCGAGCTTCTCGCGCGCAGATCGCCGAGGGACTGCTCGCCACGCAAAAGTAGTTCCGCCATGACGGCCAACTCGGTTGCATCGATACCCAGCCATTCGGACAGATACTGGCGGTACTTCGGCACGCGGCCACCACCATGTACTTCCGTGATCGCTTTCATTTGCCGCAGTTCATACAGCGTATCGACGACGTCGTCTTCATCGACATTCATAACGGGGCTGCGATTGCTCTTCTGATTACACGCGTTTCTGATCGCGTTTACCGTCATTGGATACGCGTCGGGGGTGGTTTTCGCCTTCTCCACCAGCACTCCGGCCACCCGGCGCTGCAAGCGCGTCAACGGTTGCCATTGAGGTGGCTGCTGCTCAGGTTCATCGTCAGTCGACTGGACTTCGTTGTTTGCAAATTCGTTCATTGCGGCTCCGGTTGCGTCGATTCGTTTCCGCCGGTAGGTTGCTCGCATGCAGCCATCAACTCAGCAAAAACTGCTGGAAATTGTTTCCGGAAAGCGAAATGGGATTGTACCGCTTTTCGTGCGTGGCGTGCTCAGTTGCCTGACTCCTTTTTACAGACTCGCAATAACGCGGCGCAACAAAAAATTCGATTCCGGGCAGGATGTAAATCGCGTTGATGTCCCTGTGATTTCTATCGGAAACATAACAACCGGTGGAACTGGCAAAACACCCATGGTGATCTACGTGGCGAAACTTCTCAGGTCAATGGGCTTGAGGGTCGCCATTGTCAGCCGCGGATACGGTCGCGATGAAGGCTCGCAAGCCACCCGCTCAGTTAACGATGAAGCGTTGGAGCTGGAACACCGGTTGCCGGATGTTCCGCATCTTCAGGATCCTGACCGCTCACGAATTGCTGCAATCGCCATCGAGGAACTCGAATCGCAAGTCATCCTGATGGATGACGGTTTCCAGCACCGTCGTCTGCATCGCGATCTCGATATTGTTTTGATCGATGCCCTTGTTCCCTTCGGGTACGGCAGGCTGCTTCCGCGCGGACTATTGCGGGAGCCGCTCAGCTCGTTCGCTCGCGCCGATGTTATTGTTGTTACCAGGTGCGATGCAGTTGATGATTCGGCGCTCAGTCTGTTAAAGACAAAGCTGAAGTCGCACAACTCTGGTGCGGTGATTGCGGCTGCACGGACTGTCCATGGTGGGTGGATTCAATTCGACAACGAACGGTCCATCGCGGGGCCGGAGGCTGGCAGCAAGGTGTTTGCCTTCTGCGCGATCGGCAATCCTGCAGGATTCCGCCATTCGCTTGAGCAAACGGGAGTCGAAGTCTGTGGCTTTCGTGAATTTCCTGACCACCACAACTTTTCCCGCGACGAACTCGAGCAAGTCACCGCGGATGCGAAGTCCAGCGGAGCCGAATCCATCGTTTGTACTCACAAGGATCTCGTAAAAGTCTGCGTAAACCGGCTCGGCGGCCTCGCTGTTCACGCGATGCTGATCGAGACCGTTTTGGATGCTGAGCAGAGCGAGTTCGAAAGCAAAATCAGAGTGGCAGCAGCTTGCCGGGGAAGCCTCTGATTAATGCTTCTTTTTGCAGGCGTGAATTCAGAAGCGCCTACGGCTTTCGACTAGAGTGTCCATGTTTGATCTTTCCGCGTCGGGCATTGCCCGAATGTGAGGCTGCCCGCTGAATTCTACCGGTACCTCAATTAGCCGTGTGCAGACTGTTGCTTTCGCGCCGCGAAGTTACATAATGATACGCCTAATGGAGCCTTGCGTGGTTTGCCGGCTGTAGGTTTGATGTCTGTGTGATCTGGAGTGTGATCTGTGAACAGCATTCTTGAAGAGTATGTCGATCAAATCGAGACGTCGCCGGCTTGTATTGTTGACTACATTGAGAACGGCCACGGAATTATCCCTCTACTTGGTGCAGGGATTTCTTCACCCGCCGGCATTCCGGTTCTTCCCGAACTGAGCCGATATCTGCATTATTGCATTGGACTGTCTCTAGGGCTCGTGCGTGAGTTCAGGACCTGGTCCCCGCGGCATCACCGCTGGCCCGAACTGGATGTGAGTTTTGAGTATCTGAAACGCAACTGGCAGAACGAAATTGAGCTGGCGCTCGATAAGGCGAGCACGTGGCGGGAAAAGTCCATTTATCAGGAGGCGCTGGGAGCGTTGGCCGAGTGGCGAAGCTCTTTGTTTTTCCTGTCCCGCATTTCAAATCAGCCCGGCGATTTGCAGTTGCGAAGCCCGTCCTATGAAATCATTGATACCTTCTTCAACCATATTACGCTCAATAAAAGACCGGCTCTTTCACACAAGCTGCTTTCGTTACTCGTCGGCCCCGTAAATATCCCGCTGCTTCTGACGACCAATTTCGACGAACTGATTGAGAACGCGTTCGAAGCAAACGGTCAGCGCCTTGCGTCCATCGACATTCATCGCAAGTGCATGTTGCCATCGTTAAATATCATCGATCATGAATTGACGTTGTTGAAGATGCATGGTGGTAGATTCGGGTTGAGAGCTGACTATTCACTTGACGAATCTGTCAGTGAACTTGAGCGGCTGAATTTCGTCTCCTACTTCCAGGGTTTCCCGATCGACAGAGACGACTGGACACGACCACAGAGTATTGAATGGTCTCCCGAAGAACTTGAGGCATTGAATGGGCTCCCGGTCGAAGGGGAGGCAGGTGTTGAGGGCCGCCTCGGCCAGCTCGTCGATACAAGCTTGCTGCGTTCACCGAAAGTTTTCGAGGCGCGCAATGGCCTGCTGGTCGCAGGATTGTCAGGCGCCGACGGGCGGATAAACCAGTTCATCGAAACGTGCCTGCTGAGGCTGAACGAGGAATTCAAGATCTTCTGGGTCTGTTACAACACAAACGATCTCAAATCCGTGAGCGAGACGTACCAGGCATGGCGAACAAAGTATCCGTGGATAAAGCCTGACCAGTTGAAAATGTTCTATTCGCAGGACGTCGGACTATTCTTCACCGAACTCCTGCAGATGAGAACAAGCAATATTCCCCGGACCCACTCCGTTTTCCCGGGTACCTCGCGAGTAAGCCTTCCTCCTCAGCGGTGGCCGGCAAGTCCGGAAATCGTCAAAGACAACGGGGCGGAGTTCGGTGCACAGATCTCGAGCCGGATTGACCAGCTTGTTGAAGCCACGAGGGAACGTTTTGTAGGAGTAACAAGCACAGAGGTAAACGAGGAAAGGTGTCATGGCGTTACCCGAAACATGCGGGAAGCTTTTGATCGCCAGCTTTCGCGAGGCAGGTACTGCATCTGGATCGACCTGGATGATGTCACCAGTACCGACGACTTTTTTGAACAACTGGTTGATGGTATGTGCCAGCGCATCGGATTTCATGGCTGGCCGGCGGTCGTCATTGAGTCTGATGTCGTCAGCCAGGTGCAGGAGATTGACAGGGTCGCATCAGGGCTGGGACGCAGGTGGGTGATATTCGTGAACGGGCGCGAAGGTGCCGGTACGAATATGTTCAATTTCAACAATGATGCGCGAACCGGCTGGCTCGGAAAGGAAGAGGACGATTACGAGATAGAGGACCTCTACGACTCGACACGAAACAGCAAAAGCCTTTTCGCGTTGCTTTCGTTGCTTTCCAGCGAAAAGAGCCCGATGACTACGATTGTCATGTCGTATCAGCAGGACGAGGAAATCGATGAAGCGCTGACAACAACGCGGCTGAAATCCGGCGAAGTGGAACCCTTATCAGAAAGTGCTTTCGACGAAGAAAGGCTGGAACAGCTGATAGACGAAGTTGAAGAGTTGGCCATGAGTGATCCGGCTCACTTTGAGTTTCTGGCTTTCGTGCTGATGTTCCGCCGAACGAGATACGCCGTGCCGGTACTGAACAAGGCCAGGCAGGTATACAAGGATTCGAATGAGTTTGATGTCAGCCGGATTCGTTCGGCGGAAGATATCCCGATTGTTAAGAAGCTGCTTGCCGGGCTTTTGATGAGAAAGAGACCCGGCGGATACCTCTGGTTTCACACTCCTGTCAGGGATGATTTACGACAACGTTTGAATATCGCAGTGGAACAGGCTTCCGAATCCACTGAAAACCAGCTTCTCGCGCGTCTGGATGCGGATATCGCGTCGTCCTATGTTTCGGTTTTCCTGTCGTCCAAAGACAGCTTGTCCGCTTTCGAGTCGGCAATCCATAACTGTTTTGCGGCGATTCGGCTATCCAAAGATATCCGTTCAGCGGCACCCGGTCTTGCAATTCGAGTCGCGTCGGAACTGGACAATGCCAATCGGATTTTGACGGCCAGCAAGGACTACCTGCTTGGTTCACGCTCATCACGCGCGAGCTGCAGGCGGCTTACCTATATCCGCGCCGAACTCATCAGACCGGTCCTTGATGAATGGCGAGGCGCTCAAGGAGTTGAAGAAGACAAGAGCCTTGTTTTCGAGGCAGCTCAGGAACTGTTGCTGACCTGCTTGAGCTTGAAACGCGCCGTCGCTCGCGAAATTACCGAACATCAGACCGCATTCTGGCGTCATCGGCAATCAATGGATCAATTCGCATCAGGGCTTCGAAGTGACGATAGATGGTTAGCGAAGGGAATCGAGAGAGATCAATACCGTTGTGGACCGGGTCAGAAACAACAGGTCCTGAACTCGGCAGGAGCTCCGTTCCGCGATTCCAGACAAAACAAAATACCGTTCTGGGATCTCGGAGGAAATGAACGAAAAAACCTGCTGTTCTACATCGAATGGACAATTGAAGTTGGTTTGCTGCACACCAGCGCCCGCGCATATGACTCCTCGCACCTGGCGTTTTCCAATGTGTACAACCTGCTGGCAGGAAGAACGGCGCCGAAAACAGGGCGCCCGACACGGCATCGCGGTCCAAAGTCGGCTATAGAATTTGCCCGATCTTCATTCGAGAAATTTGAGAAGTTTGTCCTCGAAAACAAAGCGAAGATACGTGGAGACAGAAAGTTCAGTCTCGCAATTTTCAAAGCTCTGCGCCGACACTACTACCTCACGCTTGTTCACACCAATACGATCGAGTTTCTAAACAAGCTGGAGCCCGAAGAAGAGTCAGGCACAATTCCGGAAACAGATCAGCGTAAATGTCTTCGTGAGAAAAATGATGCACTACTTGGTCTCACCGAGGCGCTGTCGGAGTTGACCAGAAAATGGTCGATTGAATTCACGTCGGAATTGAACTGGTCTTTTGAGCAGGAAAGGCAGGCATTTCTTACTAACAGGTCCTACCGCTTGATCAAAAAGGCTCGCAGATCAATGAAACAGGAGCCGCTGGAGGAGGCAAGGAAGTGGCTCAACTTTGCAGACGGGCTTGTCGATCTTCGCCACGGAAGCTCTCCCAATCTTTCGGTGGGAGTTATCCATCTGCATCGAGCTCTCGCTGCAATTGAGGAAGGGCTTCTAACAAGACTCAGTCTGACAAACGTCCGGTCGTATGCAGAGTTCGGATTCAGCGTTCGCGATGTTTTTCAGGGATATGATGGCGGGCTGTATCAGGAATGGTGCAGGGACCAGGATCAGATGAGCGATCAGATCATCCAACGGCTTGGGATTCGAGAATCCGGGTCTGAAGATGAAAGCGTGGAAGGCGAAAGGTCGAGGTCTGTTGTTGCTTCGCTAACACGAGCCCGGCAATTGCTGGACCGCTCGGAACACTGCATTCTGTCCAGCCGGAAGAATATCTGGTGGACGACAATCCTGTTACAGTCGCGGCTACGCTACGCCCATCTCGGATTGTTGTCCGACTGCGCGCAACCATCTTCAAGGTTTGTCGAAGGCCGGTCATTTTTTCATACTCAGTTCGCGCGCGCTTCGGACGTTTCGATTGTCGAGTCGGACGTTCTGGATCTTGTGAGAATTGCGCGACTCGATGTAGTCCGTCTGGCAAAAGCATGTAAGTACTTCGCCAACTGCCTTAATGCTGTGCTTGTTCTGGTTCTGCGGGCCGGCTCATACTATGAGCATGAACACACCATCAACTCTCTTTACAAGACTGCCGAAACAGTTTTATCGATAGCCAGGCAACGGTTTGACATTCGCATCGAATTGAGTGAGTCAAGGAATGAGGGAAAAGGGTTTTCAACCCTCGACTCAACGGCGCGCGATTTATGTGAGGGGGTATTCGCCCGATTCGAGGCGGTGCTCGAGAATGTAGAGGGGTTCTGTAGATAAGCCCTTGATTCCAGAGACAACCTGTGGGCCGGAAGACCGATTTGGACTTTGTTCTCATTGATGCCTCTGGCGTCTAGGACAGAGACTTCTTCCATTTCGACGAAGGTCAGGTTTTGCCCGATTTTGTTTATTTCCGGTTGCAAAGATCCTCCGATCAGGCTCTACTTAAACGAATTGAGACCCGATCTCAATAAATGAGCTATCTACTCTCGCAGCAAGCGAATTAATCCAGGTTTTCGAACCTCTCAGCCAGCCACGCAAGATAGCCAGCGGCATTCAGCCCCTTCGCAAGTGCGTGGAGAATCCAGAGCAGTTTCTGCTCGTTCCTGCGCGTTGTGATTCAATCACGAGCTTTGTACGGCAGGCGATCAATGCATGTTCGAGAAGGTTTAAGTACCAGGTTTCTGCAAAAAATCGAAGAGCGAACCGATCTGCCGGACAAGGTGCGGATGCGGGTGCGAATTGTTCGGCTTGCTAAGAACGGAATGACAGGAACTGAAATTTCGGCAGAAGTCGGGCTGTCACGGCGCCGGGTTCAGTCGTGGGTCCGGCGCTTCAATATGCACGGCCTCAGGGGACTCATGCGAAACGAGTTTTCCCAGCTACAGGACCAGCATTTCAGGAAATCAGAAAGTGGAGCGTTTCAACCAAGACCGGGGTTCACGCTTGTAGAACTGTTGGTTGTCATCGCCATTATCGGCATCCTTATCGGTATGCTGCTGCCCGCAGTTCAGGCAGTTCGAGAAGCTGCACGACGTACGACGTGTCAAAACAATCTAAGGCAGATTTCTCTTGCCACGTTGAACTATGAAAGTGGCTTTCAGGAATTTCCGGCTGGATGGGAAATCAGCAATCCAGCCGTAAGCGGTGATCCGGTCGTCATTAATGGTTTGATGACAAACATCCTGCCGTGGCTTGAGCAGGGCAACCTTGAGGCGCTCTACGACTACAGCAAAGGCTACCTCCATCCCGACAACCAGGAGGCCGTCAATCTTCCTGTTCCCGTATTTCAATGCCCGTCGGTCCCGACGCGTTCAGCGGTCAACTTGAACGGTATCTTTCCGGGATACAACCTGAATACTACGGCTCAGCCGACTGATTATTTCGGGATTCGTGACGTTCACGACTCTTCTTATGTCCGCGAAAAAGGCTTGTTTACCGAAATCTGGTTTGGTGACGGCGAAAACCAGCGTGTCGCCGATGTGACTGATGGAACGTCCAGCACAATTATGTTCGTAGAAAAGGCGGGCCTGCCTGAACTCTGGGCTAACGGACTTTCGCAGGGCGCAACGACCTACTTGTATTCAACCTGGGCCGGTCCTAGTGGAATACAGCTTTACAGCGTTGTTGCTGACAGCGATCCGACGACACCATTCCCTTCCGGTCCCGACTTTTTAAACGCCAGAAACAACCATACGCCGTATAGCTTTCACCCCGTCGGGTTGAACCTCGGGCTCTGTGATGGCTCGGTCCAGTTCCTGATCGATACGGTGGAGTTTGATACGTGGTGGAATCTTGCCCAACCCGATGATGGAGCAGTGCTGGGAGATTTCTAGATGAGCAGAAAACGAAACGCCGGAATCTGTATTTTAGCCATGACCCTGCTATTGGCGACGGGTTGCACGAGCGAGGACCGGCTCGCCACGTTTCAGGTGACAGGGCTGGTGCACGTCGATGGCAGCCCCGTCGAAGGTGTTGTCCTGCAACTGGTGCCTGACAAAGACGACCCGTTATTTGAAACTCGACTTCGTCCCGGGGCCGTTTCCCGCGCGGACGGTTCGTTTCAGTTCATGACCTACAGCACCGGTGACGGTGCCCCATCGGGCAGCTACCGGTTGATCTTTTTTCTTCCGCCGGACGAGTCGAGTCCGGTACTAGGACTTGAAGAGCGCGAGAATCCGGGGCCTCCGGATATCTTCGACGGCAAATACTTCTCCGCCAGCGACTCCGAATGGGAGGTGGAAGTAGGTGACGGACCCACAGACATCGGAACGGTTGAAGCCCTCACCGGATCATGACCGTTCCAGTTAATGACGACCACAGTTTTTTCAACTTTGACCAGGAGTAATCCAATGAGATTGCAATCTGCACTTACGGCAATCGCCGTTCTGTTTGCAGCACTAGTCGGTCCTTCGCCGGTCGATGCAGATGTCACGATTGATATCAGCATGACGGCTGACGGGTCCGGCAGATTCTACGACTATTTTTCCAACTCTTATGCTGAAGTCGGTTTGAGCCCTAACGGGATGTATGAAATCGGGACGGGTGCAGGCCCGCTAGGAAGCAACGTAGTGACCTTCAACGGTGGTGACTGGACGAATGTCGGTCAGATTACCGTTGCAGGCACTGTCAACGGAACCGGGGTCGAAGTCAAAACGATCAACAATGCCGTATTCGACTTCGATCAATACATCGAAGGGGGGCTCCTGTCTCCGATCGGTACCGGGTATTCGACAACGATGAGCAATGTCATCGGTACTATCACCTACGAGGACGGCGCAATTACCTCTATCGATATGACAAGCGATATCGCATTCGCATTCGCCGGCGCACCGACCAATGAGTATGACGGTGGCCAGTTCAATATCGTCGGGGGCGATTTCAACCTTGATCTCGATGACTCCGAATTGATTGCAGGCGCATTTAATATCCGTCAGGAATGGAATTTTACCGGAACGGTTAACAACGTCATTCCAGAGCCGGGCTCAGCCCTTCTGCTTTGTGGGGTTGCCGTCGGCTTTGCCGCACGTCGCCGCAGGTAGTATCCGGACTTTGTTTCCCTTTCGGCGCCTGTTTGTCGCGGGCGCCGATGTGGAAACAGCAACTCTCATCACATCCAAATGAACCACAGAATATTCTGTTTTGCTGCGATCCTTGTATCGGGACTATATACAGTCTGCCCCGGAGATCTTGTCTCCCTTTCCGGAGCCGGACATAACGGCTATTTGTCACTGTCCGGGGTCAATACGGAAGGTGTAGAGCCTGAATCCGGTCAGCCGGGCAGCAAGAATCTGGATATGCCGTTTTATTTCGATCCGAGTCGCGGGGCCTCGGGTCTCTGGGTGTACCTGGTTGGAACACCGCTCTCCAGCCAGTCTGTCTATGCCGAGGAATCCGACCCTTCGCTTTCCGGATTCGGCGGGAAATCGGTCACACATTCGATGTTCGGCCATAGCTCGTTCGGAAATATCGACTACGACCCTTCGGCGATCACAGGGGTTGGGCAGGAGACGATTTCGCTGTTCGAGTCAGACTTTCAAATCGATCTGTCGAGTTTCAGTCCGAGGAATGAGTTCTACGGGGCTACAAATCCCGACAATGAATTCAACTGGGACTATGTCGTCGAAACGCTTGGTTTCAGTGGTGCAGCTCCCACGATGACATTCGATGACGGCAAACTTGTTTCAATTGATGGAAGTATTGATGTTGGCCTGGCAGTTCGATTTGCCGGATTGGATGCCGCGAAATTCAGAACAGGATCTGCGTCGGGTCCGGTTGCAACTTATGACGGAACGTTGACGTTTTCCGGAAGTACATTCTCGTTCGATGTTGATGAAACACAGAGCGTTTTCACTTTGCTTGGTGAAATCGACAATACGAGGCTGGTATTCAACCGCTCAGGTCGCATCGCGGGGATTCCCGAGCCCGGTTCATTTATTCTCCTGACTGGGCTTTTTGTCCTGGCTGCGGGTCGTCGTTCAAGAAGCTAGCCGGAAATCAGTCATGCAACCTGTGGAGAAGGCCGGCGCGCAAGATAAAGTCTTCGCCAGTGGTCCGACTTTGAACCGTATCATCTGGCGCTGGCATTTCTGGGCCGGGTTGATTGCTGCGCCGGTACTGATTGTCATGTCAATTACCGGCGCGATCTACATATTCAAGCCGGATATTGAGCCGCTGTTACATCCTGAATTATACAACCACGAATCAGCGGCACCGGCTTGTACGTTGCAGGAGCAGCTGGATTCGGCCGTCGCCTATGCAGGTAACGGCTGGCATGTGTCCGTCGTAGAGATCAGTGAAAAACATCCGGACACAACCGCATTCTTTCTGTCTGATGAAGAGAACAACCATAAAAGGCTGCGCGTTTCAGTGCACGGCGCCGAGTGTCTCGGCGAAGTGCCGCGAACCGGTTTTTTTCCGACGGTACTTTCCATTCATCGTCGCATGATGGCAGGAACCATCGGCCGGGTCCTCGTTGAACTAACGACAAGCTGGTGTCTGATTCTTGTGACGTCCGGAATAGTTCTCTGGTGGCCGGGACGGTTCAAGCGGGTCTGGCGCGCACTCGTACCACGATTCCGCTCGAAAAAACGATACGTGGTGGTCCGCGATTCCCATGTCATGCCCGGCACCTGGATTATGCCGATCGCTTTTGTCATCGCATTGACAGGTTTGTTGTATTCGGTGCTTTGGGGGACTTCTTTTCTATTGATCGGATTCTCGTCGGGCTCCTTCGATATCGTCGTCAATCCGCCTCTATCAACGACGCAGCCCCCTGAAGGTGTCGGGCAGATTTCAGTCGATACAGTGATGGAGCTCGCGGAGGCTCATGAAATGCCGCTGAGCAGGATCAGCATTGAGTTGCCTCACGATGATCGTGCTGCTTTTGCCTTTAAGTCCGGAGGTGAGTACGGAGCAAGCGTATCGCAGGTGCTGTTTATCGATCAGTATTCCGGCAACGTTATAGAGCAGAAAAGACTGTCGCAACTACCTGTAATGGCACAGTGGACGCAGTGGAATTATCCGCTCCACGTCGGCTCAGTACTCGGCTGGGTAAGCAAGATTCTCTGGCTGATTGCGTGCGTCATCCTGTGCGTTCTTCCCGTGACCGGAGTCTGGATGTGGCTGTTGCGACGCCGGAGAGGAACCTCGGGGTTTCCCAGGCGATACTCCGTTCCACTGCCGCGCTGGATGTTGGCGCTCGTTGTCCTTACAGGAGCCATGTTGCCCGTTGCCGGGCTGTCTCTTTTGATTGTGGCGTTGATCGATTGGCTGATTGCCCGTCGAAACAACTCAAACAGGAAAGGAGTTCCTCAGCCGGCATGATTGCGAAACCGGCCGTACTGGGAGTTAAACGAAATAGAAGTATTCGGCAGCCAGCCGCGGATGAGAAGCTCATTGAAGTTCTCATCGCACGCCAGCGACCTCTTGTCAGATATCAACCTTTGTCTGGAGTCAGGCGTGCTAGTCCTATTGTTCCATATTTGTGTTTTCGCAACGGCTACCTTGCTTGTTGCGCTGGTTTCTCGTGCGGGTGCTGAGTGGCACTCCTACAGGAATCGTCGAGCAGACGCTGAACTTCGTAACAGGAGTAATTCAACGACGTCGTTCTCAATTCACCGCGCTGAAGCAGGTAAGGTGAATGAAAATGTTTGATCCACGAAATGCGATTCAGTTGATCGCAAAACGGATCGCATCCGGAAATTCCGAAGATGCGATCGAAATCGCAGAACAGGCCCTGGCTCAATACCGGGATGACGGACGTTTGTATGAGATGGCCGGACTTGCGTATTTTGCGGCTGGAAGGCACAGCCATGCCATTGAACGCATGGAAAAAGCAAGGCGGAAAATGGGGCTTTCAATCAATGCCCAGCTTTGTCTTGCAAGCTGCTACTGGAAGACGGGCGTCCGGCACGCGGCACTGGCTATAGCCGATCGGATCAAGGCCCGGTTCATGCATGCAAGTCTCCATCGCCGGCACGTCGCGGCGCTGGTGCACTGGTATGCGGGGAACCAGATGTTTGAGTCAGCGGCAGACATCTGTCTAAGGGTGTTTCAGGAAAATTCGTGCGACAGCGAAGCTTGTCTCGGTATCGCATGGTACCGCTCACTTACAGACATTGCTGAATCCACCACAACGAACTGGCTGGAAGCGGCTGTCAGGTTGAGACCGGATAACGCTGCCTTTCGAATCGCCCTTGGAAAAGCCTATGCAGAACAGAATGAAAAAGATTCTGCAATCCGGATTTTCCTCGGACTCTCCGCCCCGATGATCGAACAAATCGAGTGCGCCAGCTGCCTTGCATCGGTCACTCGATATTTGAAGAAGTATCACCACGGTGATTCCCCCGTTGTCAGCCTGATTTCACAACGCCTGACATCACTGAATTCACGAATCAGAAACTGAATAGAAGGAAAAGCAAAATGGAACAAAGACCGAAGATGGTTTTGATCTACGGTTCGGTAACAGGAAAGACTGAGTACATTGCCGAGAATATGGTTGAGTATTTCCGGCCTGAGCTTAACTTGGAACTTGTGGACGTGTCGTCCATAGAAGCGACAGATCTCGCAGCGTATGATTTCGCGATTTGCGGGATTCCCACCTGGGACGTCGGCGAGCTGGAATACGGGTGGCAGGATATCTTCGACAAACTTGATGATGTCAATCTCGCCGCGCTTACCGTAGCAATGTTCGGCCTCGGCGATCAACACAACTATGGCGAGACGTATCAGGATGCGATTGGCATCATGTACGAAAAACTGCTTGCGCAGGGAGCGACGGGAAAAATCGGTTTCACGTCAACCGAAGGCCATGAATTCGTCGAATCTCTTGCAGTCATCGATGGAATGTTCTGTGGACTGGCACTGGATGAAGACAATCAGGACGAGTTGACCGATGAAAGAATGATGAACTGGGCTCGTCAGCTGAAAGCAGAACTTGCCGAATCGAAGCCGGAGCTTTTCGAAGAAGCAAACGAAGCTAAACAAGGTGCCTGATCAGAGTTGAATGGACTCTGATCGCGCATGAGAAAAGCGGAGAACGATTCGTTCTCCGCTCGTTTTCTCGTCTCCATCAAATGAACGCTCAGGGGTATGACGACCTCTTACTCCCCGATCGTCCAGATGCATTGATCTGTATTGGTCGTAAAGACCTGTCGCGGATTAGCCGATACGTGGCGGACTCTTGCCTCCATCATGAACGTTCCCGGTTCAACGAAACGTGACAAGTCCCCGGTGGCGTCTACTGTGATAACAGAGTCTGTGAATCGCGAGGCATTCCGCGAATCGATCTGGACCCATTGCTGGGCATCGTAGTCATACAGTTCGATGGTCTGTGTCACTGTACCGCGAGCGAAAACTGCGCCTTCGTACGTGAACTCAATCGAAGTCGGCATCATGGAAGGGCTGGTTGCTGCTATTTCAAACTCAGTCCGTGACTGAATATCTGAATTCGATCTTCGCACGACGTAATCCATGTCATCACTGCCGGCCAGTTCGGCTGTACTGCCGGAATCATAAACGCCGCGGGTAACGGTAGCGGAGTCGGCGATCACTGTCGTTAGATTGCTCGACGTGATGTCATAGGGTGTCGCTGTATTGAAGTAAGTCGCCTTCGCCCCGGCTATTGACTGGTGTTGACCGGTGCCCTGCAACGCGATCTCGTAATCAGAGCCTGCAGGAACTCCCTGCCACTCAACCCAGTAGAAGTTGTACGGGAATCCGCCGGCCGAGGCTCGTTGACCCAGGTCGATGAACTCGTCAGGAGCATTTCCGTCGAGCGTAAAGTCACCAGGGACGAATGTCGAAGATACGGCGAACTGGACCACGACGCTCGTATACTGATCCGATTCTTCAAGACTATTGATGCCGACGCTCCACCTGGCGATTGAAAATAGTGAATAGAGATTGTTGGTGGTTGTGATCAATCCACCGGAAGTAACTGTGACTACCCCATTACCGACACCTGAAGCGCCCTGATCAGGAGCGTGAGGCCCTTCGTAGGGGGATCCGGTTAATCCGAAATCGTCCCACGTAAACTCACCGTCAGGTGTTCCGTTAACGTTATCAAAGAACTCGTATACGTCGGCTGATGCCGACGCACCAAAACAAAGTAAAGCCGCAAACGTAATAGCAACAGCCGCATTACGAGCGGACAACAGAGAATCAGCTAGCGCGTAAATTAACACTTCAAAACTCCAGACCACGTGTGATTGAGAAACACTGAAAGAAATCAGTGGATTACCTTGCGTGGCTGGCTGGAAGATTCCGGAACTTCAGAAGTTTCGCGTGCTTGCTGCGGAGCGGTAATCAGGTAAAAGAGGGACTTATCCCACTGCGTATATTTAATCGCTTTGAGCTGGTTTGTACAAGCGTTAATTCACAGCGCTTTGCATCCTACCGCACATTGCCCTGTCTTAACGCAGGGTTTTAACTGCTACCTTCTCGTCCCTGACGGCAGGATGTCTCTCAGCCTCGGTAGTCCGCGACTGGAGCGTTCCGGCGGAGCGCTTAGGGGGATGACTTCCAGACTGGAAGCGTTCAATTCAACCGTCGGCGCGATCTCCTGTGACGGTCGAGTAGACGGGGTACCTTCAATGTATTCATCAAGAAAGCGCGGCCAGTAGCTTTCCAGGATGGCACGACCTCCGTCCAGCGATTGAGGCTGTGTTAACAGCTGGCCGGCGCTGGCGAGCAGTTGAGTCATCGCGCGCGTGTCGTTTTCGTCCAGCCAGCGATCGTAGACGCGGACTGAATCGATCCAGACATCGCCGCTGCCCATCAGATCAAAACCGATGCGAAGACGGTCAACGCCTTCGGCCGGCAGGTCATCGAAATGGACGGCGAACCGCTGCCACTGGTCGTTAACCCGGCGGGCATCAGAGCCGTCTTCGATCGCTCCGATCGTTCCGAAACGGTAGTACTCGCTCGTGGACGAACGACCTTCAATAGAAATTCGTAGTGGTGGCTGAACGTCCGGTGAGCCCGTGCGAATCCAGGCAGAGACAGACAACCGGCCCGTGGAAGGAGTGGCCAGTTCGTTGCTTCGAAGCCATACGGTTTGTCCATCGCTTTGCAGGTGTATTGAACCATTGCCTGAATGACCGCCAATGGATTCCTGACGGATGCTGGTCGAAGGTTGGTCACCCGTCTGCCATCCATCCAGTGTGCCGGTGTCAAAATCGGGATTCTCAAGCGCATTGAGTGCCTGCGTGCTACTGGCAAGGACGAGCTTTCGGCGCAGGCGATCGAGGTGGTCACGGAGTGGCCGCACCACGTCGCCGGGGAAATCGAATTCGTAGCCGGTAATGCCCGCGACCTGACGGGATCCATCCAGTGGCGACCGTCCGCCGATCAGGCCGTATGGTTCAACTTCTAGCTCTACAAAATTGCCCGATTCTGTCGTCCGGATTGTTGATGGTGAGAAAAGCTCTAAAGCTGCAGCCAATTGATCATCGAGCGCAAGACGTACCGTAGCATACCAGGGCGACGCGTTAACGACATAGAAGTACCAGTGGTTACCGGCAACCGTCTGTCGAACCGCCACAGGTGAACTTCCTTCAACCTCACCTTGCAAGACAAGCTCTTGGAACGGAGCTTCCGGCAGCCTGTTGAATACCGACAGAATATCGGCAGTGGACGAATCCTGACCGGAGGACAGCATGATGCCGCCGTCGATCAAGAGTGCCGAATCGCTCTCGTAAATGCTCTCGGTCAGCCTCTTGCGGTTGTATTTCCCGGAAGGAGTAAGCTGTTGAAGCCTTAATAGAGCCGTTTGCTGGGCGTTGAATGGCGCCTGTTGTTGAAGTTCTGCAAAGTGTGCCCATGCCATCCGGTGAATGAACAGAGAGCCACGTGATCCCGACTGCTGGAAGAACTGTCGCGCACCGGCTGAATTGCGGACCTGAACATCGACGCGCTCCGCCGAGAGCGGCTGGTTGAGCGCGATCCGCTCCGGTTGCAGCAGGATGATGCCTTCATGGTTAGACGTCAGAGTCGGTTCATAGCCCATTCGCAGCATCACGGTCTCGAAACCTGTGCCTTGATGAATGCGCGGACTGAGAGCTGAACTTGTTTCGTCACCACGATAGAGATCGATCGGAGCCAGTATCAAATTGCCGTCTGGTCGAGCCTGCCGGATTGAGGCGAGCATGTCGGCATACCAGAGCGTCATCTGATGAGCACGCCATTGCAGCCATTGAGCCGAATGAGTTCCCAGCAGATCGGCCGGCTCGTCAAAGTTTCCAGCCTGAAGAAAACGATCGACGGTGGACTGATCGTATCCCCATTGCTGTCCCGGAAGTTGCGTAAACGTGTCTCCTCTACAGATAACAGCGACAGACTCAAATGAACTGTGATGCCCGTAACGGGATGCGATTTCGGAAACAATCGCGGTTACGGATCGCTGAACCAGCGGATCAAGTGGATTGTAGACGGGTACGGCTGTCTGCTCGCGTGATCGTTTGTTCTGCCGGAAATCGACCAGATCAAAACTGTTGACTTGATCCTGCTCGCGCATCGCTTCAACGGCCGGAAGCGGTGAGGAAAGGGCAAGAGTGGGAACCAGTGTCAAACCTTCGCGATCGAACATCTGCATCAGCAGTTCGAGTACATCCTTGCGAACGGGATCCTGACCGTCAGAGAGAAAGATGCCGGTGTCATACTTGGGTGATGCATCAAGCAGCCGTGATGGATAGATAGAGCTGCCTTCGCTTGCAACCGTTATGAACGCGCCTCGATAAGAGTTGGCTTTCAAGTACTGGATCAGCCGGTCTGCACCCTGGTAGAACGTCAACCAGTCATCAAGCGGTTGATCGATGAGCGGGTCTTTGTACTGACGTGCGTCAAAACTGTCGGTGAACATCGGCGCTTCATAGAAGGCCATGAACCGGCGAAGCGGAACGTCGCTCAAGTCGGCAAACTCATTGCGTCCCGAAACCAGCCTCGCAGGGCCGGCGTACATCCGGATCGTTCCGAATCGCACCGGTTGATCAGGATCACGATTGGCAATCAGCAGAAACGGCGAGCGCGTTGACGGCCAGAAAACGATCCGATGGTATCCTTTTCGAGCCGATGTGTCGCCATCCACAGGTGAGTCGGGGACGACAACTCCCGAATCACAGCCGATCAGCGGGATCTGGCCGTTGGCATCAGCCTGAAGAATGCTCAGGCCGAGTGCGGAAGGTAATCCAGCGTCATATTCGATCTCAATAACGTGCGGCCTGTAGAGTTCAACTGATGAAAGCTCGATGGCGTGCCAGCCTCCGGGGTTCAACTGAATCATCGATTGTTCACCGGATCCGACGGCTTCGAATTTGTCGTTGCCAAGAGTGCGGCTGCCGATGCCGATCATCTGTCCGATGCTGTTTCCGGTGAAATGATCAGAGGCAATTTCAGTAATCAGCTTCCATTGTCTGTCGTTGTTGACCGACGGTGGCTGTTCGCTGATGACAACGAACTGGATACGGCGACTTGCGTTGACACGGCTTCCACCTACAGGGCTCCGGTACCAGTCTGATTGCAGCTCGATGATCAGGTCATAGACACCTTCAACTGCCGGAACAGGAATCGCTGTTTGTTGTCTGGTGGCTGATCCGCTTTCATTCAATTCGAAGTCGAGGGTGCCTGACCAGGAAACCGGAGCGGACTGCCGGGCAGGAACGATTGACAGACGGCACCGTGCGGCCTGAGATGCCTGGCCGGCCAGGTTCGGCCGGATCGCGATCGTCATCAGTTGATTCGGCCGGTAGACCATCGCATCGTCCATCGGTTCAACCTGAATCCGGTCACCAGGAGCCCGCGCGATAGAAAACTGATTGGAGTTTTCGTCCATCAACTCTGAAAAGCCGGACCTGATCAACTGGCTGACTCGAGCCTCCGCTTGATAGTGACGATCCGGTGCAAGGACGCTTCTTAAGTCGACTTCGATGACCGCATCCAGTGATGCCTGAAGCGTAAAGTCAACTCCGTTAAAGTTGACGGGTGATTGCTGGTTGATGCTGATTTGCGATCCGGCGCCGATGATGCTGCCCGGAGCGTCCGTTGCCAGGCTTAGCGAACGTAGCGAAGAGATTGTTCCTCTTCCACCGGATACTTTGATTGTGCCCTTCCATTGATCACTGCTGCCACCTCCCCATGTCAGCCTCAATCTCATCTCCGTCAAACCGGGATCGATCGGCTCGACGCCTGAGGCAGCAACTACATTCCGGTCGTATACGGCGGGCGACATCTGAAGCGATGTATCAGGAGTGGCAACAACAGCGCGCTCAGTATCAGGTGAAAAGCCTGAGAGCGGTTGAGCGTCAGTTTGAAACTCCGCTGTCTGGACCATTGAGTCCGGATTGAAGGCTTGCGCTGAAAGGAAGCCGGAACCGCTACTGAGCCACGTTGTTGCCAACAACAGCGCAGCAGCAAACGCAACTAGCTTTTGAGAGCAGACCCTTATGCGGCACGCTGGTTTATAGAGAGCCGGTTCAAACGTAGCGCAGGTCTGGATCGTTGAATTCGGACGTCCGTGTCCGTGCATTCAAATTTCCGTAGCGAATAAACACCACCGCTTCCGTGCGATAGATTTGAGCAAAACGTATCATTTTCACTGCGTTTCCGACTATGCCAAAGCTGGGTGCCGGTCTGTTTGAGATTCCAGGAAGTGCAAGCACAATTCTGCTGTCAAAGCTGAACATCCAGCTCTTCAGGTACTTGCACGTTTTTCACTGATTCGCCACTGGCGAGCTTTTGCAAGCATTCGTCGAGCAATACTTCCAGCAAATCAACGATGTGCCGGCATCGTGAAGCAACGTCGTTCACTTCCCAGCGGTCGTCGGGCTTAACAAAAAGCTGTGTCGTGCCGTCCGGGGAGCGGATGAGTTTCCACTGTGGCGTTTGAATCGCTTTAAGGTCATCGCAAACAGAGATCGCGATCTGATAACGGTCGTCGGTAAGTACCGGCAGATCGCCCTGGGGCAGGAACGCATCAGTTTCGACTTCACGGTCGGAGCCGCCGAGCCAATCAGCAATCAGTCGATGAGTAAATCCCGGCTGAACAAGCTGATGGCTTCTTTGCAGCGCGAAACTCTTGTCCGGATATCTGATCATCAACGGAACATGAATCGACTCATTAAACAGATCGACAGGTCGTCCAATGTGACGATGTTCCCCGGTCGCTGTGCCTCGTGTCGAGGTGATGACCAGCATCGTTGATTGCAGGCTGTCCATCGCATCAAACTGATCGAACAGAATTCCAGCCATCTGGTCCAGAATGTATACCTGAGCCGCGCAAACCTGCTGGTACCCGAGAAGCAGATCGGGAGGATCTTCTTTGTGGTCAAATGATCTGTCCGGGGCTTCGGTAAATTCCGGCGGATCAGGATCGTCTTCGTCGACCCACAGGTGTCGCAGATCCATCGGGGCGTCCCATGGTCCGGCGAGCCCGCTGCAATGAAGCCAGAGCAGGTCACCGTCATCGATCTTCTCGAGTTCGGGTAATGCGCGGACGAAAAAATTTCCGACTGCTGTATCCGCTACGCCTGAAGCAGGAACCGGGGGACAGACGGATTCGTGCACTACCGTCCTGTCAAATGCAGCAGCTGCTTCCATGTCGGCAACTTCGACGTGATCGGTAATCAGCGTTGAGGCTCCACCCGAGCGTGCAGCGATTTCGGCAAGGTGGACGTTCGAAGTGCTTTGCGTATTGCCAGCCGCATGCGTTCCCCGCCAGAGCGATTCAATGCTCTGTCTCATGTCGGGGCTATCGCTGATGGCAAAATCGAACAGCATGCTTTCAGCTGCGATGCGACAGAGGTTGTCCGTCTGGTACCAGGTATTACCGAACGGCGAAAGACAGGATGCGCCCAGTTGATCGATAACAAGCACAACGGCGCTGCGGGGAGACTCGAAACTCATGCCATGAGGATAGTCTTCCTGTACGGAATGTGGAATGAGGACCAGTGGGATTCACACATGACATTGGCTTGCAGCACGGACAGACTTTGGATCGAGTCTGCTTTCCTGCAACCGTGTCCTTCCGGGGCGTGTATACTTCGAAATGAGATTTTCGCAGACAGGAGTTACGTTTTGAGCGCCAAAGATCCGACTGAAGCTATGCGTTTGCGGGCGAGCCAGTATCCGGAAGTGGATGAAGGGACGGCATGTACCCAGAGCTCATTCAAGGCGGGCAAGAAGGCGTTTCTGTTCATCGGTGAACAGGGTGGTCGCTACAAGGCGATGTTCAAGCTGGATTCGTCGATGAAGGAAGCCGCCGGGTTGGCTGAGTCGGACCCCGAAGACTATCAGGTCGGCAACACGGCCTGGGTTACGGCACGATTTTGCTCCGACAATCCAATGCCTGCTCGTCGCTGGAAGAAATGGTTGGATGAAAGCTACCGGCTGAGCATCGGCGGCGCGAAAAAGAAGACAGCTTCCGGAAAGATGGGCACGAAAAAAAACACAAAGAAAAAAGTCGCTGCCAGAAAGAAAGCCAGAAAGAAGAAGTAAATCTTCGAGGCTGAATTTCCATCAAGCCGACACAGGTTGCAACGGGTCACTGGTTGCACCAAACCTGCCGCAGAACCAGCGGCTGATTCTGTCGCACGCGATTCGACGATTTTCGATCAAGCGGAACGTGTGCTCAGACTTCGGATAGTATTCCACCTGAAGCTGGCCTTCGTCAGGCTGCAGGCCGTACATCTCACGAAACTGGGACCGCCCGCAGATATCGTCGTATCCGTCGGTGTAGAGAAACAGCATCTGCATCCCGCGACTCATCATGTTTTTGAGGTCTGCGACCACCGCATCCTGCTTGAGGTCGTCACCGAAGAACTCAGATTCGCCGAGTGTTTCGCCACCTGATTCCGAACCCGGTTTCGCGCTGCCACTCAGGCGACGCTTGATTGCGTTTCTCCAGAAACGCGGCTTGAACAATCGCCCGACCTGGTGTCTCAGGAAAAAGCCGAGAGTCCGGAACACGATACCGTCCATGAAAACGGCTCCGACGATGCGCTTGTCCTTGACTGAAACCTGATGAGCATTGAATGCGCCGCTGCACAGTCCAAGCAGAACGAACCGATCAACGCCGGTTTGGTGCTGAAGCTCGTCCATTGCTGCACACACATCCAGTTCTGCGCGATTCTCGAGGTCAACGTTACCCGTGCGCGGACGACTGTCCCCAAGACCTGACAGGTCGATGCGTAAAGTCGAAAAGCCCTGGTCTGCGAGTTTTCCAGCAAGGTCGACGTGCAAACGGAACGGGCCGATTTTGTGCACGATTCCCGCATTCAAGATCAGCGCAACCGGAGCGCCCTCGACTGCCTTTCCGGGATCAGGAGTTGTCAGGATGCCCCCGAGCGAACTGTCGGGGCCGAACTGGCAAATGGACTCTTTCATACCAGGACTCCCGTTGAAGCGATCGGTGTTTCATTCATTTCAGTCGAAGCAGGATGCGTCAGTGCCTCGAATCGCTCCAGACGTTTGAACATGTCATCGATATTTCTGACGACAATCCTTGTAGTAGCCGGTCTAAGCCATGCGGTCTCCAGCGAGCCGGGGTCATGCCAGCTGTTTTCGTCGTCAACCGAAACGATTTTCTGAATGCTCTGTTCGGGATGTTGAAACTGATCGTCAACCGAATCCAGTTTTATGATCAGCTGTGGCTGAACGATTGAATCGTAAGCCGATTTGAGGTCTTCAATCTCATCCAGCAAAGACCGCGAGAAAAGAGAACCAAGCAGTTCTTCATGTCGTTCGTCGTTCTGTGTCTGCATTTTGCAAACCCAGAGGTCGAGCATGTCCGCATGCTGATTCCGGAGATTGCCAACATACCGGGCTCCATCCACGACGGGCTCCCAGAGAACGACAGAGTTGACATCGGCGTTGTCCTGCGCAACCTGCGCCGCGAATGCAGCGCCGGTCCGCAGTCCTGCGAGCATTACTGTTTCGGCTTTTGATTGTTCGCGAATGTGCCGGATAGCCTGCCGGATGTTGTCCTGCCACGTCTCTATGGACTTTACGTCCTCAAAGCTGCCCGGTGAATCTCCGGTTCCTGCGTAATCGAATCGCAGGACATGTACACCTTTTCGCGTGAGCTGATTTGCCAGTAATTTCAGGCACCAGTGCGAACGGATGTAGTCCTGACCGGTTGGCGGGCAGATGACAACTGCTTTGAACGGGCGATTTACTTTGCCTCGAGGCGTGTGGTAGACCCCATACAACTGGCTGTCATCATCGCCGAAGAATCGTGGTTGCATTGTTAGTTCCAGAATCCCTTCAAAGTGCGTAGCAGGCCACCGGCTGATTTTGCGGCAGCTTCAGGTTCAACCTCCGGTTCCGGGTTAACTAGATTTTCCTCGGGAACAACTTCCTCCTCCTGAGCAGGTTGAACTTCTGGTTCAGATTCCTCGTGAACCTGTTCACCCGAATCATCTTCAAATGCATACGATTCGTTCAGTTTGCCGGCAATCTGCTGCAGCGTTCCGATCAGGAAATCCTGAGGACCGAGTTTGATCCCGGTTTTTTCCTCCGTTGTGGTAATCACCTGCATCACAAGTAGTGAGTGACCACCGATGTCAAAGAAATTGTCGTCGATACTGACTTCATCAAGTTCAAGTACATCGCTCCAGACGCCGACAAGAAAACGCTCAGCAGCAGATTCGGCAACTTTGACCTGATCGGCCGCCGGCTCGGTTTGTGGAACGGGCAGAGCTTTGTAGTCGATCTTGCCGTTGTTCGTCTGCGGCATCGTCTCAAGTTCAACGAAGTGTTGCGGCACCATGTAGTAGGGAACCGATTCGCGAAGATGGTCACGTAGTTCTGATGCAGGAACAGGGTCGCCGTTTTCGGTTACGAGGTAGGCGACCAGTCGGGCATCTCCGGGGGTGTCCTCACGAACGATAACCACGTTCTGCTCTACTGCAGGATGCGACTTGAGATTCTGCTCGATTTCGCCGAGTTCAATTCTGAAGCCGCGAACCTTAACCTGTTTGTCATTGCGGCGAAGGAACCGGATGTTTCCATCAAAGCACCAACGGGCGAGGTCTCCGGTTTTGTAGAGGCGGTCGCTGACGTAATCAACGAACGGACTGCGGTACCGGTTCCGGACAAATCGTTTATCTGTCATTTCAGGTTGATGCAGATACCCGTGCGTCACACCGGCTCCGCCGATAAAGACCTCTCCTTCGCATCCAATCGGGACCTCGTTGCCGTTCGAATCCAGGATGTAGATCTGCGTGTTTCCAACAGGTTTGCCGATCATGATCGGCGCTTTGGCGTCCTTGATTCGAAACGCTGCGGACCAGACGGTTGTTTCAGTCGGGCCATACATATTCCAGAGTTCACCGCAACGATCCAGAAGTGGAGCAACTAGATCTTGAGGCATCGGTTCACCACCGCACAGCACTTTGAGGTCCTCTCTGCCGGACCAGTCCGATTGAATCATCAATCGCCAGGTGGCCGGAGTGGCCTGCATATGGCTGATGTCATGATCTTCAATAAAACGGGCTAGAGCTGCTCCATCTGCGGCTGTTTTCGAATCGGCAACTACCGTGCGTCCACCGGAAATCGTGGGCAAGTAAAGTTCAAGCACGGCGATATCAAACGAGAGAGTCGTTACCGCAAGCACAGAATCATCCTGCTCGAATCCGGGTATCTCCTTCATGGCATAAAGGAAGTTGACTACCGGGCCATGCGGCACGCGAACCCCTTTCGGTTTGCCTGTCGAGCCGGATGTGTAGATGACGTAGCAGGTGTTCTCCGGACTCGTTTCAACTCCAAATGAGCCGGCATCGAGGGCGTCTATCTCCACGGCTGCGGAGTCAATCGCGATCGACGGTTTGTTGAACCCGGCAACTCGATCGGAAAGCTCGCTTTCAGTGACAATGAGCTTCAGCTCCGAATGGTCACACATGTACTGCAACCGATCGGACGGATAGGCAGGATCGAGCGGTACGTAGCCGGCTCCTGATTTCAGAATCGCGTAGAGATAAACCAGCATCTGTTCGCTGCGGTTGACGCAGATTCCAACGAGATCACCCTGATTTACTCCCTGTGACTGGAGGTGCCGCGCGATTTGATTTGACCGTGCTTCGACTTCGCCATATGTCAGCTCGTTTTCACCGAAAACGACGCATGTCTTTTCCGGAGTTGATTCGGCTTGCCTGGAGAATTCTGCGTGAAGCGTTGAGTTCGCCGGATACTCCAGTTCCGTGGAGTTCCAGTCCACCATGACCTTCTTGCGTTGAGCAATGTTCATCAGCGGGAGTTCGCTGATCTTCGCGTCCGGTGTGGCCGTGATCGCTTCGAGGAAGGCTGCGAATCCCCTGAAGTAGAATGCCATCGACTGTGTGGAGTACAGATCCGAGTTGTATTGGACCTGCAACTCGATCGACTTGTCTTTCAAAATTACGCCGTTGATAAACCACTCGAAGTTCTCAAAACTTCGAGGCTCAACGACAACGTCGACCTCCAATCCATCAAAGCCCATGTCACTCGTATCGATCACCGGGTCAATGTTGAAAGATACGCTCAGCATCGGAGGCCGGGCCGGGTCACGAGGCGGGGCGAGTTTTCGAAGCAAAGTTCCGTAGGAGTAGCGCTGGTGCTCGAAGCCATCCAGAAGGGTGCTACGGGTTGATTTCATGTAGTCAACGAACGGCAGTGCTGTGTCTACCTGAGTTCGCAGCGGAATCGTATTAACACAATGTCCGATCAGCTCAGGATTATCCATTGCAGCCTGACCGGCCGTGGGTATGCCGATACAGAAATCATCGTTTCCACTGATCCTGGCAACGTAGGCGTTGAAGGCAGCAAGCATGGTGTTAAACAGGCTGCACCCGGACTTCGCTCCGATACGGCGAATCTTCTCCACGAGGTCGGCAGAGAAATGCTGGTCGTACCGGCGACCATAGTAGGTTCGAACCGGCGGACGGTTGCGCTCCACAGGAAGATCGAGGACAGGAATTGAATCCGCAAAGCAGTTGACCCAGAATTCTTCGTCTGCCCTGCCCTGTTCCGAGTCAAAATACGCGGCCATCTTTTCCGAATACTGATCATACGACTGCGCTAATGGAAGTGGTTCGCGCTCAATGCCGCAGAGTTGATCGTAAAAATAGCCGAGGTCACGGCAGAAAACGGAGAGTGACCAGCCGTCGAGTACCACATGATGAGCCGTAAACGTCAGACGTGTCTCAAGGTTGGAGACTTTCTGAACGACGATGCGGAGCAAAGGCCCGTTGACAAGATCGAATGGCTTGCATGCCTGGTCCTGAATGACCTCACGCTTTGCAGATTCAAGATCGATGTCCTGATCGTTCGACCAGTCGAGAACACTGAATTCGAAGCGCGGCTGCTGATGAACGAGAACCTCCTGTCCATCACGACTGAACGTTGAACGCAGAGCCGCGTTTCGCTCGACAACACTGGTAATCGCGCGCTCGAGTTTTTCGACGTCAACTTCGCCATTGAAGATCAGCGAGCTGATTTCGTTGTAGGCGCAATTCGCTTCAACGCTTTGCTGGCTGGACAGCCAGACTTCAAGTTGAGCCTCGGTCGCGCGATAACGATTCTGGACGTCAGTCTGAGGGCCAACAACAAATGAGGTGGCCGTTGACGAAGCGTCCTGGTTTTGAATTGAACTCATGGGTTATCAACTCCGGAACCGGAGTTCAGCTGTAGTTATTCGGAAGAGAGTTTGTAACTGAAGGCAGCCGGAGGCTTTCCGGCAGTGCTTTTGGCCTAGCTTGTGGGCATGCCGACTTGAATAAACTGGCCGGGGTTCTGTGAGTCTGCGATGAACCAGCCGGGGTTTCCGTTGCTGTCTTTACCGGCCCTCGCGCCCTTTACCGGAGGGCGGTTGGCATCGAATGTCTGCTTGGCCTTCTTGTAGCCTTCGCCGGGCAGAAATCCGTAACGTTGACACTCGACAATCGAATCATGGAACGCCGCAACAAACTGATCGATGTGGTCTTTCGTGTGGGCCAGCGTCAACAGGCACGGACGGTGATCCCAGATGTGCATCCCGCGACGACGCAGAGCTGCAAACAGCAGTTCGCCGTAAACCAGTTCCTCGTGGAACTGCACTTTGAACAATGAACCGAAGTGAGCGAGATACAGCGGGGCATCCAGCTCGATGAACAACTTGTTCAATTCTTCGCCAAGATAGTCCGATAGACCGTTGATCCGGTCGTACATCGTGCGTCCGCCCTGGCGGATGTGTTCGAGAATGGCTTTGGATGCGGCGAGAGTAAGCGGATGACGAACAAAGGTTCCGGCGAAATAGGTCATGCCTGCTTCGGGACGGCTTTCGTCGCCGAACTGCCAGAATCCACCATCCAGTCCATCCATATATTGAGCTTTACCGGCGATCACGCCGATCGGCATGCCACCACCTACAACCTTCCCGTACGACGCGAGGTCAGCTTTCACACCGAAGTATTCCTGCGCGCCACCGGCAGCGATTCTGAGTCCGGAAATGACTTCATCGAAAATCAACGCCGTCGGCTCGTTTTCAGTCATCCTGCGCAATTCCTGCAGGAACGCGCGCGGCTGCAACTCAGGTTTGCGGCTTTGAACCGGCTCAACAAGAACTGCGGCAATGTCGTCCATGTTGTCTTTGATGATCTGTAATGACTCATCTGTGCCGTAGTCGAGGATCAAGGTGTTGCCGACATGTTCTTTTGGGATTCCCGTCGCGGCGGGAAAGCTCTTGCGCTTCTTGCTACCGCGGACAATGACTTCATCGAGAATGCCGTGGTAATCGCCGTTGAACATCACCACCAGGTTCCGGCCGGTTGCCGCTCTCGCAAGCCGCGTACAACCCAGAACGGCTTCACTGCCGGTATTGGCGAATGCCATTCGTTCGTTTCCGGTTACTTCGCAGAACAGATTCGCGACTTCACCTGCCAGTGGCGACTGTGGACCGATGGCGTAATCGAGCTGAACCTGTTCCGAGATGGCCTCAATTGTGATGTCATGGCCGTGTCCGAGGAAATTCGATCCGAAGCCACACGTGTAGTCGATGTATTCGTTTCCATCGATGTCCCACAAGTAGACGCCTTTGGATTTGTCCACAACGATCGGGTGGGTCATCTCTTTCATGTTCGGTCGGAACCCGGACACGGTACGCGGATCAGCCATATAGGCTCGATGCTGTTGCGCGTAGGCTTTGCTTTTGGGAGTCATCTCGTTATGCATACGGATGATCTCATCGAGCGCGCTTTGTTGTTCGTCGTTCAGCGTGCCGTCATTCAGGGCAACTCTAGCTCCTGCGCCGAAGGTCTTCTTCTTCGGTTGGTCGTCGTTCGCCGGAGCAGCTTCAAGCGAGGGTGTTTGCTCAGGCGCCGCGGCAGTTGACTGTTGTTGCGGGGCCTCTTGTTGCGAAGCAGGTGTGGCCTGCTCCAACTGAGGCTGCTGAAGAGCCGTTTGCGTTGGAGTTTGGTTTGGAGCTGGAACCGCCGCGGGTTGCTGGACTGCGACGTTGTTTTGAACAGGCGTTCCCGAGAGCACTTGAAGCTGGGCCGCCATCAATTGAAGTTGTCCCTGGATGATCGCCTGAGCCCCGTTGCCGGTTGCCGGTGGCAGGCTCATTTGCTGGATTGGACTCACTTGAACGGGCGCGAGCTGAGTTTGAGCCGGTGCTGTCGCGATCGCTGGAACAGGGCTGGCATTGTTGGTTGAAGGTGCAAAGTTCTGCACCTGCGCTGGTTCGGCAGCCACGCTCGCATGCGGTGACTGCGCCACAGGAGCAGGAGCTGCCGGTTGGGCAGTTGCGGTATCCGGATCTGTAGCGACTTCTTCAGGCATGAACTTGCCTGCAGGAAGGTTGCTGTCCAGAAAATCGGCGAGCGTATCAACGTTCGGAGTTTCCTCAAGTAGCTGCCGGAAAGTGACATCCATAGCGAACTCTTTTTTGAGGGCGGTCGCCGTTTGCGTCAGCACCAGCGAATCGAGTCCCATTTCGAAGAACGTTGTATCGCCGTCGAACTCGTCGAGATCGAATCCGGATGTGTTTTCGAAAACTTCTTTGATGATTGAAACGAGGTTTGGACGACGACTCATGGAAGTTCTCCCGCCGGCGTTGCCGGTGTTCGTATTAAATAGATCTGTATTGGTTGGTGGTTCGGCGGCGGCGACAGGACTTGCCGTTGCAATACAGCTTTCCTCAGGGGCCGTAGCCGGAGCCAGGCTGGATGCAGGCGAACCGGGTGTCTGATGTTGTGGCTGATTAGGTTCAATAAAGAATCGTTTGCGCTGGAACGGATAGGTCGGCAACGAAGTGTGGCATCCTGTATGGAATACACGGGTCCAGTCGACGTCTGCGCCGGCCATCCACAGCTGTCCAAGCGCGGTCAGCATGGCTGTCCATTCAGCATTGTTTTCAGCGTTGTCAGAAAGCGTTGCGAACGCGTCCTGGTTTTTGGGATCGGTTGCGTGTTGTCTGGAAAGAGTCGCCAGCGTTTTTCGCGGGCCGAGTTCAATCAGGATCCTTGTCGGATCTTCATTCCACATTTCGTTGACCGCATCAGAAAAGCGGACAGGTTCACGAAGATGCGCGGCCCAGTAGGCAGGGTCAGTGGCTTGTTCATCGGTCATCCATTTTCCAGTGACCGTTGAAAGGACTGGAATGGCCGGAGCCGAAAGTTTGAATCCGGCGATGAACTCCTCGTAGGGTTTCACAATCTCCTGCATCATCGGAGAGTGAAAGGCATGCGAGGTGTGCAGATGTCGGCAGACGACGTCACGTGATTCAAGCTGTTTCTGAAGTTCAGCAACCTGGTCGACGGGGCCGGCAACAACACAGAGCGAAGGGCCGTTAAATGAACCGATTGCCATCTCCCCCCATAACAGCGGTTCGACTTCGTTGCCCGGTATCCGGACGCTCATCATGCTTCCACCGGGGAGTTTTTGCATCATCGCTCCCCGTCTGGCAATCATCTCCAGTCCGTCTTCGAGTTTGAACACACCTGCAATGCACGCTGCTGCAAACTCGCCGATGCTGTGTCCCATCAGGGCCGAGGGGTGAATGCCCCACTGGAGCCAGACTTGCGCCAGCGAGTATCCGAGTGCGAACAGAGCCGGCTGTGTGTATCTTGTCTCGCGAAGGATTTCGGCGGCCGTTTCCTCGTCACCATCAGGCGGAAAAAGAACGTCACGAAGATCTTTCTCAAGGAGTGGAGTCAGAATGTCACAACAAGCATCCATCGAGTTCCGGAAGACCTCCGAATGCTCGTATAGATTCTGCCCCATGCGGACATACTGGGAGCCCTGTCCGGGGAACATGAATACAACATCACGTTTTGAAGGACTGGATTTCCGTTTCAGAAATCGTGGTTGCTTTCGACTGGAAAGGTGAGCAATCGCATCTTCCTTGTCTCCGGCGACGACGATCGCACGCCAGGCAAAATCTTCACGGCCCCGTTGCAGAGTTGCGGCGGCATTTTCCAGTGGCACGTCGTTGGTCTGCAGGAATTCGGTAATCTGGCCGGCGCTGATATTGAGGGCTTCTTCCGTCTTGGCAGAAACAGGAAGTAGTTCCACCGGCAGTGTTGTTATTTCTTCACCGGTTTCGACGGCCGGTTCCGGCGCTTCTTCGATAATGACGTGTGCGTTGGTTCCGCCGACACCGAACGAGCTGATTCCGGCAATGCGCGGCCGGTCTGACCGTTGCCACGGCTGGTTGCGATCGCAGACGTAGAACGGACTGTTTTCGAAATCGATTTGAGGATTAGGTGATTTGAAATGAAGTGTTGCCGGGATTACTTCGTGATGAAGTGCGAGAGCGGCTTTCATCAGTCCCGCGACGCCGGCTGCTGCGACGGTGTGACCGATATTGCTTTTGACTGATCCGATGGCACAGTACTGCAGGTTGTCAGACTGTTCCGTGAAGATTGAGCAGAGCGCTGAGACTTCGATCGGATCACCGATCGGTGTTGCCGTTCCATGAGCTTCGATGTAGCCGATGTCATCCGCATGAACGCCTGCAGTTTCCTGAGCCATTGAAATGGCCGCTGCCTGTCCTTTGATACTCGGAGCGCTGAAGCTGGCTTTTTCGCCACCGTCGTTGTTGATTCCGAATCCACGAACGACGGCATAGATGCGATCGCTGTTTTTGATTGCATCCTCAAGACGTTTTACTACCACCAGGCCCGCACCGTCGCTGAATAGCGTGCCGGCTCCTTTCTCATCAAACGGCCGGCAGTGGCCATCGGGAGTAAAGATGCTGCCGGTCTGGTGCAGGTGGCCACTGTTCTGCGGGAAAGTAACAGAGACTCCCCCCGCCAAAGCGACGTCACATGTTCCTGAATCCAGACTCTTGCAGGCTTCAATCAATGCGACCAGAGAAGTCGAGCAAGCCGTGCTGAGACTGACGGCGGGACCGGTCAGATTCAGTTTGTGAGCCACGCGCGTGGCGATGTAGTCTTTTTCGTTGTAAACACCGGCGTTGAATTCGCCGGTCTCACGGACGAGCTCCGGGTTGGTCAGGACATTTTTAAAGAAGTAGCTGGTGGTGTATGTTCCGGCCCAGATTCCAATCGTGTCGTCAGTCTTTCCCGGAATACATCCCGCATCTTCCAGAGCATTCCACGCCAATTCGAGCATGACTCGCTGCTGAGGATCCATCATTTCCGCAGCACGTGGAGGCGTGGTGAAGAACCTTGCATCGAAATGGTCTGCCTGCTCGATGATTCCACGTGCGGCGACATAGTTGTCTGCTGATGTATCCCGCGGATCGAGCGTTGGATCGAGTTCGTCCTTTTCAAAACTCCGAATTGTCTCGCAGTTGTTGACGAGGTTGTTCCAGAAGCCCGCCAGATTGTCCGCACCCGGCATTCTGGCAGCCATGCCAACGATCGCATATCTACCGGATCCGGTTCGTTTGTGCTTTCTTGTCCGGTGGTTTGCACCGCTCGATCGTTTCTGTTCTGCCAGGGACAGAAAAGCGTCGATCGTAGGATTATCAAAGAACTCGGCTGCGCTGAGTGGTAATCCGGATTCGGTGCGCACTCTGGTGACAACTTTCATCGCACGAATCGAGTTACCACCGATTTCAAAAAAGTTGTCTTTGATTCCAACACGATCCAGTTGCAGCACGTCCGCCCAGATATCTGCCATTCGTCTTTCATCGGCACTTCGAGGTGCTACGAAAGGCGTGTCGGTTTCCGGACGTTGAGTCGAAGGCGCAGGAAATGCTTTCCGGTCCAGTTTTCCGCTGGGCGTGTAATGGAACTCATCGACGATGACAATCAGCGATGGAATCATGTATTCCGGAAGTGAACTGGAAATCGCTTCCCGCACATTCGAAGTGTCCAGCGATGCTCCTTCTTCAGCCAGCAGATAGCCGATCAATCGCTGGTCACCCGGAGTGTCTTCGCGCAGAGCCGTTGCCGCGAGGCGGACCCCCGGCTGACGCGCCATTGCTGCATCGATTTCCCCGAGTTCAATACGGTGGCCATGCAGCTTGATTTGAGAATCGATCCGGCCCATGTGATCAACCTGGCCGTCTTCGGTGATCCGCGCAAGGTCGCCTGTGCGATATACCCGCTCTCCATTCCACATGAAGAACTTTTCAGCCGTCAATTTGTCGCGGTTCAAGTAGCCGGCAGTTACGCCTGCTCCACCGATCAACAGTTCACCGGGAGTTTCCGGATCGCAAAGTCGATTGTCTTCATCGACGACATAAATTGTTGTATTGGCATACGGTTTCCCGATCAGAATGCGATCTTCTGAGCTGGTGATCTGTGCACCAGTCGAGTAAACCGCGGTTTCTGTGGGACCATAAAGGTTCCATAATTCCCCGCACCGCTTGAGCAACGGATCGATAAGGTCGCGCGGCAAGGGTTCTCCACCGGTGAAGAATTTCATTTCCGGCCCGCCCTCGAAATCGGATTCGAGGATCATCCGCCACATCGCAGGTGTCGCCTGCATCAATGTGACTTGGTTGCGGATAATCGCATCGACAAGTTTATCGGCGTCTTTGGCCGTCTTGCGATCCACTACCGCAACGCTGCCACCGGCAACCAGAGGCAGGAACATCTCCAGTACGGAAATATCAAATGACAGCGTGGTCGTCGCGAGGATCCGGTCATCGGTGCGGAATCCGGGCCATTTGAGCATCGAGTAAAGGAAATTGACGGCACAGCTGTGCGGTACCACCACCCCCTTCGGCTTTCCTGTGGAGCCGGATGTATAGATCACGTAAGCGACGTCACTATGTGGGTCACCGCCGCTGGAGGCGTAGCTGCCGGCAGCGTCGATATCTGAATACTGCTCATCGAATATTGTGTACTCGATGCCGAAGTCCTCAATCAGGTGCCTTTGATTTGCGTGTCCGATAACATGTTTCAGTCCGGAGTCGGCAACCATATAGTTCAGTCGATCTACAGGATATTCCGGGTCAAGCGGGACATAACCGGCACCCGACTTCATGATTCCGACAAGTAGCGCCGGTGTTTCGAGATTCCGGTCGCAACAAAGCCCGACCAGATCTCCGCTGCCGATGTTCTTTGATTGCAGCCATGCGGCGACTTGATCACTCAAGCGATTCAGTTCGTGATATGACTGTTGCTGGTCGTCGCAAACGACGGCAACTGCATCCGGTGATTCGACTGCCTTTGCGGAAATCAGCGCGTGCAGATGTTCATGCGGAAAGTCCACCGCTGTAACGTTCAAGTTCCGGTAAATCTGTTCAGTCTGCATGTTTATGCTTTCAGCCACGTAGCTGTAAAAACGTCGTTCCCGTGAAGTGAATAGACGATGTCGATCTGGTCGGGGGCGAATTCGATATTCGGGTTGTCAGGTGTCAGTTCGAGACGAACCGATGACCGGGTGATCCCGATGACACAGGCCTGTTCAAAGCCGAAGAACTGGCGGGACCGGGGATAGAGACATTTGTAAAGAGACTCTTTCGCCGAAAAGACGACGGTGAAAGTGGTCTCAGCATCCAGCCCTGCTTCCGCAGCAATCTTCCATTCATACGAATCAGCAATCTCGTGTATCAGCTGCTCGCGCGTGTTCGAGTTGACGACCGGTTCGGTGTCGATACCAACCGAGAGGTAGTCCGAATTTTCCGCGACCACACTCCACAGCCAGTGGCATGAGTGTGAGATGGATCCGGTCACCCCGTTGGGCCAGACTGGAGAGCGGTCGTCAGCAACTCCGACAGGCCCTTGCCGGTCGAGCCTTGCAAGTAATTGAGCCGTCAGTCGTCTTCCTGCATCAAATTCGGACTTGCGTTTCTGGCGCGGGGAATCGAAATCGACTTCGGCCGCCGGCAGAATCCTCGAATGAATCGCATCCGGTAACCGCCTGGCGATTTCCTGCTCAAGCTTTCGATTCGATGTGCGCGCAGGAAGACCTGCTCCGACGAAATCGATGCGCGAGGTCCGGCCACCTGAGTGATCTGCGTTGATATACGGATCGAATTGCATGTTCACGTGCTGTTTCAGCCACGAAATCGGGGCGTTGAGATACAACTGACGCGAAAGAGTAGGTCATGAATTCGGAAGAAGAAGTAATATCAACCCTGCAAAGAAGTAATTGTCATGCCGGATTAAAGGTGTGGTCCGGTTTTAACGGCCTGACTGTAATGGACCTGCCGGAATCAGATTTGCGATGATCTGAGTAAGCGGGCAATCACCACACGATTGTATGAAGGCAAAAAAAAGCGGCCCGGAAGGACGGGCCGCATGGTCATCCGGTGCAACCGGATCGAGTTACAAACTGAATTTCCGGTTACTCGTTTTCGAAGCAGAACAGATGGTTGGATCCCCGGAGCAGAATCTGATTGCCTACGATTGCCGGAGTCGCGTCGCAGGGTTCTCCGAGATCGTTGGAGGCAACGACGTCATACTCGTCCGAGTGCTTCAATACAATCGTGGTACCGTTCCGACCCGTGATATAGATATGATCGTTTGCCGCCACGAGCGAGGCATAAAGGGAGTCGATTCCGTCAATTCGCGTCTGATCAATCACGGTTTCACCCGTTTCTGCGTCGACGGATGTAAGAATCGCGGAGCTTGATTTCGTCGAATAAATGTGGCCTTTGTAAAGCACGCCGGTGGGGACGTAAGGGCCAATGTCACGGCGACTCCAGACGATTTCGTTCGAATCAGTAACGTCACCTTCGCAGCTGAGCGGGATTGCAAAGGCTGCGTTGGCGCGGAATCCGGTCATGCAGATTGCCATGTCGTCGAGGATGAACGGAGTCGGAATCGGGTTGCCCGTCTGTCCTCCACATTCCCAGATCACTTCACCGTTTTCGAGATCATAGCTGCGGACTCTTGTGGCACCGTTGGTAATCACCTGAACCTTATCGCCGTGTTCGACGATCACGGGCGTTGACCAGGAAGTAAGTTCATCGCGATCTTCGCGCCAGATATCTTCACCGGTTTCAGCATTCATAGCGACGATAAATGAGTCGCCTTCGTGATCCCAGTTGATTACGACGGTATTTCCATGCAGTGCCGGCGAAGCGCCTTCGCCGAACTGGTTGCGGGTTGTCATCTGGCCGAGGTCGCGTTCCCAGACCTTATTGCCCTCCATGTCGAGGCAGTAAACACCGAAAGAGCCGAAGGAGACATAGATATGTTTGCCATCAGTAACCGCGGAGCTTGAAGCAAACGTGTTTGTAGAGTGACCCGACTCGTGTGGAACAGCTTCGTTTACTTTGGTTTTCCAGCTGATTTCTCCTGAGCCACGATCGACGCACACGACGTGAAATTCATGGACATCTTTCGGTCCGCCTCCTCCGCCACGTCCACCACGCCGGCCACCGGGACCACCGCGACGCCCGCCCGGGCCTCCCCTTTGCGGACGGGCATCACCGCCGGGAGCCTGCTCGACCTCGTTACCCTCGGCATCGACGCCTGTTGATACTGCCGTTAAAAGAATGATCCGGTCTTCCCATACGATCGGGCTGGAACTGCCCCGGCCGGGGATTTCAGTTTTCCATTTGAGATTGTCGCTGTCTCCATTCCACTCGACAGGAGGAGTTGCTGATTCGGACGCGACACCGTTGCCATCCGGGCCGCGGAACCTGTGCCAGTTATCGTCCGCATCGACGCCGGCGGACGTCAGGAAGGTAAATATCAGTGCCGCGAGGAATGTTCGAGTCATCGTAAGCTCCGGTTCCATATCTGGTTGCCGACAGTATATCGGGTTTCCCCTTCCCCTGTGGAAAACGGATTTGAGCGACATCTCGAAAGCTACTTTTTCCAGATGCCATCTCGAAATACGTATCGGCACTCACTTTTCGATTCGTATGCGGCGTAATGGTTGAACCTTAACAACACATTAAATGCTCCCGGAATTCGATTGACCAAATGGACTCAACCACGATTTCAAGCAACGGCTTTACAGGTAATGCAGGCGAAGTTGCGCTTCTGAATTCCTGCCACACTACGGCAAAGGCCCGGATTCTGGTCGTCGATGACGAGCGGATCAACCGTCAGATGATCTCCTGCATCATGGAGGATCTCGGCCATGATGTTGTTCCGGCAGCTTCGGGAGAAGAAGCTCTTGAAGTGATGAAAGCCAACGAGTTCGACCTCGTGCTCCTGGATTTTTCCATGCCCGGCATGGACGGTTTTGATGTCATGGATGCAATGCAGGATGACGTAAAGCTGATGGATATCCCTGTCATCATGGTGACCGCCAGCGACGAGAGCGAATTAATCGTGCGCGCGTTCAGCCAGGGAGCGAGCGACTATGTGGTCAAACCGGTAGATGCTGCTGTCGCTCAGGTGCGAATCACCAATCAGCTGAATCTTCGCCAGGCCAAATTGGAGCTGTGGGAAAGCCAGGAGCGATATGCCCTTGCTGCTCGAGGCGCTAACGACGGGCTTTGGGACTGGAACATCACCAGTAATGAGCTCTACGTGTCACCTCGTTGGCGTGAAATGCTGGGCTACTCGGATTCAGCTCCGATCACGGTCGATAAAGGCTGGATGGACAGCATCCATACGTCAGACCGTGAAAAATTCGAACGTGCACTTCGGAATCATCTCGACGGGTACAGTAAGCATTTCGAAATGGAATGCAGGATGAAATCGTCAGGTGGCCGCTTCCTGTGGATGCAATGGCGCGGGATGGCAGTTCGTGATCAGGATGGCGTGGCACACCGGTTCGCAGGTTCATTGACGGACATTACAGAAAACAAAACAGCAGATCCCCTCACCGGTCTTCCCAACCGTGTTCAGTTCATGGACCGGCTGCAGCGCTGCATAGAGGTCGCGCGGCGTGATCTTTCCAAATCTTTCGCTGTTCTTTTTCTTGATCTCGATAACTTCAAGTTGATCAACGACAGCTATGGTCATGAGGTCGGGGATCAGTACCTGAAGACGATCGCAGCGCGCCTGATTGAAACAACGCGCAGAGGCGAGTCCCTGGTCGCGCGGCTGGGTGGCGATGAATTCACACTTACGGTCGAGGATATCGATTCACCTCAGCCTGCCCTTGCTGTTGCCAAGCGAGTGCTGCGCATTCTATCGGCACCCGTTCGCATCGAGAATCAGGAGATCTACCCGGGGATCAGTATGGGCATCTCCTTTGCAGAATTTCCTGACCGTAGTGCGGAAGATGTTCTGCGCGAAGCTGACACCGCAATGTACGAGGCAAAATCCAGCGGTGGTAAGTGCTTCAAGGTGTTTGATCCCGTCATGCAGCAACAGGCGCGCAAACGACTGAACACGGAGAACGAGCTCCGGCGCAGTATCGAGAACAACGAGTTCATTGTCTTTTATCAACCACTGATTGATCTCAAGTCGGGGCTGATGTGCGGCTACGAGTCCCTGGTTCGCTGGAATCATCCCGAACGTGGAGTACTTTCTCCTTTTGAGTTTATTGACGTCGCGGAGGAAACAGGGTTGATCATCCCGATCGGAAACTTTGTGCTTGAGGAATCCTGCCGGCAGTTGATGAAATGGAGAAATCAATCAGACGCATTTGACGATATACGTTGCAGCGTGAATCTCTCCCGCGTTCAGCTCCATCATTTCGAATGTGTGAACTGGATCGAGTCAGCGATAGAAAAGACCGGAATCGATGCTGCTTCGTTGACGCTTGAGATTACCGAAAGTTCAATTCTTGACCGGAGTGGTCGCCCTGCAGAAACGCTCGAACGCCTCGGTGATCTCGGCCTAACCATTGCCCTCGATGACTTCGGAACAGGCTATTCCTCGCTTTCCTGTCTACATGAATTGCCGATTGACGTTTTGAAAATCGACCGTTCTTTCGTCCGCGAGATGTTGACCAGCAGTCAGAGTGAAGCCATCGTCCGCGTCATTCTCACGCTTGCCGACGGGTTGAAACTGAAGGTCGTTGCAGAAGGGATTGAAGAGGAAACTCAACACGGGTTTCTCAAGTCACTCGACTGTCAGGTCGGGCAGGGATATTTGTACGGCAAGCCGATGCCCGCCCGCGAGCTTTTTGAATTCTGTCATAAGCGAAATAGCAGCACGGCGACATAATGCCGCCGTGCCGGATTTCTGCTAACTACTTGATCGCTTTCCAGTGGACCTCATCGATCAGGGCCCGCATTCCGCGAGCGAGTCCGAACTTGCGGTACCGCAAACGGGCCTCGACAGTTCCAGTTCCCGGTTCGAGGTAGTCGTCCGCATCGACAACTACGGACATCGTCGAATCAATCAGCGCGCCTTCGACGGTCTGGATGACGTCCCACGTGCCGGTGGTGTAGTTGAACATCTCAACCGACTTTTCAATGGTCACCGGATTACGGCTTTGAGCCGGGAGCAGCACGCTCGATTCGGCAAAAAAGTAAATCTGGTCGGTGTCATCAAAAGTGACGTCCGAGTTGAAGTCAATCAGGATGTCACCCTGCGGCTGTGCAACGACCATCCGTTGATCGTCACTTTCAAGGAGTTCGGGCAATCCACCTGAAACAAGGAATCCCGATCGAAGACTGAAGGCTGCGGGCTGGTAATCCTCCCACAGCAGTCCTTCAATTCTCGAATCTTCAATTCCCAGACGCTTGGCACGGAAAGTAAAGGGCTGCGACATTCCCTGCCAGACAAGGATTCCATTAGCGTCAACTTCGGAGATTTCACCGGTCCGCCCGAGATTGAAGAGAGTATTCCCGTTGGGCAGCCGCTGCGCACTCGACATGATCGTCGAGAAAAACTGGTTTCCACTTACATCAGCGTGCGACCAGACGGGCCCGGAAGGTTCGAAAGCCTGGCCGGGCTGAATCGGATAACTTGAATCCGGCTGAACCGGCGTGATGATTTCGTCTACTGATGAAAAGTCCCGCGGATTGTTTGGATCCCGACCGTTGTTGAATACGAGAATTCTCCCTTCACCATCGAGTCCGGGCTCGATCCACTGAACATCATGTTGTCCCCACAGCACTTTATCGTTCACCGTTCCGCGACCATAAGCTTCGGGGTTACCGTAGCGATAAAGGATGTCCCCGGAGTCAGCCGGATTCTTTGAAATCACCCAGAACTCATCGAAGCGTGTAGAGCTGACGATGAACTGGTCGAGTTCAGCGTTGTAGTCGATGGCATTGAAATGCAGCCAGTCGTCAATCGCACCATCCGGTGAATAATTGATGTCAATTTTTTCAGGGTGATCAGCAGGACTGCCGAAGTTGGGCAGCGACGGATCGAAATCCTGAATCAGGTGATCCCAGACACGCCAGATCCAGACGATGTTGGCAGCGTTGCCCGGTTGCGGATCAATTTCATAGATCGCCTCTGACCAGATTTCCGAGGGAGCATTGGCGGGGTCACGACCATGGGCGATCAGGTCAGCCTGCGTATGTCTCTCCCAGGCAATGAACATGATGTTTCCATTGGGCAGGATCTCGCAGTCGTGATGCTGCACGTAATCGTTGCCGTTTTCATCAGTGCCGGCAGCGAGATAGTTCCACAACAGCGTCCCGTCCCATGACCTGAGGATGATCCGTCCTCCGACTCCACCGGTGCCAAAGGGTTGAATTGAAGGATCACTGGTACAACGCAGCAGATTGCCACCGGGCATCAGGTAGATCATATGGCCTGAGCCCTGGCCGAACTGCCATTCGTGATCGGTTGCACCATCGGTTCCAATGATCTTCACGGTCCCGGCGTTGCCATCATTAAAGATGGTCCATTCGGGAAAGGGCTGCTGACCCTGCGACTGCGCGGTCAAAGAAAAAACAAAAACTAATGCAGCCAGAATTGTAGGAATCCGGTACATGTCTACCTCGGAGTAACGGGTTGAAAAGTCGACCCTGATTCTAACACTTTCCCGCGGATATTGATAACTTCCGCGCCCGGTGGTTTGCATTACGACCGGGGAAACCCGGCCAGGAAAGTCAGATATCGAGAGATTTGAGAATCTCTTTTGCGATTGCCTTGATCACGGGGACTGCCACAGAATTTCCGAACTGCTGGTAGTTGGCCCGTTTCGAAGTATGCAATCGAAATGTGTCGGGAAATCCCTGCAACCTGGCGCATTCGCGCGGCGTCAGCGTTCGCGGGTTTCTGCGAGGCTGGTGAATCAGGATCTCGCTGCCGTCTTTCCAGTAGCGGGCTGAGATCGTGTTGACGTAGTCAGCAGTGCGCTTGAACAGAGAGTAGCCGAATCCATTTCCGTTGCTTCTGTGCCTCGCTTTACGATTCCGGTGCCCCGTCCACATGCGGTCGGAGATGGTGAAATCCCGTGCATTTTTTTCGAGCAGTTCGTCGAGCGACTTTCGTTTCGATTCGGGCGCATGATCGGGAAAGCGGAAATCGACCTTGTCACGGAAGGCCACGATAAAAATGCGTTGACGGTTCTGAGGTACACCGTAGTCTTTTGCCGAGAGTACTTCGGAGTAGACGCTGTATCCGGACTCTTCAAGCGCCTTGCAGATCACACGGAAAGTATGACCTTTGTTATGCCCCTTGAGCCCCTTCACGTTTTCAAGAAACAAAGCCGCGGGACGTCGTGCTCTGGCAATCTTAAGGATGTCAAAAAACAGCGTTCCACGTGCGTCGTCGAATCCGAGTTTCTGACCGGCTTGCGAAAAAGGCTGGCAGGGAAATCCGCCGGTAAGAATATCGTGCGCGGGAATGAAGGGTGGAATGCCTTCCTGTCTGTGATCTCCAGTGAATCCGGTCAGGTCGCCGAACGGCCACTCACCATAGTTTTGAAAATACGTTTCGCGGGCTTTCTGATCCCATTCGCTCGAAAAGACACAGTGCCCTCCCGCCTCCTGCATGGCGAGCCGGAATCCTCCGACTCCGGCAAACAAGTCGATAAAGCGGAACTTCTCTTTCCGCTTTTGCAGAAGCGGGCTGTCGGCGCGAGTTACTTTGAAGCCCGCTTCCCCCAAGCGACTCCATGCCGCAAGCAGGCTTCGCCACGAATCGGTCGTTTCACTATCAACCATCCCCGAAACATTCGAGGGTGAGCTCAGCCAATGGGTCACCAGGGCCGGAATGTCGTCGCGCCAGCGATGAGGTGCCCCCGTCGTAAAGCAGAATGCCGTCAGCAACTTCCACGCGTCATCAAACCTGACGACGCCGCGGCGAGATGCACTGGTTTCAAGCAGCTGTTTCCGCGCGGGAACTTTATCCCAGTAGTTCAAAAAGCGGCGTGAATAGGGGCTGACGTTTTCCTGCAGCAAGGCAAACAGAGTTTCGAACTTACGAACCACGTCTGCATCGTTGGCAGATTCAGGGCAGGCAGCGGCTAATGCGCGGTTCAGCAGTGAGTCCGTACGAGTGGTCAGCATGGCTAGTTTATATCCGACTTCGAATCGAAAGCACAGCCGATAGCGTCGTCACGGTGGCTGCCACCTGCTTCAGTTAATCACAGGTCAGTTGGAGCGAACAGATTTACAGGTCCGTGGCCGCCTCCAAGCTCCGGATTGGATTCGATGGCGGCGGTAATAAACTTCTTAGCACCGCGAACGGACGAATTCAGATCCTCGTTCCGCGCGAGTCGCGCCGTGATCGCCGCGGACGTCACACACCCTGTTCCGTGTGTATGTTTCGTTTCATGACGGGGTGACTGAAATCGAAAAATTTCGTCGTCAGCCAGTAAGACATCGATTGCGTCACCTTCAAGATGCCCGCCCTTGATCAGGACATTTGCCGGACCGATGTCCCGAACTGCACGAGCCGCATCTTCCATGGCCTCGATCGAATCGACGTTCCTGCCGGTGATCCGTTCCGCCTCCGCTAAGTTTGGCGTTACGAGAAATGCATTTGGCAGAAGACGATCGCAAAGAACTTCAACGGCATCATCAGCAATCAGCGGCGCGCCGTGTTTGCTGATCATCACCGGATCCACGATCAACGGGAACTGGAAATTTTCTGCAGCCGCCGCAACGGCTTCGATCAGTTCTGCATTCCCAAGCGCGCCGGTTTTTGCAGCATGTGGCGGGATGTCCCCGAGCACTGCATCAAGTTGTCCAAGAACCAGGTCCGGCTGCATCACCACGACGTCATTGACCGACTGCGTATTCTGGACCGTCAGCAATGTCACCACGCTCATCCCGTATACACCGTGCTGATGAAACGTCTTGAGATCAGCCTGAATGCCCGCGCCTCCCGAAGGATCGGAACCAGCGATTGTTAATGCAATAGAAGTCATGTTTCAAAAACGGGACGATGGGCGAACTTAAGATATTCTGAGCGGGTCACTACCCAGCCCTAATGATGAACATTGATTGAGGTTTTCACAACGAGCTATCTCGATCGGCGACATGTGAATCGTATTCAACCGGGATATGATTCAGGACATGTCACAGGAATTGATTGAACAACTAAAGGCGTCGTTGGCCACGTCTGATGCAACAAACCGGAAGTTCTGGGCACAGTGGATTATCAACGATCAGATTCCACTGCAAAGTCTTATGTCGTTGTTGCACTTCGGCGACGGAACCTCGCAGCGGTTTATGTGGCTGATCGGAGACATCTGTGAACTGGACCCGGAATCTGTCCGCCCGTGTCTTCCGATGCTTTTTTCATTGAGGAACGAGATGCCGTTTCCAGGCATGCCTCGGAGTGTGGCCAAATGGCTCTGGCTCACAAATGTTCCTGTCGAGATGGAGGCTGAATCTGTGTCTCAGCTGTTCGCCTGGATGGAAAGCGAAAGTGCCTCGATCGCTTGCAAGTCATATGCGGCCAAGGCGCTCTTTGACCTGGCGACCGATAGACGCATATCAAGCAGGCGGTTTGTCAGGTGCCTTGAGAAAGAAGCGGAGCATGAAAACCGCGCTTACGGAAAGCGCATCCGGAAAATCCTGAACGGCTTTCCTGGTGACAACTTTTATACGAATTGACAGCACAACAGGACACGTAGAGTCCAAAGCCTGTAGCACAAAGCCAGTCGCACAAAGGCTTCCCTGGCGAACTTGCTCGCGAGTTGAATCGGGTATGAGCTTGCAACAAAGTTCGCGCGAAGCAGCGGATACAGTTGCGAAACCACAACTGTAGAAAGAACTGGCATCAGACTCGCCGATGCTACCCGTGAAACAGCGACTCTTCTTCGATGACGTATTTCAGCTGCAGAGAGGGGTCATAGATTCCACGAACCCTGGCAACCGGCATGTCACAGCGGTTTAGGCTCTTTGAAGAAATCAAGAGACGGCAGAACTCTGCACGGTCAACGAACTTGACGTTGTCGTCGTTCCTTAGTTCGGCGCGAGCCGATGAGGTCGAGCGGACCTTCTTAACTGGTGTTGCTAACATTTCCATCTTTCCATCGGCGAAGAAGTATCAGGACTTTACATCCGCCGGAAACACCTGGCATAGTCGAGCTAGCGACTTCGCCTCCAGCACAATTTCCAATAAGTTAAGACGACCTTAATGAACCGTCAATGACTTTGGAATCCGGCCGGAAACTGCGGTTTTTATGGAGATTTTCCAATGCGGCGATCGTTTTACCGAGTGTTTTGCAGCTTCAGATTTCTGAAAAAAATTCTGAGGCGAAGTTTCACCGGTAAAAACGACCAAGTCGTCATAAAACCACCCGAACGACGCGGTGGTGAAAATGTTGGCTGGGAGTCAGCGAGGTCATCAATCGCTCAGGCGCGGGAAACGACCAATATATCTGAGCCGGTCAAACCAGGTCGCCGCCCTGAGGTTGGGGTCATTCTCGTCGATTTCGATACGCTTGCCGCGTCGCGTCTTAACAATGACCGTACCGGCCGTTGTCTTTTCCACGACAAGCCATTGTTTTTCCACGCAATAGCCGTAGGAGTCTCCGGAACGAGACGGACTGATGTTCTTTGCGCGCGGACCGGGATCCGGGCTGAACTTAGTCTTGCAATAGATTACAGGTGATCCGGGTTTAAACATGACCTACTCGCTTCGAACATCCAGTTGTTCGACAACACATCCGTGTTCAGAGAAGATGAAATCGAAAAGGTGCAAAATTTCTGCACACGGTAAATCATAGCCCCAAAGCATCGAAAATTAAAGGAAATGAGGCCCCAATGGCAGTTTAATGCCATGCCGATTAAAGTTGGCGTAGATAATACGGCGCCGGCGCGAAGCTATAACAGTTCACTTGCCAGATCCGCCAGAGGCGATCGTTCACCTTTTTCCAATGTCACGTGCGAATAAATCGGCTGTCCTGTCATCCGGTTGATCAAGTGGCTCAGGCCGTTTGAAAGGGCATCAAGGTACGGCTGGTCGATCTGGTGCATGTCCCCTGTGAATACGATTTTCGTTCCTTCACCGGCTCGAGTGATGATAGTTTTGACTTCGTGCGGCGTCAGGTTCTGGGCCTCGTCAACGATGAAGTACATCTTCTGAAGGCTTCGTCCGCGAATATAGGACAACGGAGTGATCACAAGTCGTTCGTCTTCCAGCATTTCCTCGATGCGCCTGACATGCTGATCTTTGCTGCTGAACTGATGGCGAATGACATTGAGATTGTCAAACAATGGTTGCATGTACGGTTCGAGTTTGTCCTGGATGTCGCCGGGCAGAAACCCGAGGTCGCGGTTACTCAGAGGAACGATCGGCCGGGCCAGCAGGATCTGCTGATAGTGGTTCGCTTTCTCCAGAGCGGCGGCAAGTGCAAGCAGCGTCTTGCCTGTTCCGGCTTTTCCTGCAATCGAAACCAGATTGATATCGGGGTCCAGCAACGCGCGCAGCGCGAACGTCTGCTCAGCATTCCGCGGGCGAATTCCATAGGCGACTGTTTTGCCAAGTCGCCGGAATGAACGGCTGTCGCCGACATAGGTGAGCAACGCGGATTTTGATCCGTTGCGCAGAACAAAGTTCTCGTTGGCAACAGGGTCAGGAATGCTTGGAACTCTTGTCCTTTCAACAATTCCCGCACCGTCAAAAAACGGCTCGATTTCTTCCGAGGATACTCCTTCGATAAGTCGTTTTCCCGTGTAGAGTTCGTCAAAGTCAGCAACCTTGTCGGCCTCATAGTCCTCGGCAATCAGCCCGACCGACTTGGCCTTCATCCGCAGGTTGATGTCTTTGGAGACAACGACGACTCGGACTTCAGGATGTTCTTTCTGCAATCTGACTGCGGCGTTGAGAATCCGGTGATCCGGGAGGTCGTTCATGAAAGCGGACCTAATCTCGTCGTCAGTTTTTGGCATCCAGACTACTCGAAGATTGCCGAGACCCGGGCCACGTGAAGTTCCCGACGCCGTCAGGACCGTGCCGGTCATCTCATCCAGAGCCCGCATGAACTGGCGCGCCTGGAAATGAATGTTCTCATTGCCGCGCTTGAATTTGTCGAGTTCCTCCAGAACCGTGATCGGGATTACGATGTCGTGTTCGGCAAACTTTCCAATGCATCCGGCATCATGCAGGATCACGTTTGTCTCTAGAACGAACAGTTTTTTGTTCACAGTTGGCAGTCCTTTGCTTAGCACTTTTCCGGATGATCGTTCTACTATGAAAGCTGCAATACAGAAAACACCGATAGAGTGCGGCAATCATTGCCCGCCGTTTCTAACGCGCCGACCGTTGGTAAAACGTCATTTCTGAATTCGTGAAATTCATGGTTTGTTCACTGTGACTTAACAATCAAGAGTACAACTTCAGACTGTCAACGAGAGGTGACAGCCTCCTCCAGTTGTTTATTCAAAAGTACAGCATTCAGAAGTACCAAATGATGAGTCGAATCAAACTTGTTTTTCTTCTGACGTTGATTGCAGGCGTCTTCGCGCAGCATGCGGACGCTCAGAATATCACTTCCGCGTTGCGTCGAGTCCGGGTAGAGACACTTGCGCGGGACGCGATCTTCAACGAGGACGATGTGGTTTCAAGTGACCGTGTCGTTTTCCGTCAGACCGGTTCATGGATGGAGTCCGCTTCAGCCAGTTCGTCAACGATTACAGGCGACACGACAGCCGACTCGATGCAGTTGAGCATCGTCGATCCCTTGACCAACTCGTTCCAGTTGGATGGTCAGGTCAACACTTGGTCCATGGAAGACGGGACTTCACGCAGCCTTGCGGAGAGTTTCGCGAGACTCAACTTCAGCCTGACTAGCGCCGGAGGAGTTGAGTTCGACCAGATTTTTCTCGAGGGTCTTCGTCCGCAGATTAACGATGACCCCCGCGACGATGAATACGAACGCTCTGATGAGGTGGTTCTGTTCGTCAGAATCTTTGATCAAGACACCCGGGTTCTACAACAATACGGTCAAATTGAAGACAGGAGATACATTCAAGGATTTTGACAACAACGTTACTGTCTTTCTTCCCGCCGGCCGTTACCGCATTGATGTGAAGGCGATTGCCAGGGGAACTGATAATCTGAATACAGTCCAGGGTCAGCCCCGGGCCGGGCAGGGCTTCTTTTTCGTCGAAGGATACCTGTTCCAGAACTGATTTGGATAACGAAACATTCTTCAGGCCGTTCAAGCCAGTCAACGCCCTTGAACCTTTACGATTCGGCTGAACGGTTTTCTCAAGTCCCGCGGGTTATTCCGACGGGGCTTTCTTTTTGGATTAGTCGTGGCGCGCGGAGATACCGTGCTGATTGGCGAATGCTGGTTGCTTCAACGCACCGCGTACAGAAGAAACTGAACCGTTCAATTCCGTCAAAACAAAGCCTGCTTCGCCTTATTTACTCACCGTTAAATTTGCACAGAAGGTTTCCCCGTAGCGACAACTTCTGATGAAAATCAGGTGATGTTGAGTTGCCGCCTACTTATACTGGAACTCTTGAAGGGCCAGCTGTTCTTCAACTCGGCGTCGAGCCGTTTTTCTCACTGTAGGCACGTCTGATTTTGGCGTCGCTCGCCCCCGGCAGGACCCTGGTCAAGTTCTGCTTGACGACTACGTCCAATCGATCCGGGAAGACTATCGACATCGACACTTATCGGGCTCTCAGCTCTTTCATGGGCGGCGAGATTGTTACAGACATTTAATTGCTGGATTTCTGGTGAACCACTTCTTCAATTTGCGCCGACTGTTTTCAGGCAGTCTGGCTGCTTTCGTTCTGCTGATTTTTGCTGTCCCTGCGTTCGCGCACGACACAGGTGAATCATATATCTGGCTAAACCCCCGGGAAGACAAATTCGACGGTCGAATCGAATTCCGTCTGCCGGACCTTCGCGAACATTTTGAGTTCGGTGCAGACGTTCCTGAAGATTACGAATCGGCGGTTCCGGCAGTAGCCGCTCTACAGGATGAACTGGAAGCCTACGTTCGCAAAAACTTCTCATTCACAACGCTCGATGGCACCGAGATCCCCTACAAGATTACAGGAACGGGAGTCTGGAAGGCCAAACGCCTGGGACACTTCGCTCAGCTGTTTTTTGAAACTGAGGTGATGGACGAAGTGCCATCCGAGATCATCGTCAAGAACAGCTTCCTTTTCGAATTCAACAAGTACTCACGCTGTCTGTTGTGCATGGAGTACAACAATTTTACCGGGCTGAGCCACAAAGAGAGTTTCCATCACGAAGTCTTCAGTCCCTGGAACACTGAACAGCAGGTTGACTTCAACAACATCGTGGAAGTTAAACGCGGCAGGAAGTACTACCTTTGGGAAGGCATGCGTCACATCTGGATCGGGCTCGACCATATCCTTTTTCTGGTCACGCTCCTTCTGGCATCTGTTCTCGTCAAAAAGCGAATCGACGCGCCTCCTTCAGATTCCGGAGATTCAGCTGATGATGGCGTTGCCGATGGAGACGATGATTCCGATGCAACGCTGATCAAGCCGGTTTACGAATGGGTGCCGGTTGAAGGCTTCCGCGGCGCCTTCTGGAACATCTTCAAGATTGTCACGATCTTCACGATCGCGCACTCGATCACTCTGTCACTGGCATCGCTCGACATCATCGGCATGAACTCACAGTTCGTTGAGTCCATCATCGCGTTGTCGATCGTGCTGGTTGCAATAAACAACATCATCCCGACGTTCCGTGACCGGACCTGGATCATTCTGTTCCTGTTCGGCCTGTTTCATGGCCTTGGCTTTGCCAGTGTTATGAAAGACCTGCCCTTCCGGATGAAGGATCTGACTCAACTGCTCTGGTGTTTCAACGCCGGCGTCGAGATCGGTCAAATGGCAATCGTTGCGGCCGTTTTCCCGGTCATTTTCCTGCTGCGTAAGTCACCGATGTATAAGCCGGTCATTCTTGTCGGTGGTTCGCTCGTCATGATTGCCATCGCAGGCTACTGGTTTGTCGAGCGGTCAATGGGCTGGGGATAGGCGAATTGATCCGGGGCAATGCGATCTGAGGCTATTTAGGCTGAGACAACTTTGTTAGAGCGACTTTGATAAACCTCATTCACCAATCCGTTATGAAGGCAGCTGAAAGGGCGCCCGAAGCCTGCGCCTTCCGCTGTGGCGGGAAACAGCTCAGCTACGCTGAGTTGGATGCAGCTTCGGACCGTCTGTCGCGCTTTCTGGTGAAGCAAGGCGTCGTGCGCGGAGACAGGATCGGTGTCTTTATGCCGCGGTGTGTGGAAACGGTCGTTGCGGTTTACGGCATCCTCAAAGCCGGGGCCATCTTCGTTCCGATCGATCCGAATCTGTCGGCGGGCAGCGTCGCAACGCTGGTCAACGACTGCGAGATCAAAGTGCTTCTGACACAGCCACCCAGAGCTCGTGTTCTTAGTCGACTGGTTGAACTTGAAACAACGTTGGAATGTCTCATCGGCACCCCCGAAGATTTTGAGACGCCATCGTCGATAAAGAGTTTTCAGTGGCACGCCTGTGAATCGGAATCAACCGGTTTGCCCGACGTCGGAGTTATCAATCCGGGCGACCCCGCCTACATCATGTATTCGTCGGGATCGACGGGCACGCCCAAAGGCATTACTCACACGCATTACAGCGGTCTCAGCTACTCGAGGCTTTCAATCGAGACATACAACGTCAGCTCGGACGACGTGATCGCGAATCATTCGCCGATCAGTTTTGATATGTCCACTTTCGGCTATTTCACCAGCATGCTCGCAGGAGCAACGACCGTACTGGTGCCCGAAGCCCACACGAAGTTTCCGGCCAGCCTCGCCAGACTGATCGAAAAAGAACGAATCACAATCTGGTATTCGGTACCACTGGCGCTGGTTCAATTGATGTTGCGAACCGAACTGCCCTCATTCGATATGTCATCCATTCGCTGGGTGAAATATGGCGGCGAACCATTCGCTCCACGCCATCTGTGTGCTTTGATGAAACTGTGGCCGCATGCAAGGTTCTCGAATGTATATGGACCCGCCGAAGTCAATCAGTGCACGTATTATCATATCCCGCCGTCATATGCAGACGGAGGTGACGAGCCGGTTCCGATTGGTCGCGTCTGGAACGAGTCGGCGGGGCTGGTCATTAACGACAGTGATGAAGTTCTCCTGAACGGAAAGCCAGGAGAACTTGTTATCAGCTCACCCACCATGATGCAGGGTTACTGGGCCAGGCCTGACAGGAATGCCAACGCATTTTTCGAATATGCCTCTGAGGGTGTTTCACGAACCTACTACCGCACCGGCGACCTGGTTCAACGCCGCGACGACGGCAATCTGATGTTCCTCGGCCGCAAAGACCGGCAGGTCAAAATTCGCGGGTATCGCATCGAACTGGATGAAGTCGAACGCGCTTTGTCGGGACTCCCGGAGATAGAGGAAGCCGGCGTTTTCTGCGTTTCAACGGATGATGAGAAACAGATTCACAGTGCTGTGATTCCAGAGGAAGGAGCCTTGATAACCGCTGAAGAGATCAAGTCGCGACTTTTGTCCGTACTTTCTCCTTATGCTGTTCCGACGGTAATTCAAGTTGTCGACCAGCTGCCGCGCACGGTCAGTGGAAAGATAGACAGAACAACTCTGACGAAAGAAACTGAGCAGGCAATAGGCTGAAATGAATGTTCCTCCACGCAACCTGACGACCACCCTGCTTGAGTTCATCAAGAATGATCTCGCAGCAGACAAAGATATCAGTGACTTAAGGCCGGACGACGACCTTCTGGAAGGATCAATCGTCGATTCACTCGGAATCATGCGCCTCATCACATTCATCGAAAAGGAATTCGGCTTCGCCGTTCCTTCAGAAGACGTTGTCATTGAGAACTTCCTGACCGTCAGTGCAATTGTTGAATATCTGACTCCGAAACTCGCGGAAAGTAATAACGATTGAGATTAATCCGCCAGAACGCCGCCCCGATTCGCTAACCCGTCAGCAACTGCTGATGTGGACCGGTCAGCATCTGGCTCCACAGAAGCCGATCTACAACATCGGATTCCGGATTGATCTTCCCATGGCGATCGATCCTGAACTATTTGAGCGGGCGTTTCGAATTCTCGTTGATCGCGCTGCGCCGCTACGAACGGTTGTTGAAATGGTTCGTGGAGTGCCACATCGGTCACAGCCGGACGTGATCAGCTTTGACTTTCTACATCTGGATTTTTCTGACTCCAGCGATGCGGATTCTGAGACGGTCAGCTGGTGCGATCGTCGATGCGGGCAGCTGTTTGATCTCACGAAAAGGATGTTCGACTCGGCGCTGATCAAAAGGGGCGAACAGGAGTACACATGGTACTTCGCAAATCATCACCTGATTTCCGATGCATGGGGTGTCACCCAGCTGATGAGATCACTTTCAGAGATCTATCAGGCGCTGGCAGCGGGCAACGATGCACCTCCGGAAGAATCGCAGGTTGATTTTCCAGCGGACCGTCCGCAGGCGGTGGTCAGTGTTGAAGAGGAGTTTCCGCCGCTCCAGTTTTATGGACGCAATCCGGCACGAATCGGCCCTGACAGCGTCCGGATCAAAGCCATCGAGTCCGGTGACCGGCACGCGCGGTTGCTTGAAGAGTTGTGCTCAGCGCCCGAAGCGAGGTCCTTTTCCCGGGAGCTGAGTCAGTTCAACGTCTATCTGACCTTGATGTTCGCATTTTTGCATAGGGTGAGCGGGGCAAGCGAACTGTGCATCGGTGCGCCGTTTCACAACAGGATGACGGCAGACGCGAAACGCTCACCGGGAATGTTTATCGAACTGTATCCCGTCAATGTTTCTGTTTCCGATGACGAGACATTCGCGACACTGCTCAATAAAGTGCAGGCGGCCAGCAACGACTATCTCCGCAGCGCAATGGCAGATACATCCCCTGCAGGATCCAACGCGAAATTCAACGCGGTTTTCAACTTCATCAATGCTCAGTTCGGGGAATTTGCGGGAACGGCCGTCGAGGCGCACTGGCTGCACCCGGGCAGCAACGATCAGCAGCATCAATTGCGCATGCACGTTGAATTTTTCAATGGCGGAACTCAACCGGACGTCAAGCTGGACTTGAACGAAGATGTTTTTGATGCGTCAATGCGTCCGGAGGTCGTTGGTCACTATCGTCGTTTAATCGAAGCGATGGCGGATGACTGGAATCGGGAAATACAGAACGTTGATCTTCTATCTGATCGCGAGCGGGAACATCTCGTTACGGAATTCAATGCGTCCGGTGCCGGCGACTCAACAGATGTAGTTACTGCATTCGCGTCGATGGCTGCTGAACGCCCTGACGGGTCTGCCGTTTCCTGCGGCGATCGTTCATTGACGTACATGCAGCTAGACGAACGAAGTGACTCCGTCGCCGCAAAACTGGCCGGCCTTGAACTACCGGACGGTGCCCGAGTCGCCATTTGCATGTCGCGTTCAGAGCATGTCGTCGTTTCAATGCTGGGTGCGTTGAAGGCCGGAGTCGCGTTCGTACCAATGGATCCGGAATGGCCCGAAAGTAGAAAAGCGTTTCTTATCGATGATTCGGGAGTGACTTGTGTTCTCACCGTCAGCGGTACAGAGATCAATGTTCCAGGTCGCATCGAAGTCGATCTTGTGGAACATTCAGCTTTCGAAGCTCAATCTGTCGATGACACTGACGCCGCTTACGTTCTCTACACCTCGGGCTCGACAGGCCAGCCCAAGGGCGTCGAAATTTCACGCGCTTCACTGGCGAATTATGCCAACTGGGCGGCCTCATTCTACGGCCGGGGCGGCCCTGTCAGCTTTCCACTTTTTACGCCGCTGACTTTTGATCTGACTCTGACTTCGATTTTTGTACCGGTGCTGACTGGCGGGCAGGTGGTTGCATATCCTGACCACTCGGACTCGGCAGGCATCACGTTACTCGACGTCGTTGACGATGATCGCGTTGACGCAATCAAGCTCACTCCGTCTCACTTGAGCCTCCTTGAAGGGCGAGAGCTCAAATCGTCGCGTGTCCGGCAGTTGATCCTCGGAGGCGAAAACCTGGGTATCGACACTGCTCGCCGAACACTCGCGGTCTTTCCCGAAGGCACGGTTATTCACAACGAATATGGCCCGACTGAAGCGACCGTTGGCTGCGTCGTCTATTCGTTTAACGCAAACAGTCGCGTTGACGGCCCATCAGTCCCTATCGGAAATCCCATTTCGGGCATGAAGGCTTATGTGCTGAATGCTCATATGCATCCGCAGCCAGCCGGAGTTGAAGGCGAGCTGTATATCGGTGGCAAGGGACTTGCAAGCTGTTACGCCGGACGGCCTGATTTAACAGAGGAGCGTTTTGTTGCCAGTCCGTTTGTTGAAGGCGAACGGCTCTATCGAACCGGCGACGTGGTGCGCCTGGATCGGCAGGATCGCCTGGTCTACCTCGGTCGCAACGACCATCAGGTGAAGATCAAAGGCGCGCGAATCGAGCTTGGTGAAATCGAGTCTGCGTTAGGTGAATACCCGGGTATCTCGCGAGCTGTTGTTGCTACGTTTGATCCTGCAGCCAGTGACGACGAACCGGACTATTGCCGGAACTGTGGCCTCGCTTCCAATTGCCCGGATGTTACTTTTGACGAGCAGATGGTCTGCAATGTCTGCCGGTCGTTCGATTCATACCGACAGAAAGCTGAAACCTGGTTCCGCCCGATGGAGGAGCTCGGCGCAATCTTCAACACCGCCCGCGCAGAGCGCACAAAGCTTAATGGCTCTTCGATCAACCAGGACAGCTACGATTGCATCTCGCTGTTGAGTGGTGGCAAGGACAGCACGTATATGCTGGCTCGACTTGCCGATATGGGATTGAAGATTCTTGCGTTCACGTTGGACAACGGATACATCTCCGACGAAGCGAAAGCAAACATACGACGGGTCTGCGAAACACTCGGTGTCGATCAGTACGTCGGTTCAACGCCGGCGATGAACGAGATCTTTGTCGATAGTCTTAAACGACACGCCAATGTCTGTCAGGGCTGCTTTAAGACCATCTACACGCTCAGTATGAATCTCGCGCGTGAACGAGGCATCCCGTTCATTGTCACAGGGCTGTCCCGAGGCCAGTTTTTTGAAACACGTCTGACGGCAGATCTGTTCACCGGGCCGGCGAATGATCTGGTTCAGATTGACCAGACGGTGCTCGAGGCGCGGAAAGCCTACCACCGCGTTGACGATGCTGTTTACCAGTTGATGGATGTTGAGCACCTGCAGTCGGAGGAGATCTTTGATCAGGTCCGGGTCCTCGATTTCTACCGCTATTGCGACGTCGATCTTGATGTCATGCTCGACTATCTGGATGAGCGACTTCCCTGGGTAAGACCTTCAGACACAGGCCGTTCGACCAATTGCCTGATCAATGACGTCGGAATCTACGTCCACAAGCGACGGATGGGCTTTCACAACTACGCCCTGCCCTACAGCTGGGACGTCAGGATGGGGCACAAACAGCGCGAAGCCGCGCTCGATGAATTGAACGATGAGATCAACGTTGAGGACGTTCATCGGATTCTCAACGAGATCGGATTTGATGGAGACCCCGGAGACTCAGGACAGACTGCACGACTGGTTGCGTACTACGTCAGTGAGGAAGATGTTCCGGGTTCCACTTTGAACGAGCATCTGAAAATGAGCCTGCCATCGTTCATGATTCCCGGTCGATATGTGCGCGTGGACGAAATTCCATTGACGCCAAACGGGAAAGTGGACATCGACGCGCTGCCGGATCCGACTCAGGAAAGTTCGCGCAGTAGTTCTACCTATTTCGCACCTTCCACCGAAACCGAGTCGATACTGGCTAATATCTGGCAGGAAATCCTTCGTGTAGACCGCATCGGTGTGCGCGACAACTTTTTTGACCTTGGTGGAGACTCAATTCTGGCGATTCAGATCGTCGCCCGATCGCACCGTGAAGGAATCAGAATCACACCGTCACAGTTCTTTGATTCGTTGACCGTCGAAACACTGGCTCGCACATGGGAGGAGTCTGGTGATGTTGAGGCCGACGAAGCAGACGAAGTGGAGCCAATCCTGACGCCGGTGCAGCACTGGATGCTTTCACACACTCCTCAGACAGGAGACTTCTGGAACCAGTCGATCGGCTTCAGTCTGCCCGAAGGATCGGCTTCCCCTGAAGGCATCGACAGGCTGCGCGAAACCATTGCATTTGTTGTGGCTGCCCATCCGTCATTGCGCACATCCATCTCACACGATGGACCGGAACTGCACTCTGAAATTGACTCGCAGAAGATTCCGCTGGAAGTCGTAGATCTCAGCGACAGTGATTCCGAAGCCGGTATCGATGTGGCAGTCAGGAGAATCTGCGAGCAGATAACGATCGGAAACGATTTGTTGGTCGGTGGCGTTGTGACACATCAGAATGGTTCTGCCCCTGAGATCGTTCTCGTTGCCGACCACACCTCGGTTGATGCCGTTTCACTTCAGTTGCTGATCGATGATTTTGCGGCAACCTACGATTCGATTACTCATGACTCCGAGCCAGTGATCAGGCAACGTTCGACTTATGCACGTTGGTCAAACCTGTTAGCAAACGCCGCTTCTGAGCGATTCGAGACTCAGGCTCCATTCTGGCAGCAGGTAATGGCGGCACCGGCGCCTGTCCAGCCGGCAGCTGAGTCAGGATCAGTCGGTAACCGTCGCACCCACGTCCTTTTGATTGATGAAAAGCTGACTCGCGAACTTAAAGATGATGTCCCTGCGACTCGTTTCACAGTCGAAGAAGTTTTGCTTGCTGCCCTCGGGCAAACGATCAACTCACTGACAGGCCGTGATCGATTCCGGCTGTTTATCGAACGTCACGGGCGTGAGGAAATCAGCGAGAGATATGATTTCTCTCAAACGATCGGCTGGTTCACCAGCCTCTCTCCGGTCAGCATCGATCTGACGGATACGAGTTCCAGTGCCGTAGTTCAGAAAACGAAAGAGGCATTGAGGGATTTGCCGAATCGTGGAATCGGCTTTGGTATTCTTCGTTACCTGCATCCCACAGAGGTGATCCGCAAATCACTGGAAGCAACACATGGCTGCGAGGTTGTTTTCAACTATCTCGGCAAGCAGCATAGTGTCCGACCCGACTCTGCGTTTTCCATTACGCGTCCGCTGGCGCTTCACCGCAGTTCCTCCATCAAATCGTTTTCCGCGATCGACGTGAATGTCAGTCTCGGGCAGCAATTGAGAATTGAGTTTGAGGTTTACCACCGGTCGATCAGTGACGAGCAGATTTCTGCACTTGCCGATGCCTACGAAAATGCACTTTCCGCGATGGTGAAGTGGTGCGGCAGTGAAGGCGCAGATTCCGCATCGCCTTCAGATTTTCCACTTGCCGGTCTCGACGCAAGTCAGCTTGAACAGCTGTCCTCGCTTCTCGGACAGAATGAATCCGGAGACCGGTCGCAGCAATGAAGCTGGAAAACGTCAAGGATATTTATCCCCTTTCGCCGATGCAGGAGGGGATGCTCTTTCATTCTGTTGCTGATCCGCATTCAGCTGCCTACATCGATCACGTTGTGATCACGATTCAAGGTGAACTGAACACAGAGCGCCTGTCGCAGTCGCTGAAATCTGTTGCCGCGAGACATGACTGCCTCAGGACCGCTTTTGTCTGGGATGGTGTCGATCAACCCCTGCAGATCGTCAGGGAAAAAGTGGACTTCAAAGTGGAGGTTATTGATTGGACTTCGATGCACGATGCCGGCGTTGAAAATCTGGTCGAGAAGCGGATCGAGTGGAATCAGAACATCGGATTCGAACTCGATGATGCGCCGCTGTTGCATTTCACCGTTTGCAAGGGAGCCCGGGACGTTCGGCTGATAATCTGCTTCCACCATCTGATTCTTGATGGCTGGTCGGCCCATGCTTTTCTAAAAGAAGTCCTGCAGGAATATGACGAGCCTTCAGCAGTTCCCGCCGCCCCGTTCCGGTTTCGTGACTACATAGCATGGCACGGTTCCCGTGATCATGAGAGTTCACTTGAATTCTGGAAGGCAGAGCTGGCAGGGTTTGAGCAACCGAATCGTATCGGACGCGCGGGGCGAGTTCTCGATGATCAGAAATTCGGGCAGATTAGAAAGAAGCTTCCCGCTGACGTCAGCAGCAGACTTTCAGATATTGCCAAGTCCTCGCGAGTCACCTTGAATACGGTGTTTCAGGCGATCTGGAGTCTCACGGTCAGTCGCTACAGCTCGGGAGAAACGGACATCGTGTTCGGTACAACCGTAGCCGGCAGGCCGTTGGAACTGGCTGGAATCGAAAATGCGATCGGCTCATTTATTAATACCATCCCATTCCGGACTCAGATCAACAGTAGCGAGCCGTTGACCTACTGGTTCGAACGCATACAGACGACTCAGGCGGCGCGGTTGCAACATGATTTCAGTTCACTTGCATCGATTCAGAAGGCGAGCGAAATCGAATTCGGGCAGGCTTTATTCGAGTCTATTCTGGTTTTTGAAAACTATCCGGCCTCCGATCGTTCGGCCGGTTCCATCAAAGTGACGGGGATCGAGCATTTCGAGCAGAGCAACTATCCCGTCGCATTGATTGTCGTGCCCGGCGACGAAGTCGAGCTGTTTCTTGTATTCGATGAAACATATTTCGCAGATGATTTTGTAGAGGTCTGTAACGATTTCGTAGAGGGGATAGCAGAATACGTCTGCCACCTCTGTGCCCGGCTTGCGTCAGACAGTTCGGGGCCGGTCTCTTCACTGATCAGTCTTTCGCCTGAAATGACAGGTGAACTTGATCAGTGGAATCGCAGCGGCACGCCACTCGATGAAAAACTCGCTGGTCGCTGTGTGCATGCCGTCTTCTCTGAACTGGCCGCTGAGAATCCGGAAGCAATCGCCGCTATCTTTGCCGGCAAGCAGGTCACTTACAGGGAACTCGAAGAGCGGGCACATCAAGTTGCAGTGCAACTGATCGAGCGTGGTGTTTCGCGTGGGGATGTTGTCGGGTTGTGTGTTGATCGTTCC
>JBCCFB010000011.1:0-56510 GCA_039029995.1 Planctomycetota bacterium
GGTTTGTGGTCCGCGCGATCAGCTAGACCCAGTCTGTCCAGCCATTGGGCTGCGACGCCTGGTTTGACTCCTTTGACGATCCGGATGTTGTCGAGAAGACTCAAATAGGGAACAAGTTCCAGAGTCTGGAAAAGGTAGCCGATTTGCTTTGCGCGGAATGCGATCCTCTCGCGTCCGGATAGAGAATAGATATGCTGTCCGGCGACCTTGACCGTTCCCGAAGTCGGTTGCAGCATAGCTCCACAAGTGAGCAGTAATGTTGTTTTGCCACATCCGCTCGGACCACGGACGGCTACGAACTCGCCTTCATCAATCGAAAAACTGATCTGGCGCAGTACCTGAATTCGATCACCGCCGGGCGCCGAAAAGCTGTGGTCGAGGTTCTCGACTTTCAAAACATGTCCGGAGTCCGACACTAGCTCTCCCTGCCGATTACGTCTGCGGGATTGCGGGCCGAGATCAACATTGCCGGCAGACTCGACGCGATCGCCGAAAGGACCATGGCAATACAACCGATCAATGCGACGGCCTGCCAGTCGATCGCGAACTTCGCGCCGGTTTCAAGAAACATCGGCCGGCTCTGAAGATAAGCTCCGACAGCGCCGACGGTCAGTCCGACCACGGCACCTGCGAAAGTCAGAATCAAAGCGCGGAATACGAACATCATTCCAACACGGAACTGCCCGTACCCAAGCGCCTGAAGAACACCGACTTCGGATCTTCGTTGATATGAATTCATGCCGGCCAGAGCGATGATCGCCAGCGCAAGCAGTCCCCATAAAGCGTTTTGCAGCAGACTGAGGTTTCCAGTGCTGATGTTTCGAATGCTTGTTCGCGCTTCGGCGATCTGCTCCCGTCTGAGCAATTGAGCAGCATCGGTGGCTCTCGCAAGTTCGTTTGACAGTACCTCTTCCGATTTCAGTCCGGTTGCCGCGCACTGTTCGTCGGTACATTCGATTGCTTCGATCCGACTGATTCTGTCTTCCAATTCAAAAAGACTTTGTGCGTCGGGAAGGTTCATAAACAGGACGGAGTCCTGCCATGTGCCGGTCTCGCGGTTAACTCTCGCGACCTCGAAATTCTGCCCCGCGATAGAGATGTTGGGCGTTTCATCACGTTCAACATCAAGTTTTTCAGCGAGCTGGGAGCCGAGTTGAATCCGTCCTTCTTCGACGGCTTTCTGCATTGGCGACTTCGGCCTGCCCGGCATGGGAATCGACGCTGCGATTCCGACAATGCGAGCCTTTACTGTGCGGTCATCGTTGACACATTGTGCCTTTCGTTCGAGCATCGGAATGAGATGATTGAGCGACGCTTTGTATTCGATCAGCTGCTCAACGACACCGGCGGGCATCGTCTCTTCAGAATAGCCGCCGCCGGAACGGTATTCGAACTGGTCAACTTCAGCAGGCAGAATGACAACGTTTGATCCGATGTCACGTGCATTGCGGCTGACCTCTTTCTGAAATCCCGCATTGTTGACTGTGAAATAGGTCAGAGAGCCGGTGATTGCAGCAACGACAACAGCAACCAACAGGCTGGATTTCCAGCGATGGCGAAGTTCTTGGATTGTCATTGTTGCCGGGTTCATGATCAGCCGTTCTTTTTCATCAGAATCACTGCCGCTGCGACGATCAGAAAAGCGGCCAGCAGTCCACCCAAAGTAGTCCATGGAATGACGGCCGTCGATTGGTCGGGAGCATCGGAAGTGAGCCTGCCGGGGGCTGGTTCAATACCTGTGCTTTCCGGATCTTTCTGTTCTGTTTCATCGAGAGTAATCACTTCACCGGCAGCCTCAGCGCGACCAGCTTCCAGTTCGTCAGCGGACTCGATAGCAGCAGCGTTTTGCGAAGGTGGACCAAGATCATGGATTACCAGCCCGCTGCCGAGATCCAGTTCTGGCGGAACACCACTTCCCCGTCGTGCATTCTTGTTGAGGATCTGGGATACCTCGGCAATCACCAGTGCGGAGTTCGGATCAAAAGTCAGACTGTTTTCAGCAGATCGTTCATTATCCAGATTCCAAACGTGCACCAGGGATGGCCCGTAGAGCCAGTCCGGATCGAGATCACATTCGCAGTCGCGACCGCAAATCGCTGCAAGGGCTGATAGGCGATCGGGTGTAATCAACTCATCAGTCATCACGTCTCCAAGTCGAACGCCGCGCCCGAACACGATCGCGACCGCAGGTAACGCGTCTTGATCAATCTGAAGTGAGTGCAGCAGCCACTTTTCCGCTTCTAAATCGGATACAACGATCAAAGCTGCGCCTTTCTCTGTCGGCTTTTCCAGCGTCCACATGCTGTTTTCGATTCGAGTAACCGCCTCTGCTGCTGCGGCTGCTGCATGACTGTCTCGTTCGGCATCGCCGGACTCGACGAGCACCATCACGCACAGTGAATCACAGCAGGTGGAAAGGATCTCAGTTCTCTTATCCGAAATCAGCAACGCGTCGAGGATCTGATCGAGCGAGTCGTCATCTGAAAAGTCTGCACTGATGTCGGTAGTCAAATCACCGCGCCGCAACGAAATCAGGGGCATACTGCCTTCACCGGGATTCGCTTCCGTGGAATCCTGTCCTTCTCGATCGTCCGACCAGAGATAGCTGACATTGGACCGGTCAAGCCGATCCCGCAGCATATTTTTCTGTTCTTCAGTCGGGCTGGAGGAGGCCTGGAAATGCAATTGCCACTGATACGGGTTCAGGTCGACGAATGCGACGTCTCGAACGCTGTATTTGCAGGGATGTATTTTGTGCGGGCGCAATTCCGACTTGCGCAACGAGCTGTTGTGCGTTGCCGCTGCCACGTCTGATGTTGGCCCAACCAGAAACAACAACGTCACGAGGGCGACAACGAACGCCCAAGATGAACTGCTGCATTTCCATCGCATGTGATGATGAGCCGGAATGGAGGGAATCTGAAGCGATGTCATTCTTCGGGAAGCTCCTCGTCCACGCTTCGCGGGAGGAAGCCAAGTGATGTTTCCAGCCATGTTCCGCACGAGCAACCGCCGCCGCCTTCAGCCGACAAGATCATTCCCTGCGCCGGTACTACGCTGATCCAACAGTCAGTCCGGATGCGATCGAACCGGTTGACCTTCTCGTTTCGAACGTCCCACCATGTCGTCTCGCCAAGTCGCGAAAACAGACCGTTGGTGCTGAGTGTGTAGCTGGAGCACCCGTGGCCGCCCGGGAATCCACGATGAATGGTCTCCCCGTCCGCAAGGTTCATTACTTCGGGGCGGAGATAGAGAAGTTCGCCTTGAATTGCCGGCCGGGAAATGTGTTTGCCATGGTGATTCGTTTCCCACTCGACGGTTCGTTGCCATTGAGTGCCGCCCGAAACGGGATTAAACGTCCGGACATCAAATTCTCCGGTTGTCGATTCAGACGCGACCAGAACAAGTCGGCGCAATTCTTCTTCGCCGCCTCCAGCCAGATATATGCAGGATACGTGTCCTGTAAATGAGTCCAGAGCGTTCTTCCATTTCACTTCGCCCGACTTTGAATCCAGGCAAACCAGTTCATATTGCTGGCCATTAGCCACTGCGATTCGCCGGTTTTCGCTTTCGATGTGTGCCGACGTTTTGTCTTCAACAAAATAGATACTGCCATCCATGATGGTGATCGTCGGATGAAGCACGAGCCCGTCATAGGTCCACTGCTGCGCGCCGGATTGATGGTCAAGCGAAAAAAGCTGTTCGCCGGCAACGACGTGAGTGTCGTCGCCACCGGTGGAGTCGAACCACTTTGACGGTCCCCACCAGTCGTAATAGATCGCGTCTGTACGAACGGATGATCCGATCAGTTGATCGTTGAATCTGGAGATGAAGCCCCAGTGGTGATTGTCCGGTTCGCCGGGTAGCTCGAATTCCCGTTTAACCTCTCCATTGCGTCCGTCGATAAACCACGCCTTGTCTTCCGCAGCCACATAGACTCCGTCATCGTCAGCGCACCAGTTGGAGCAATCATGTGGAACATTCCAGCGCATCACAGTGGGTGATTCGACACTCCAGAGAACCGTGCCGCTGTAGCTGTCGAGAGCAATCATTCTTTGCTGCCCCTGCAGGAACAGACGTCCTCCGGCAGCGAGCGGGGACGGCTTGCGGTTCTGGCGATCAGTCTGGTAGCGCGGACCCGGTCGGCCGATCCACTGCGTCATCAGGTCTTCGCGATTGGATACATCTGAAAGATGTTCGCCTCCAAATGCACTGTTATCAGCACGACCGTACATGTGGGTCCACTGCCCGGAACCTTTTAGTGCATCGCGTTTCCAGACAACCGAGTTGCCGTCAGACAGAACACCGCCCTCGGGTCGGACAAGTCTTCGAACAAAATCGTCGTTCTTGCTACTGATAACGACCGAAGCACTAACCGCCGGAAGTTCCTCGACAGGGGCTACGATCACGCTCAGGTCGTTTCCGTAGAAGAGGGTTTCATCATTTTGGATCTCGTTGCGTATCGCCTTCGCGACGGTTTCACTTCCAACGGCCAGCACGACATTGAACTCACTTTCGCGGGCAAGCGTTTCAGCTCGTTCACGATTCTCAACTCCCATCACGAACGCCAGCCCGCGTGGGTTGGGACTATTGGCGATCAGGTTTGCAATCTCTTCGGATGTCTCGCCTCGAGTTTGAGTCCAGTCAAAATGAGTGTCGATGGCATAGTTCTCAGACCTGCTGGAATCTGTGGAGTCTCTGTCGAGAATCTGGAATTGCAGATCTCTTCGCAACGGCAGATCGGAAAGCGTTACTTTGTGTTGTTGAGTTGAATTCGATTCTGCAAATCGTTCGATATTTCCTTCAGTTATCAACTCAAGAACTGTCGGACAGTTTTCGAGGGTCGTGTAAGTCACCTCCGCCGTCCCCGGAGCAGTGAAACGTACGTAGGGTCCCGTTTCAACAAAGTCCTCCGTTGCTGCCGGTGCCGCCAGAACTGCTCCCTTGAAATCGTTAGCCCGCGCACGGAAGGATCGGGAAATAGTGGGGGCGTCGAGAGCCGTCGCATATATTCGGACTTCGTGCAACGCACCCTGAAGCGGATAAAGTTCGTTTTCATCCTTGTAGGCACCAATTGCAAAGTGAAGGTTGCCCTCACAGAACAGAGGTCCTGATTGTTCACGACTGGAAGCGGCAAGCGAGCCGTTGACATATAGTCTCATTTCATCGGAATCGTAGGTTCCAACAACATGGTTCCAGGCTCCCGGCATAAACGCATCTGTTGCATTCATGTAGGTCAGTCCATTGCGTCCACCGGCAACACCGAAACAGAACTTGTCATCACGAAAGCCGAGAATCCAGCCTCGTTCGATTGAACCATCATCCTGCAAATAGCCGGCAATACCGCCCCAGGTGAGCGGTTGGTCAACTCGAACCCAGGCTTCGATAGAGATTTCCTGCGTCGGAAGTGATTCGGCCGTTGGTTTATCAATTGGAAAATAGCTTTGGTCAAGTTCGATCGCTTCGACAGAATCTGCATCGCCAACCCGGATCATTTTCGCCGTTCCGGTCAGGTCCAGTCCTGTATCGCCTGCTTGATCCCGGACTTCAACACTCATGACGGTGGTGCCATCGACCGCGCCATTTCCTGTTGACATTGCCGAGCGATGAAAGACCCAGCGATGAACAAGGTTTCGCTCGCGGACCGGCGCTACAGGCGGAGACACCCAATCATCCCCCGTTGATTCCTGAATCGAACTCCACTCAGCCGATGCTGTTGGTGCAAAAGCATGAACTGCTCCCGCATCCGTTGATGCGATGAGAGAACCTCCGGCAACGGCAAGACCGAATACGCGACCCTCGGCCGGACTCGACCACACGGCATCTCCGCTATTTACGTCGATGGCGGTGACGTGATCACGTCCACCGACAAACAGATGTTCTCCGGCAAGAATAATCTCGAGCGGCTCATCTACTTCGCAACTCCAGAAGAGCTCGTTTGATTCGCGTTCAGCAGAGAACAGCTTCTGACCGTCAATGACGAAAAAGCGATCGTCAGTTACCACCATCGCGCGCCCTCTCGGGAACGATGCAACCCGTTCTCTTCCTTGGAAGACACCGACTTGACCACTTCGGGCATCACGCCCGCCCTCGGCGCGAACAATGTCGCCTTCCTCCGTCAGGACGATCGTGACTCCACCGCCACCTGCCAGGCTGCCGAGGGCTTCTCCATTGCTGCGGTTGAACATCAACGGCGCTACGCGGCCTTGCGGTACGATCAAGTTGTCATCAGCAACCAGCAGGGACCCCTCAAGAGTCATACTGGAATGCGATGTGACGTATGTGTCGAGCTCTGAATTCATACCACCCGTCTCGACATCGACGGCGCAGAGGAATGACTCATTCCATGGTAGAAACGAGGCACCAAAATACGCGACCCCGTCACGAACGGTGATCCCGGTGCGGATCGGGAAAAAACTGATCAGCCGGTCATTGTTGATTAGGCGTCGTTGAATCGCAGAGCTGTGGTTGGATGGATTGAATTTCCAGATCAACTCGCCGGTTTTCCTGTTCAAGCAGTAGGCGAATCCGTCATCGCATCCGAAAAGAACGAAGTCATTGTGTACCGTAGGCGCCAAACGAATCGGGCCACCGGCAACGTAGGACCACGCCTTCGAGCCACCGTCTATTTCCAGAGCGGTTAGCGTGTCCTGGCTGGACGAGCCGAAAAACAATAGCTTGCCATCGCTGACCGGATGAAAGCACGCGTCGTACTGGCGCATGGCCGGAAGATCGCGGATCAGGTTGTAGGCGTCCCACTGCGCAGGCCCGTCCCAGGCCGGCTGAGGTGGTACTTCAGATTGCCATGTCCATTGCAGTTCAAGGCGCGAGGCATCGAGTTGAGCATCAACGCTTCCAGATCGCGCATTGTCGTGCCTGAATGCAGGCCAGACCTGGGCAGTAAGTTGGACGGAGTTGGAACAGACAATCGCCCAGAACAAAAGCAGCGGAAACAAAGAGTTTGCAATGCGCATGTCGGCTCCGGCAAATAATTAGACTCTGCGTATTCTAATCATTGGCCGGCAATTTCGCATGCGTTCCGGGCTGGTGACAATTTGCGCAACTCGGACATCCAGTCATCACAAAACGCACATTGTCAGTGACTATTGGCGAAATCCGCCAACTGTATTTGCCTGGATTCCAGAATCGATGTCACATTGCCGGCTCTCAACTCACGCAAGTCGCGTCGGTTGACCACCTATGAACTCGTCGCGGCACCTTTGAGCGACTGAAAGCTCTTTCGCAATGATTCCAGCAATTCCTCATCGGACCTGGCAGCGCGGGCAAGTTCAAGGAATGAAGTGTCAAGGCAGAGCCGCGAGACCGAAGCAAGGATGTTCAGATGGGTCTGCGCGTCATCAGGTCGACGCGTCGTGACAATAAAGACATCTGCTTCATCCTCGTTGCCTGTATCGTAGTCGACCGGCCGTCGCGTCGTCATCAGCATCACCGTCGAGTCCGTCGCTCCGGAATGGTTGAGAACGGCATGCGGCATTGCGACACCGGAACCGGCAAATGTGTTTTGCAACTGTTCACGTTCCCAGAGCGCTGTTTGAATCACAATCGGACTGATGTCCGGATAATGAACTGCGAGTGAATCGACGGCCGCCAGAAAAGCTGACTCTTTCTTGTCAACGTCGACATTTGCACGGATGCACTGGCTGTCTACATGTGCCATTAAATCGAAGTTTTCGTCGATGGCAACGTTTTCGGCTACCGTGTCAGAAATCTTGGTTTGAATGAACGGAGTCTTCAACCAGAGCACTGAGCAACCGGCGCCCGCGGTCAGTTTGTCTTTGTCAGTTCCGAAGAGTCTCCCAGCCATGGTCCGGTTTGGAGCCGCGCCCATAACCAGCAGGTCGTAGCCGGACGTTACGTTTCCGACGGCTGAAAATTCGTCCCGTCCTTCGACTTCGACAAGTGAAGTGTTGCTGCGGCACAACGCACGCATCTGTTCGATGTAGTCGCGTCGTTCTTTCTTCGTTGCTTCATCCTCTTTTGTTCCGGAGAAGCAGACGAAATTCAGTTCTGCTTTCAAAACCTGAGCCAGCCTGTCTGACGTCGCAACGACAAGTGAGTCATGCGGACCAGGTTCAGGGAATACGAGAATCTGCCGGATGTACCGGATTCCTGCGTCTTTGAACACTGCCAGATTGCAAGGAAGATGATCCTGAAGCCAGCCGACCGGATTTTGAAACGAAATTCCGAAACTATTGCGATCTGCCGCTTCCATCAACACCCATTCACTGTCAAGGCGACCGGCGACATCATGGATGGTTTGAACAACATCTCGTGAAACCGTCTTCTCGTACGTGAGCCGAACGCTCGTGTCTTCCTCCGCCATTGCATGGATCCGTCGCCGGAGTGCAACGGAGTGGCGGTCTTCCTCCATTCCGTCGGACAGAAACAACTGTTCAGGAATGGCTTTGATGTGCTGTACTTTCAGGGCGCGACCATGCGCCAGACATGCCCCCATTTCTACCAGTGTTTCAGGTGACCGTTCGGTTCCGAACAGGGAAACAACGACGGCTGCGTTGGCAGGCCTTTGCCTGTCGAGAAGTGAGACCTTGTACTCCGGAACGTGAAGCAGGTCGGTTCGACGTCCCATCTTGGCGATCACGCCTTTGCGGGTTGTCTTTTTCCGGCCGTAGCAGAAATAGGCGATTGTCCCGGCGACCACGATGACGGCAATGGCGGCGAGGCTGGTTACACCGATCGCGACCAGTAGCAATACACCACTGACGATTCCGGCAATCTGCAGCCATGGATACAGCGGAGAAAGGAACTCCGGCTTGTACCAGGCGCTGGCATTTTCACGAAGAATGATGACGGTTCCGCATTCAAGAACGAAGCCGAGAATGATCAGTGCGCTGGCGAGTTTTGCAATCTGTTCGATTGGCAGGAACAGAATACTGAAACACATGACAATAGCCGTCGCGATGATCGCGTTGACCGGTGTCTTGAATTTTGCACTGATATTTTGAACTGCATCGGGAACCAACTGGTCCCGTGCCATTGCAAACGGGAACCTCGAAGCGGCCAGCAGTCCCGCAACGGCCATGGAGATCATCGTTACGATCGCCAGCAGCGCTGCCGCAATTCCCGCCGGTTTACCACCCGCTACAACGGCAAGCGTGTAAATGGGATGCAGGTCCGGGTATCCACTACCTTTTGAGTTGGTCAGTTCTTTGATCGGAACAGTAGTGACCAGCACGTATACAACGAGGACGTACACGGTCATTACGATCCCCCATGAGATAAGAATTCCCCAGGGAAGGTTTCTTCCGGGATCCTTTACCTCTTCCGCAATGGCGGCCACTTTGGTCACCCCGGCGTAGGAAACGTAGACGAACGCGGTGGCAGCGAAAAAGCCTGACGCACCTTTTGAGAAGCCTTCGTCCAGAACCGTAGGGTCCGAACTGCCGACCATGGTGAATGTCAGCACTGCCAGTGCAGCCATCACTGCCATAATGATGAACTTCTGCATCTTGCTGATCAGGCTGACGCCGAGGATGTTCAGTATGGTGATCACAAACAGCAGAACAATGGCTACCTGTTTCAGATTGACGTCATCTACAAGGACCGCCAGATAGGCGCTGAAACCAACCAGCGCAAAGGCGCTTTTGAGGAGCAGGGACAGCCAGAGACCGAGGCCGGAAATAGTTCCGACCAGTGGCCCGAATGTCCGTTCGAGATAGATGTAGGTTCCGCCGGAAGTCGGCATCGCTGTTGCGAGTTCACCTTTGGAAAGGGCTGCCGGTAGGACCGTGATTCCTGCTACGAGATAAGCAAGAAAGACCATCGGTCCGGTCTTAGCAGCGGCCAGTCCCGGAAGAACAAAAATTCCGCTGCCCAGCATTGCGCTGATGCTGATCGCAACAACTGCGCCTAGTCCTAATCTGCGTTCAAGTGTCTTCAAGGGACCGCTATTCTCTGGCTTGGGTCAGTCAAAATGTATCCGGCTAAACTACCACCGGAACTCCGCGTATTAAAGATGGAATCGCAGGACAATTCACAACGACCGCCGAATTGCAAGGAGGAACATCCCAATCGTGCATTGCGGGCGCGTGCTCTGCACGACATGCGATGCCACATTCGAATGAGCGAGGCCACATTCGAGTGACTCAGCGGTGACAGACGTACAGTCCGCGTTGGTTACTCATCCCACAAATTGGCGACAGTGTATGGTCCGCCTTCCATCTCCCAGAAAGTCCCGTCAATAAACCGGTAGCCTCGTTCAAGGTCGGCGATTTTTCCGAGTTCATCGTCGGCTAAGTCGATATTCATTGCTTCCAGATTCTCACGCTGGCGTTGCGGATTAGAGGACTTGGGGATCGTAAGACTGCCGCGGCAAACTGCCCAGGCAATCATGATCTGAGCTGTAGTGCACCCGCGGGCTGCCGCAAGCTCTTTCAGGACTTCATTCTCAAAAAGCGAGGGCTCGTCATTCTTCAGCAACCGCTGAGGACGTCCGCCGGATCCGAGCGGGGAATAAGCGGTCATCAGGATTCCGTTGCGGTCGCAGTAGTCTTTCAGTGTTTTTTGCTGGTGATAGGGATGAGACTCAACTTGATTGACGACCGGTTTGACTTTCGCATTCTCCAGAATGCCGTCGATCTTACGGGCGCTGCAGTTTGAAACTCCGATTGACCGGCACAGTCCGGCGGCACAGATTTCCTCCATCGCTTGCCAGGTTTCCCACAGCGGAACCTCCTCGAGGCTGACAAATTGATCGCCTGATTCGGGGCGGATCACTCCGTGTTGATGGACCACAGGCCAGTGAATCAAATACAGGTCCAGATAATCGAGCCGTAAATCGGACAGTGTTTTTTCGATTGCCGGACGCACATGTTCGGCGCGATGGGAGTCATTCCATAGTTTTGAGGTGACCCAGAGATCGTCACGCCCGGCAAGTCCGCGACCGATAGCCTTTTCAATTCCTTCGCCGACCCATTGCTCATTGAGGTAGATCATCGCACCATCAATATGGCGATATCCGGACTCAATTGCGGTTTCAACCGCGCTGGCGGCAGTTTCAGGAGGAATCTCCCATGTCCCGAGACCGACGGCAGGAATCTCCAAACCGTTGTAAGTGGTAAGCGTTTTCATTGTTGACTCTTCGTGGGCTTATTATCGCACGCAGTCTACTGCAAATGGGATTTGAGTTCGAACCGGTTGGGCCGCTGGTTAGCGGCTATACGGGAACTCATCGCCGGTACGAGGCGATGGACCAGACGATACGGGCCGGCAGGGGCTCAGTCTTCCGTGTGAACCTGTAGGGCGTCGAAATCTCCGGATACATGTTTCCTGATCCACTGCATCAGATTGGTTGAAAAAGCCGTCTCAGGTAGACCTGTGCGGATTTCACACATGAATTTATACTTAGCGGCTGAAAATTTGCGTGGCCGGCGACGGATGACCGGATATCGAGGATGACGATTGCGAATCGAATCCCGCAAACCATCACGCGACTCGCCGTAACTGACTCGCCGAAATTGAATGGAGCAGAATTCAGTGTCATCTCCTCTCAAGCGTATTCTCGTTGCCGGAGGCGCGGGATTTCTTGGATCCCACCTCTGTGAACGACTCATCGAAGACGGGCATGATGTCATCTGTCTGGATAACTTTTTCACCAGCCAGAAAACCAACGTCTCGCACCTGTTGGACAAGCCCAATTTCGAACTGATCCGGCACGACGTGACCCGTCCCGTTTTTCTGGAAGTCGACGAGATTTACAACCTCGCCTGTCCGGCTGCTCCGGGCCACTACCAGTACAATCCCATTAAAACGATGAAGACTTCCGTGCTGGGGTCTATCAACCTGCTGGGCCTTGCCAAACGGTGCAACGCCAGAATCTTCCAGGCTTCAACCAGTGAAGTCTACGGTGATCCTGAAGTTCATCCACAGCCGGAATCGTATCGTGGATGTGTCAATCCGATCGGCGTTCGTGCCTGCTACGACGAAGGTAAAAGAGCAGCAGAAACGCTGTTCATGGACTATCACCGCATGCATAAAATGAGGATCAAGATCTGTCGGATCTTCAATACCTACGGCCCTCGCATGCATCCGTTTGATGGACGTGTCGTCAGCAACTTTATCCGGCAGGCATTGAGTGGTGAGGACATTACGATCTTCGGTGACGGATCACAAACCCGATCATTCTGTTATCGCGATGACTTGGTCGAGGGGTTTATCCGGCTGATGAATTCGCCGGACGACGTCATCGGACCTTATAACCTCGGCAACCCCGGCGAGTACACGATCAAAGAACTTGCAGAGCTCGCGATCGAACTGACCGGCGGCAAATCAAAGATGGTGTACATGCCGCTGCCGCCGGATGATCCAACGCGTCGCCAGCCTGACATCACACTGGCCAAAGCGAAGCTAGACTGGGAGCCGAAAATATCGCTCCGCGAAGGTTTGCAGAAAACGATCGACTGGTTCAAAACGATTGACCCGGAGACTTATCGCCCACCGACTCCGAATTTCTAAACCCGGGTCAACTAACAAAAAACGCGTTCCGGGGATCACTCTCCGGAACGCTTTTTTTTTGCTGAACAAATTCTATCTGAACCAGATGTCCTGCTTTATTTACGGCCAAGGCAGATCTGTGCCCAGCGTGCGTGAAGCCATGCGATTCCGTTGAACACGTACGCCGATGAGCAAAGCAGAGGTACGCCGATGATGGGTAGCAGGATCGTGGCAAGCATTCGCAATACGAATGGCAGATCGTTGTCTGTTATGTCTTCCGGTAGAACCATCGCGATCGGTGACAGAATGAACGAGATCGAAACGGCCGTCAGAGCGACGAGGAATACGAACGAGATGATTCCCAGCGGAAATTTGCCCAGCATATAGAGCACGCCGAGCCACGAATCCGGGTTCAGGAACATCCGGCCGGCTCGTTGAAGAACGGTCAGATCTTCTCGTGGCCGTATACGTTGACGCTTGTTTATTTTCGTATTGAGCATCGTCGAAACCAGTCCGCGTTCGAAAGCGGAGATGCCCTGAATCGCGAGGAACAACCCGAGAAGGATCAACAGACCGATCCAGACTATGACCAGGCTGATACCAGTGGAGAGTCCAACAACTACCAGGACGAAATAGATGATGCCCAACGGAAAAGACATCAACAGGTAAAGCATATTCTTGTACGTCTGGCCTGACCTCCACGCGGTCCAGAAACTGGCGGCAGGGAATGTTCCCGGTTTCTGGACAGGTTCAGTCGCTTTGACCGGAGGGGCCGGGGCAACTGTCGGTGCAACGCTGGCCGCCATCGGCGCCACGATCGGAGCCTGTCGCGGATTCCCGTAGGCGGCAGGAGCCATTTGGGCTGCCGACTCAATCTGTGTTGCCGAAGCATAGGTGCGCTGGTGGTGGTATGCCGGATCATTATGAACGACAGGCTCAACAATTTCGGGACTGTACGAACCTTCAGAATAAGAGCCGTCCGCTACCGACTGCATATCAGTTTTGACATCGCTGACTCGCTGATATCGAAGTTCGGGTTCTTTCTCGAGGGTGTGCAACACGATTTCGTCGAGTCGAACGTCCACCTGGACTTTCCGCGAAGGTGGCGCGAATCGACCGAGCGGAAGTTCACCGGTAAGCAGTTCGTAGATCACAACTCCCAGTGAGTAGATGTCCGCACGATGGTCCACCGATAGCGGTTTTTCAATCTGTTCAGGAGCCATGTAGTGCATCGTGCCCATTACCTGATGCGCCTGCGTAAGCGTTGGTCCGGAACGGGTGTCTTTATCCAGCAGTTTCGCCAGTCCGAAGTCAGCGATTTTCACGTGTCCTGCGGTGTCGATGAGAATGTTCTCAGGTTTGATGTCGCGGTGAACGATTCCCTTGTCGTGAGCATATTGCAAAGCGTCGCAAACCGCTGGAACAATCTGCAGCGCCTGTTGCGGAGTCAGTTTGTGACTTTGCAACATCTGCCGGAGGTTGATCCCGTCCACGTACTCCATGATGAAGAAATAGGTGTCTTCATGCTGACCGAAATCGTGAACGGTGATGATGTTCTGGTGATTCAGTTGTGCCAGTGCGCGGGCTTCACGAATAAAGCGATCCGCAAAATCTGCGCGGTCCTTCGCTTCCGGCTTGATCACCTTGAGCGCAACAAGGCGATTCAGCGATTTCTGGCGAGCACAGTAAACCGTGCCCATGCCGCCGCGGCCGACGATGTGAAGAATTTCAAGCTGCGGGAATTGTTCTGACAGTTCATCAAGTCCGGGAATATTCTGCTGACGGGAGAATCCGTCGTCGTTTTCGGTTCCGGAGGAAGGATGAGCGATCGTCGGGACAACAGTTGCGGTATGACCGCCGTTTCCGGCGCTAAGGCCCAACTGCATCAGGCAGGCAGGGCACGGAGCCGTTGGATGGCTGTCCGAGAGATTGCTGCCGCATTCCGGGCAGGAGCGGTTTTCACGGGTGGTTGAATTCATGGCTTTTCCTGATTTTCTCCGGCTTCAATTATCAAAGAAGGAAAATCAGACAAAGGTTACACGGATTCCGGAATTATTTTCCGGCATTTCAAAAAGCCTCGATTCGCAACGGCTTTTCGAGGCTACGGGCTCTGCAGGACCGAGAATAAGTGCTGTATTTCAGCATCGATATTGTCGTCAGATTCGACGGTTGCCTGTATTTCAGACCGAAGCAGTTCCCCGAAACGTGCCCGCATCCGGTGCACGGCTACCTTCGCCGCAACTTCGGTCATCGACAAACCAGCGGCAGCTGTCGCCAGAGTCGATTACTGACTCTTTACTGCGAGAAATATCTTCAGTTCTGCAAAGACATGTGCCTTTCCTCGCTTCTCGAACTCTTTGCGCAGCCGCGTTTCGACTCTGCCCAGCAATGTAAGTGCCCATTGCTTTTCAAAAAGTGACTCGGGAGTTTCATTGTCCGCCGGATGTTGCAGATACCTGCCTTCTGCGTCGGCAAAGTCGATCGATAGCGGTTTGTTACCGCCTCCCCGTTTCTGGGCTCGATCCTTATCCCGCTCGTTGTTGAGGAAATTTCTCACCGATGCGAGAAGAAAAGAGCGGAAACGGCCGAGTTCCGGATTGGCGTTTCCGAGGTCTTGACGCTGCAGAATATCGGCGAAAAAGGCCTGGGTTACATCGGCGGCTGCGTTGGAGTCGAGCCCCTGTCGCCGCACAAACGAATAAAGCGGATACCAGTACTGCTGGCAGAGTTCCTGAAGGGCCGAATTGGCAATGTCAGAATCCTCAGCGCCGGCCTCGCGAATCATGCTCCAGCATGTCGTCGCGAAATCGTGTTGTTTTCCGGCCGTTGATGAGTTGCCACTGGACATGTCTTCATTGTACCCGGTTGTCAGCGATTGTGTTCCGGCGAATTCTCAACCAGCCCCGGTCCGTGGCCTGAGCGTCGTCCATTGACGCCTAAATCCGGGAAACGGCTGTCAGACTTACATGCAACAACCAGATCGATGGAAGAAGCGTGCAAGCCACTGTCGTCCACCAGTCGACTTTCGATCGCCTGATCAAGTCGATAGAGAATGCAATAAACATCGCAACCATCGGGAGGCCGATTGCGCACTCGAAGTACCAGTTTCTTACTGGATGAGGAAGTTTGTAAACGGTCCGGTCAGGCACCCAGATAAGCAGAAACATCATGGTTCCGAACAACAGGAAACAAAACCACGTTATTCGCCAGCGGAGGCCCGGCGTTCTGGCCAAGCACAGGATGAAAATCGTTAACGGGATGGAAAGCGTATAGCCGACTGCCGGAGCAAGATTGGCAAAGTAGATTCCCGGCAACGGGTACTGGCTGAAGCTTGACTGGTGCAGCACCCATTCGCTGGCCGCGATCGTCAGAACCCAGTCCAGTACGCACATCAGCGCCATGATCATCATCACGATCTTGCCGGGGCTCGACCAGAAATCGGGGCTTCGAACCGCAAAGAGAAACAGCACGACGCTCGTTCCATAAACAACTGCCGCCATGTAATCAAACGTGTCCATCTCCGTCTGGTAGGGCCACTGAGAATACTGATAAGCGGCCGTCGTCCTTAACCACTTGATTCCCCCGGCGATGGTGATCGCCAGTGCGATACCGGCAGTCCACATCATCAGGTGCATGATGCTTAACCGGTTTTGTTTTGAGCCGGTGCTCATGACTGAATCCTGAGACAAAAAGGAAGAATGGTACGGAGATCCGAAGACAACGGAATCCTTATGCGCGAGCACGAACAAAAAAAGACGGCACGCCGCGAGGCGTACCGTCCATTTTATTTCAAAGTGTCATCCGCGATTGCCAGAGCAAAACGCAGAGCACGTTGTTGATAATTGTTATTCGTTGACCGTCATCTCGAATGACACGTCGGTAACATCATCCACCGGATCGAATTGCTCCGGATCAAACGTTACAGTACAACTACCATTTCCAGTGACGACATCAGTTACGCCCGGCAACTGTTCAAGCTCACTCTTGAGCTTGGCGCCTCAAGAACCGGCTCAGCGCATGCCATCGACGGTGTAAGAAACTTGAGTGGTGTTGGATACGCCAGCACCATTCGAGCTTGATTCGTCATCGCCGGCACCGGCGTCATCATCACCACCATCATCGCCACCTTCGTCACCACCGTTGGCTGCTGGCGTGTCGCCATCGTTGGCAGGTGTATCGCCACCTTCCTCACCGCAACCAGCAGCGAGAACGAGCGTTGCGATCGCGAAGATCGCAAAGAATCGTGTCACCAATTTCATAAGAGTCTCCATAAAAATGTCTGACGGTTCGAAAACCATTGACTGTATCGTACTAGGATTTGGCGGCGTTGGCAGCAGTGCGCTGTATTTTGCCGCAAAAAAAGGCTGGGAAGTTCTCGGTATCGACCGATTCGGTACAGCACATTCGTTTGGAAGTTCACATGGACAAACCCGAATTATCCGTACTGCCTACTTTGAACATCAAGACTATGTGCCTCTGGCACAACGTTCTTTTGAGTTGTGGGATGAGATTCAATCACAAACAACAACCGAACTCATTAGAAGAACGGGGGTTTTGCAAACAGGTGATCCGGGTGGAGCCGTTATTCAAGGATTGAAATCGAGCGTGAAAGAACACGATCTGGACGTAGAATTTCTTTCCCCGGCAGAAATTGAACAGCGATATCCGGTATTAAAGGTGCCCCGAAACGTGACCGGAATTTTCGAGCGCGAAGCGGGATATCTTCGCGTTGAAAGATGTGTGGCAAGTTGGGTTAAACGGGCGATGGAGGAGGGAGTAAATATCCTGACTGATACGACCGCGAAGTCGTGGACGGTTGAAGATGACGGGACGATTAGTGTTGTCGTAACTTCAGAAGAAGGTGAGCAGGTTCTGAAGTCTCGCCGTTTGATTATTGCGGCCGGTTCCTGGAGCTGCCAGTTGATTCCCGAAGTCGATTCCCGGCTGCAGATCGTGCGCAAACAACAACACTGGTATCAACTGGATCGAATTGACATCAAAGCCGCCAATGGCTTTCCGTGTTTCTTTTTCGAAAACGAAGACGGATGCTTCTACGGATTTCCGGAGATCGATTATCTCGGAGTCAAATTCGCAGAGCACTCCGGTGGTGAAGTCCTTGATTCACCTGAGTCAATCAATCGCGAAATTGATGAAAATGATCGCGAGCGCATCGAGAAATTTATCGACGACTATTTTCACCAGACGAGAAAGCGGATCGTTCATTTCAGTCAGTGTCTTTATACAAAGTCACCCGACGAGCATTTCGTAATTGATCATTCCGGTGGCAATCAGAATGTTGTCTTTGCGGCGGGGCTATCCGGGCACGGATTCAAGTTCGTCCCGGCTATCGGGAGGCAGCTGGTCGGAATGCTGTGCGGCGATCACGATCCTCTGTTTGATTTCCTGAAAGTGGGCGATCGCTTTGCTATGGCGAGGTAGCTCGCGGCAAAGCAGGTCTTCTGTCAGCCGCCAACCTGGTCGGCAAAGACATTTGGTTCGCTATGCCATCTCGTTGTCACCGGTCTCTTTGCCACCGTTATCTCAAAATCACCTCAATCATCACCACATTGCTCATCCCCGGGGTGTTTGCAACAATCCCGTCAACCGAGCAACCTCACACTAAGAAAATATGATGGAACGAAACGCTGACGTCATCGTGATTGGATCCGGTCCCGGCGGCGAGGGAGCTGCAATGCAGCTGGCCAAATCGGGCAAAAGCGTGATCGTGATCGAGAAATACGATCGCGTCGGCGGTGGATGCACGCATTGGGGTACGATTCCCAGTAAGGCTCTGCGAACCGCAATCTTCCAGGCCACCGAAGCGCTGAATCACCCATTGATTGCTTCTGCCGGACCCCGCGCCCGGCCGACGGTCTCGGATATGGGACAAAGAGCGCGAGGTATCATCGACTCGCAAGTTGAGATGCGACGCAAGTTTTATAGTCGCAACGGAGTCAAGGTAATTTCCGGTCATGCCCGCTTCATTGATGCCAACACGATAGAGGTCAGTGAATCAGAAAAGCTGACAGCGGATCATTTCGTTATCGCGGTCGGCTCGCGGCCTTATCGGCCTGAATCTGTTGACTTTTCCCACCCGCGAATTTTCGACAGCGACACGATCCTGCGAATGACCGAGCATCCACAGAGTATGACTGTGTATGGAGCCGGGGTAATCGGGTGCGAATATTCGTCCATGTTCCGGAACATGGATGTGAAGATAAATCTGGTCAACAGCAGAGATGAACTGCTGGATTTTCTGGATGACGAGATCAGTGACGCTCTCGGCTATCACCTCCGTTCGCGAGGAGTGGTGATTCGTCACAATGAGCATCATGACCGTATCGAGGGATGCGATGATGGAGTCATCACGCATTTGAAAAGCGGCAAAAAACTGAAGACTGACATTCTTCTGTGGGCGGTCGGTCGAACGGGCAACACAGATAGTCTCGGTGTCGACAATATCGGCCTCACTCCCGACAGCCGAGGATACCTTGAAGTCGACGGATGTTTCAGGACGCAGGTCGACAACATCTATGCCGTTGGTGACGTGATTGGATTTCCATCACTCGCCAGCGCAGCATATACCCAGGGACGCGCGGCGGCCAACCGGATTCTGGACAGCGACGAGGGCTGTGCCGTTCCCGGCGATATTCCGTCCGGGATCTATACCAGCCCCGAGATCAGCTGTATCGGCCGGACGGAAAAGGAGCTTACCGAGGCCAGGGTACCCTATGAAGTCGGCATCGCCCACTTCAAGGATCTGGCTCGTGCTCAGATCATCGGCCGGCAGGTGGGCATGCTGAAGATTCTCTTCAACCGGGACACGCTTGAATTGCTCGGCGTTCATTGCTTCGGTGTAAATGCTGCCGAGATCATCCACATCGGGCAGGCTGTAATGATGCAGCCCGGAGAGCAGAATTCACTTCGCTATTTTATGAACACTACGTTCAATTACCCGACCATGGCCGAGGCTTACAGGGTCGCAGCCTTGAACGGTTTTAATCGCCTCTTCTAATCAGCTCGCCAGTACTTTGAGCATGCGTGTCAGCCGAGTTCGCGATCTAAGCGGCCGCACCTGGATTCCCTTGGAGGGCACCCCGGGTGGTTGTAGTCAGTTTGATACGAATCATGATGCGGGCATAGACTCGGTAATCTGGCGTATTTTCGAGTGTTTCAAGCACAGAACGACTTGAGCGAGAGTGATCTCAACTACTGAAAAATGCGGTTGAAACCTCGGGTTTAATTGCAGATCCATAATGCCCAATTACAATTAGACGCTGATAATGCTCCCGGCAATATTCCCGGAACGGTCTTGCCTTATTTAATCATCGATCTAGTTCTTTCTGAGGCCTGCTATGGCTGCACCTATTGTCACACCTATTGATACAACGGTTTTTCTTAATTCGTTTGTAGCTGTTACTGATCTTTTCACAGCAATCGATCCGGATGGTGATGCGTTCACAATGCTTGAAGTGTTCGACTTCAATGACGACGCGACCTCCGGTCATTTTCGCCTTGGGAACAACAATCTCGGTAACGGCGACGTAACGCGAATCGCGTGGGAAGACCGGCACCTTCTGCGTTACGTCGGCGGCTCCGCCATCGACATGGAAGGTGTACGCATCCGCGTGAACGATGGCACGTCGTGGAGTGCGATTACGTCTGTCGCTCATCTGTACACCGTCCGCGACAATGACACCAAGCCAATCGTCGCTGGGGCAGATTTCACGTTGCTGGCCAACGAGAAACTCAAGCTCTCAAACATCTTCACTGCGACTGATCCTGATGGGCATCCGATCACGCGATACTTCGTTCGCGATCGCAATGATGATTTCAGCTTCATGCGACTGGGAACGCAGATCGTTGATCAGGCAACCTACGCCTACTACACACCGGAAGAATTTGACGATCTTTACTACTTCGGTCTTGGCGGTGGATTCGAACGTCTGGACGTGTTCGCCTACGACGGCGCAAAATGGAGTAACCTGCGATCGGTTGTTGGCGATATCATTCGAAACTCGAATCGCCCTGCCGTCGACTACGTTGAAACGATTGCACCGACTACTTTCGAGATTCCTCTCGGCGCACTGGTCAATGGTACCGATGCCGATGGAAACACGTTCAAGTTCTTCGAGGTCTACAACACCAGCGACCACAGTTTTGCCGGTGACATGGAGTTCCGCGGAAACGCTTTGGCTCCCAAGCAGTGGCATCGCTTCAACTTCAGCGACCGCTTTGACCTGACTTTCATCGGTGCAGAGCGCAACATGCAACAGCAGATCCGCTATCGCGTCAGCGACGGAAGATACTGGAGCAACGCAGACACAATTGCGGTAGCAAACGTAGATCGCCCGATCATTGGTGGCGATCACAACGTCATTTCGATTCACTTCCAGGAATTCCCGATCGATTCGTTTTATCCGTCAGTCGATGATGGCCCGTCTGTGATCGGGTACGAAATCGTTGATGGCAATCCGAATCCCCTCAGTGGTATTCTGCGGAGGAACGGCCTGGAACTTGATTCAGACCGGATCTACAGTTTCTCACCGAGCCAGTTCCGGAATCAGCTTACTTTCCGCTCGGGCGTATTCGAAACGCGAAGTCTCGATGACGTCTACGTTCGTGCCGACAACGGTACTTTCAAGAGCCAATGGAAACGCGTCACATTCCGGACAGAGCCGGAGTTGTTTGAAGCTCTTGATATTCGTACCGGCCCATGGTCGAACTACCTGAACGAAGTCAGCCAACCGCTACGGCTTACGTTCAGCTTTATGGAAACACCTGCCTTTACTGAAGGCGAAGCTCAGGACGGTTTGTTTATCCCGTTCACGGCTCCACAGCGTGTTGCGACTCGCCGTGGATTCCGTGACCTTGAGAAGATCATCAACGTTAACTTTGATGAAGTTTCCGACTCGTCAGTCAATCAACTCTTCCAGCAGGGTGGTATCCTCCGTCTTGGAAACTACTTCAACCCGGATGGAGAAGCCGCGGCCTACGCGATGCCTCCCGGGATCGACGAAGACAATCTCGGGCCAAACGGCGACATGTGGTTCAATGCAGCCTTCATGTCGATCACCGATTGGAACAAAGGGGATCCTGCTTTCACGATTTTCATGCACGAACTCGGTCATGCCCTCGGTATGAAGCATCCATTCGATGCTTCGGCACCGCCAAGAGTTCTGCCTCCGGCAACCGAATTCCACACCTACACCGTCATGTCCTACACCGAACGCCTTGATGGCGTCTCGCCGGGGCGTTTCCAGCTGTACGATATTTACATGTTGCAGGAGCTCTATGGAGCAAACATGGATCACGCGGTTGGTGACAACCTGTATGACATTGCAGAATACTGGGGCGGTGAGCAGCGTTTTGTTGAGCCGATCTGGGATGGCGGTGGAACCGATACACTTTCCAGCGAAGGTTCGATCATCGATTCGATCGTTGACCTGCGAGCAGGATCTCTAAGCTCTATCGGCAACGCGTTTGACAACGTTGCGATCGCTTTCGGCGTCGAAATTGAGAACGCCCTTGGCAGTGTCAACAACGATACGCTCATCGGAAACCACCTCGACAACGACATCCGAGGAAACTTCGGGGAAGATCATATCCGCGGCCTTGGCGGAAACGACTTCATCTCCGGTGGCCGTGGAAATGACATCATTGAGTGGGGTATCGGCGACGGTAGCGATACCATTAACGAGCTGGGTGGTGCAGGACGTGACACTGTCCTCATTCCGACCTTCCCGGAAGTGGACGGCCTGGAGGATCTCAAGTTCCGTCTCAACGGACGTGACCTCATCATCAACTTGAACGTCAATGGCGGGGAATTCTCTGAAGGATCGCTTCGAATTGTTAACCAGATCTGGGGTACCTACCGCATGGATACTCTTGAGATCGGTTCGACCCGCATCGACCTTGTAAACCTGACGAATCAGGCGTCTGGAATCGACACAGAATTCCGCGTCGGTGTCGGCTCGACCGTTCGCGGTGACCTGGTTGTTCCTGTTTAGGAGTGACTTGGTAGCAAAATGCAAAAAGCCTGTGACCGGAAGGTCACGGGCTTTTTTTTGTCTCAAAGATCAGGTGTCAGCTCAGGGCTGGTTTCCTGATCGTGGAGCGGCCGGAAGCTGTTCCATCGGGACGACGTTTGCCGGAGTCGGCTGCATCGGCAGGTTTCCAGCATCATAGACGGGTACGTCATAGCCCGGGCCCGGGTTGTGCATGTTCATGCCTTCAACGTAGTTGAATTGTTGAACTGGCGGGGCGAATCCCGACTGGCATGGATCACAGTCAACAGGCTGTGCGATCTCAGGCTCTTGAACCGACCATGTATATTCACAGCTCGGGCATTTGTATCTGTGAACCGTCAGTACGTTGACGGTCCGAACACAGCTTTTCCCGGGACAGCAGTCCATCCACGGAAGCCGGACGGCAGGAATACAGATCTGCTTTTGCTCGACCTGAAAACATGTGCGGCTGACCTCGGTCGGTGAAACTTCCAGCGTGCAGTGTTCGCAATCGCATTGAGGGCAATTCCGACGTGGCCGGCGCAATCTGCGAAGTCGATCCAGCATGGATTGCCGCGTTCCTGCGTCGCACGCAGGGGCTTCTGCACATCCACCGCAATCCAGCGAACCACAGCCGCAATCCTGTTGCGCTGATGCTGTTTGCGGTCCACAAACACCACCTGCAAACATCAAAGCTGCGGCGAAGACCAGAGTACTAAGTGCCATCCTTGACATGATTTTATCCATTCAGGGTATTGATCAGTTTGTTTTCGAATATGTACGTGCCCCGATCATCGAGGCACATCGCTTCCCGCGTGGCGGGTTTAGAAGTCGACCATCCAACGTGCACCGATGACGTTGTAGTCGCCGAAGCCGGCACCACCGTTGTCTTCAACATCGCCCATGATCCAGTTGAACTGAAGTCTCGAATACGGGTTGAACCACCAGTTGAATCCGGTCGTCAGAGAGTTCGCTTCACCACCGAAGATGTCCTCATCGGTGAGGTCGGCCCACGAGTAGCGTGATACGAGCTGAATCGCACCCCAACCCCGACGGATGTTGCAGTCGCAATCGCGAACAGCGAAGAAGTTTTCAAACGGTTTTACACGAGCGAGCTTGCCACGCTTGCGGTCCCATGGAGCGTGCTCACCGGTCAGGAAGTAACCAACCTGGATATAACCGCCATCGAATTCCAGTCCGTTACCGAAGGCCGCGGATCGGGTTACGTTTGCACGCTGGTACTCACCGACAATCTGCATGGCACCGATGTTGATCACGCCTTCAAGGCCGATCAGCATGTTCTCCTCGGCACCGGCGATCGTTCCGGTGTCCAGCCAGCGGTTGGTCGTTCTGGCTTCGGGCCTTGTCCGGTATCGAGCTGCATTGTTCGGTCCCCCGCCGTCAGGATTTCCGACAGAGCCTGAAATGGCGAAGTGAGCATAGCCACGACCACCGGAACATTCGTCGTACCAGGGCATCGCGGAAAAACGACCGGCGATCTCCGGCTGGTAATGGTCGTCAACGTACTGGCCACTTACCTGAGAGAGGACCTGGTTAAAGAATCCGACCTGCCAGTTGTATTTCTGGTCACAGGAAACACCCCAGCTGGAAATACCGAATCGACGCGAGTCCTGGTTGAATGCTTCGATAATGAACGGTCGCTCGATGAACGGGTTGTAACGGCTACTGTTCCAGTGATCCAGGCCGTAGGGTCGCTTGTGATTACCGATGATCACGTCCTGAAGATACGGACGCGACTTGAACATGATGTAGGCATCACGGAACGACGAGCTTCCACCCGCGAACTCAGACTCGAAGTTGTAATAGACGTTGTCGTTGATGTCGCCCTTTACACCCAGTCGCAGACGGCGGAACAGGAAGCGATCCTGTGGATTGCCACCCTCGAGTGGAAAGATTGTCGGGTCAGTGTTTGGAAACGCCCAGTAGTCGTAGTGAATACGACCGAAGAAGTTCAGCTTGGGACCTTTGTGAGAGTGGTGGACGAGGCCGGGGATGGTACCCTCGATATCGTCGATCGACTCTCCATAGTCTTCCAGTCCGTCCTCAAGCTCTGAGAGTCTCTCATCGAGCTCATCGAGAGCATCGCCGCCGTCATCTCCTGATTCGATTCTGTCAGCGACATCATCTTCAAGTGTGCTGAGGCGGGCATTAAGTTTGGCGAATTCCTCCGCCCAGTCGTCCGTCTGGCCAACGTAGGCAGCTCCTACGACACTGTAGTCCTCACCCGACGTCACTACCTGCCCCTGAACGAGACTGGAGGTGAATGCGAGCAACAGGACTATTGTTGATAAAGATCTGTTCAGCATGGTCTTCTTCCTGAATACAGCGATACAGTCCTGTTTTTCGGTTCGTAACGGTTCTATCCCAAGTCCGGATAGTCGGACCTGACGGAATTATCCGAACGGCGGTTTCAAAATCCGTATCACCGTCAAACCTTGACGGAATCTTCTGCGCTGGCCGCAAATCCCGAAGCTGACAAACGATGCAATGCGAAGAAAACTTAACACTGAGTCTTCCGGAAACGGCTGCAAAGCTTGCCGTATCGGATCAAGTTAACAGCCATCCGCTATGTTCAAATGAAACTGAAAACACAATGCGCGCGCTGGAATATGGACTTCCAGCCATTCAGAAGGGCGAATCCGGACAAGATCCGCGCGACGAAACGGGCGTTGAGACCGTTGGACAGTTCAGCCACCTCTTCCGGTTGATTGACACATCGTGTGTTCCTCAAATGCTGAGCACACCTTGAGGAGTTTCAATGTCTCGCGGGAGCTCCGGTGCCCTGCTGGCACTCCAGCGATAGCGCGAGACGCAGCGAAGATAGCACGAGACACAGATAACGCGAGAGAAGCAGACACCGTCAGAGGCGTGGATGCCGCTTTCGCCTGGTCGCACTTCCAGCCACACCCCTGAGCATGCTTCTCAGATGATTTGGCATCGCCGCGAGTTCGGCAGTTCCTAGAAATCAACCATCCATCGCATTCCGATCACGTTGTAGTCGCCGAAACCAGCGAGACCCGTGTTTTCGAAATCGCCATGGATGTAGTTGAACTGCATGCGCGAATAAGGATTGAACCACCAGTTGAATCCGGTCGTCCATGAACTCGCCTGACCGCCTACGATGTTTTCGTCATCGAGGTCAATCCACGAGTAACGCGATACCAGTTGAATCGCACCCCAGCCGCGCCGGATATTGCAATCGCAATCACGAACGGCGAAGAAGTTTTCGTACGGCGTGACTCTGGCAAGCGTTCCACTGCGTCGATTCCATGCCGCATGCTCACCGGTGACAAAGTAACCGACTTGAACATAGCCACCGTCAAACTCAAGGCTGTTGCCGAATCCGGCGGAACGAGTGACGTTAGTCCGCATATATTCGCCGGCAACCTGAAAAGCACCGACGTTGATAACAGACTCAAGACCGACCAGCATGTTCGTGTCGGCACCGGCAATCGCCCCGGTGTCCAGCCAGCGATTGCTCGTTCTGGCTTCCGGGCGAGTACGGTATCGTGCCTGGTTGTTCGGTCCGCCGCCGTCGACATTTCCGACTGAACCGGAGATTGCGAAGTGAGCATATCCGCGACCGCCCGAGCACTCGTCAAACCATGGCGTTGCGGCCAGTCTGGCAGCAAATTCCGGCTGGTAGTGATCGTCGATGACCTGCGATGTTCCCTGGCCGGGAACCTGATTCCAGAAACCGAATCGCCAGTTGTACTTCTCATCGCAGCTGACACCGCTACTCGAAATTCCAAAACGACGGTTGTCGAGATTGAACGCCTGAGCGACAAAAGGTCTTTCGATAAAGAAGTTGTTGTTACTACTGTTCAACTGATCGAGACTGTAAGGTCGCTTGTGATTACCGATCAGAACCGTCTGTAGATAAGGGCGGTTCTTAAAGCCGATCGTCGCGTCACGGAAAGAGGCTCGACCACCTGCAAATTCTGTTTCAAAGTCGTAACTGACTGAGTCATTGATGTCTCCCAGTACTCCTATTCGCAGACGGCGAAACAGAAAGCGATCCTGTGGATTGCCTCCCTCCAGTGGGAAAATCGTTGGATCCACGTTGGGGAATGCCCAGTAGTCGTAGTGGATTCGGCCGTAAAACCTGAGCTTGGGACCTTTGTGAGCGTGATACAGAAGGTTCGGCAGAGTGTCTTCAATGTCGCCGATGGCCTCGTCAAAAACGCTGAGGTCTTCTTCAATTGAATCGACGCGATCTGTAAGGTCTTCCGTACCGTCGTCCGAACCTCTGCTCTCGAGGCGGTTGGCTACGTCATTTTCGAGTTCTTCGATTCGAAGCTTCATGCGTTCGAATTCTTCAGACAGATCATCAGCCTGCCCGACGTATGACGCGCCAATGACGCTGTAGTCCTCTCCGGAAGTTACCACCTGACCCTGGGCCGGGCTCATTCCGAGAAGTATTGCAACAACCAAAAACGAACCGAATTTCGCTAGCATAAGTCCATCATCCGTTAAACAGAATTACAGTCCTGTTTTTCGGATCATGCCGGTTTCTACGCGAGTCCGGCTCATAGCAGTTGAGCAACTAATCTGTCGAGCGATTATAGAACCGGGACGACCGTCAAACTTGCACATCAGTCTTTGTGTAAACAGCAAATCCGTTGGCCGATAAGCGGAAAATTACACAAAGCACAAGCCAGAAAGGAGCATCCTGATTGCACGCAGAGTTGACGTATCCGGCAGAGATTAACAGATCGAGTGTTGGGGAATGAGGCATTCAATCGGGCTCGGCTTTCCGCTCAAGAAGTTCAACGACGCGCTGTGCGATTCGATCTACCGTTGCGTCAGACAGCTCGTTTTCGACCGGGCCGAACGCCCTCTGCGCGACACCAGCGGACTCCCATAGGCTGCTGAATCCCGGGAATTCCCGGATATCAACGTTGCCCATGTCGGCCCGATGATCGCTGAAGCCCCATTCACCGCGTAGATCAAGTAGTTCTTTCGATTGTTCACGGCTAAGCAATTGAAGCGGTCCCAGTTGGCGTGCCAGAATCAGAATCTTGCAATACGCATCAAGAATGTCAGTCCACCAGAAGGCTCGTTCGAGATTTTCGTCGTAACTGACCGTTCCATGGTTTGCGAGTATGATTGTGTTGGTGTTCTTGACGAAGGGAGTCACGGATTCCGCGAACGCCTGAGTACCCGGCCTGAAATAGGGCGCAATCGGGACTTCACCGAGAAAGATGTCCGGCTCCGGAAGAACAGCAACCGGCACCGGTTCACGTGCGACAGCAAATGCAGTCGCGTGCGGCGGATGGCAGTGAACAACACACTTCACATCAGGGCGGTTCCGGTAGATCTCAAGATGGAGCAGAACTTCACTGGTTCGTTTCAGTTTTCCTGCGGTCTGTTTGCCCGTCATATCGACGGTGCAGATGTCGTCCGGTGTCAGGTCGCCTTTAGAGTGGAGTGACGGCGTGCAAAGGACTTCGTTTTCACCGGTCCTGAAGGAAATGTTTCCTTCATTAGCTGCCGCAAATCTTTTGTCGTAGATCTGAGCACCGACTGAGCAGATCTGTTCTTTGATCTGCTGTACATCAATCTGCGGAATGTTCGAGTTGCTCATGAGATGACCACCGTTCGGCCTTCGAGTTTCACTTTGCCTGACGCGATCGCATTGATTGCCTCGGGATAAAGCCTGCATTCCTGTTCGAACACGCGGGCCGCAAGCGTTGTTGCATCATCACCCGGCATTACGTCCACCGTTCGCTGAGCGATGATCGGTCCATGGTCAAACTGATCGTCAACAAAATGAACAGTGCAGCCACTCAGCTTGCAGCCATAGTCGATCACGGCCTGGTGCACCTTGCTTCCGTAGTACCCTTTTCCGCAGAAGGCTGGAATCAGGCTGGGATGAATATTGATCACGCGGTTTTCGAAGTCGGCAGGAATTGCGATTTGCCTGAGAAATCCACCCATGACAATGAGGTCGGCGCCCGATTCCCGGCAGATCCGGAAGATCACTTCGCTGAGAAGTTCAGGAGACTTGTGTCGTCGATAGTCTGCAATCGTAAACGGAATTCCAGCTTCCCGCGCATGGTCAATTCCACCGGCATCGACACGGCTCGAAACGACATGGGAAATCGTCGCGTCAAGCTGTCCGGAGTTTTTCTTCTCAATCAGATTGCGTAGGGTCGTGCCGCCACCGGAAATCAAAACACAGATTGAAAACCCGTCTGACTTGTTGCCATCTTCATCCATTAGCCGGCAACCCTGATAAAGATCGTAAGTGCCGCATCGCCGACCTGAACATCGACGCTCTCAACGCCATCGGAAGCAGATTCACCTGAAACGCTTACGGCCAGCGTTTCACTCATGATGTACTCCCGATTTTCCCCGATTGCCGATTTGAGTTGTTCGTCACCGGTTACCAGCCATAGTTCAATTCGATCGGTAAACTGCAGGTCCATTTCCTTACGACGGTCCTGGACAAGCCGGACTACATCCCGCGTCAAACCTTCTCTGATTAACTCCGGTGTGAGCTCAGTCGCGAGGACGACGACCGCGTTGGGGCCCTGTGCCGCGGCCCAGCCTTCATTGGCCTTCAGCCGTACTTCGACATCTTCGTTTTCCAGCTCGATTGATTCTCCATCTACATCGAGTTCCGCTTTCCCATCTGCGGTAAGTTTCGCAAGGATCGCGCCGCCGTCCGCTTCCGTGAACGCCTTTTTTACTTTCGGCATCAACTTGCCGACACGTGGTCCAAGGCGTTTGAAGTTGGGGACGATCTGATACGTTACAAACTCACCGGCATCGAGCGTGAAGGTCACATCATGAACGTTGAGCTCTTCTTTCAAGATTGCCGCATGATCCTCCAGCCAGTCACGATCCTGATCGTTGTTCAGGATCACGGTAACACCGGAAAGTGGCTGACGTACCTTGAGCTTTGAAGCCGAACGCGCCGAGCGACCGGTTGAGGCGATTTCTCTGAGCAGGGACATGCGACGTGAAAGGGCTTCGTCGATAATGCCCGTTTCGGCAGTCGGATAATCACAGAGATGAACACTTGCCGGAACCGAGTCGCCGAATTTGTCCGTCAAGTTTCTCCAGATCGCCTCGGAGACAAACGGAACGAAGGGCGCGATCAGTTTGCTGGTTGTCACGAGGCATTCGTACAATGTCCAGTACGCATCCGTCTTGTCCTGATCAGCTTTATCGCTGGCCCAGAATCGACTGCGGCTTCGTCGCACGAACCAGTTGCTCAAGCCGTCAACGAAATCCGTGATTGCAGCACAGGCACCGTAGTTGTCATAGGCATCCATTCTTTCGGTGACGTTTGCGATAGTTCTGTGAAGCTCGCTCAGCACCCAGCGATCAAGTTCGCTTCGTTCAGAAACTCCACGGAATCCTTCGCCGCCGGCGAAGTCGGAACCCGAAAGTTGTCCGGGCGATTTCAAGGCCGTCGGGTCAAAGCCATCGATGTTTGCATAGAGAACAAAGAAGCTGTAGACGTTCCAGATCCGCAGCATGAACTCAGGAATACTCTCCTTGATCGCTCGCTCGCTGTAGATGATCGATGTCCACGGCGGCTGGTTTGCAAAAAAGTACCACCTGAGCGCATCGGCTCCGTGGATATCAAAAATCTCCTGCGGCGGTCTGTAGTTGCGCAGGCTTTTTGACATCTTTCCGACCTTCTTTTCCAGAGAGCCGGCGCCGGAGTTCTTCTGACCTTCCTCTTGTGTCAGGTATACGTTGTTGTCTTTGTCGAGATACCACTCCGACAACATAAGTCCCAGGACGATGCAGTTCCGGAACGGGTGTGGTAGTGCGCGGTCGCCGAAAATCATCGTGCTGATTGCCAGCTGGCTGTAAAACCAGCCGCGAGTCTGATCGATCGCTTCGCTGATGAAGTGCGCAGGGAACTGCTCTTCAAATTCCTTCTGACCCTGGTGCGGATAGCCCCACTGCGCGAACGGCATGGCGCCGCTGTCGTACCAGCAGTCGATAACCTCGGTGACCCTGGACATCCTGCCGCCATCTTCAAACGGCGAATCGTAGGTGACGTGATCGATGTAGGGCTTGTGAACCTTCAGATCCTCAGAAAGTTCGGGATTGGCTGCTTTGGCTGACTCCCAGACCTCTGTGCCTGAAACTCCTGGCTTGGCAAGCAGTTCATCGTACGACTCTATTGCTTCACCTTTTCCTGTTTTGTCACAGACCCAGATCGGCAGCGGCGTCCCCCAGTAGCGTTCGCGCGAAAGTGCCCAATCGACATTACTCTCGAGAAAGTTGCCGAAACGACCGTCCTTGATATGGCCCGGGAGCCAGTTGATCTGCTGGTTGTTTTCCAGCATCCGGTCTTTGAACTCTGTCGTCTTGATGAACCAGCTCTTACGCGGGTACTGGATCAGCGGATCTTCATCGGCACGCCAGCAGAACGGGTACTGGTGCTCGTATTGTTCCTGGTGATACAGCTTGCCCTCTTCTTTGAGGCGCCGTGTGATCGGCTTGTCGGCATCCTTTACCCAGAGCCCGGCGTAATCGGGCGCCTCTTCGGTAAATTTACCGTTGGGAGCCACCGCACAGATCATTTGAGGCCCCTCGCCATCCTCGAATCTCTGCTGTTCGGCCATCAGCAGCTCGTAGTCAACTTCGCCGAACGCAGGTGCTTCGTGAACGGCGCCGCTGCCGCTGTCTGTGGTGACAAATTCGGCCGAGGTGATGCGCCACGCGACATGTTGCTCGCCGCCGTTTATTAGCCGGCCCGTTTTGTCGCCCTCGTCTTTGTAGTAGTAATCGAACGGAGGTACGTAGCGCTCGCCGACAAGTGCGGAGCCCTTACAAGTCGATTTGACTTCCAGTTCCCGTTTGACTTTTGCGCTGATCGGCTCGACGAGATCTTTTGCAAGGATCAGATGATGGTCCAGTTCAGGATCATAGACTGTTGCATATTCCAGTTCTTCATTGACCGCAGCGAACTGGTTGCTCGGCATCGTCCACGGTGTGGTCGTCCAGACCAGCAGGCTTGTGTTTTCGCGATCAACGAGCGGGAAGAGAACGAAGATGCTCGGATCCATTACCGTTCTATAACCTTCGCCGACCTCGCCACTGGAAAGCGCAGTGCCGCCCTGAGCCCACCACCAGATGATCTTGTGGCCCTGGTAGAGCAGTTTTCGATCAAACAGATTCTTCAGAGACCACCAGACTGATTCGACATAGGACTGATGATAGGTGACATATGCGTTGTCCAGTTTGACCCAGAAGCCCAGTCGTTCGGTTAACTGTTCCCACTGTTGCATGTACTGCCAGACACTCTGCTGGCATTTGTGAATGAAGGGCTCGACTCCGAATTCCTCGATCTCTTCTTTGGAGTGAATTCCCATCTCTTTGCAGACTTCGACCTCAACGGGTAGTCCGTGAGTATCCCAACCGGCTTTTCGCTCGCAGAAATAGCCTTTCATCGTCTTGTAACGAGGGAAGAGATCCTTCATCGCGCGGGTCAGGCAATGCCCGGGATGCGGTTTCCCGTTGGCTGTCGGCGGACCTTCGAAGAAGACGTACCGCTCGGCACCGTCACGTTGTTCCAGTGAACGGTCATAGATGTTGTTTTCACGCCAGAACTTCAGGATGTCCTCTTCCTGTTGCGGAAAACTGACATTGTTTTTTACTGCTTTGAAGGCGGTTTGTTCTTCAAGCGGCGTAGTCATTCTGAGGTCCTGTTTTTGAAGCATCCGGACGATTACGTGGACGACATCGATAGAAAGTCATCCGGGTCCAGCTACATAGAGGCGCATCTGACGCCGAAGTTCATCGATTTAAAACCGTCAATATCGCGGAATTAGCCACGAGTGTAAATGACGAGAACCAGCCTCGAACTGCAGAACGAATGAGGCACGGAACTAGGATCAGAAAAGCCCTGCTTCAACACTGCGGCCCTATCGCGGGAATTCGCGATACGCTGGCAAGGAGGAGAGACCAATTGCCGGTAACCAGGTAGCTAGAGGATCGACTAGCCCTTCTTCTTACTCTTCTTGTCGTCTGCATCCGGCCTCGTCAGGTGGCCGAACTCATTGTCGAATTCTTCACCATATTGATCATCTTCGAGATCGTATTCGCCTTCGATCTCTTCCTCGAAATCGTCATCGAACTCTTCGTCGAAGTCATCTTCATCAAATTCATCATCGATGTCGCCGTCTTCTTCTTCATCTAGAAGATCAGTGCCGACATCCAGATCCACTTCCACTTCCGCCTCTCCGCCACCATCGGAGTCGTCGTCGGAATTTTTGTTCTCGTCGGAATCGCCGTCGTCAGCGTCGTTCTCCAGCACGGGGCTCAGTCGGGAAATTCCCGTTTGCACCTCAGCTGGTGAATCAGCTTCATTGCCAGCAGCATTGAGAGAGATGGCTACTGGCAAAAATGTTGAAACGGAGTCCGTTGACATGAATCTCTCCGGTGGAGCCAGTGATCGAGGCAAATTGCTGGTGGCTGGCGAAACTAATCGGTCGTACAAACGCGGGAATGTCCCGGGTGAAAGGAAAGAATAAGGTTAGAAAGCATCGCCGGATTGTCAACACGAGACAATTCGGCCGGATGCCATTCTTTGCCGGAGTATTCAAAAAGCCTGTACTGGACCGGTTTTCCACGGAAATCAAGCTTTCGTCGTAGAGTCGAGCCGGAACTCAGGTGTGATAGGCGGAATTGAAATGGACATAGTCCCCGGTGAGATCACTCGTCCAGTGGACAGCGGCTCCCGGGCCGGTCCCCATAGTCATTTCGATAACAGTTTCACGGTTGTCCGCGATCGAACGACTGGCCAGTGAATGATCAAATCCAACCGGTTGTCCGTCCCGGAATACGCAGATGCCGTTGATCATCAAACCGAATTCCTCCGGATTGAGATTATCAGGGCACGAATAACCCGCGGCCGAGACGATTCGTCCCCAATTCGGATCCGCTCCGTGGATTGCTGTTTTCACAAGATTGCTTGATGCAATCGCGCGGGCGACAAGGTCAGCGTCGGCTTCATTTGCGCAGCCTGATACACGGATCGAAATCAAATGGGATGCCCCTTCACCATCGTCAGGGATCATCCTCGCCATTTCCACACAGACTTCTTTGAGATGCTCTCTGAATAGAATTGTCGATTCTTCACCGGCGATTACGGGACCGGTCCCACTGGCCAGCAATAGCACAGCGTCATTAGTGCTCATGTGACCCTCAACACTGATCCGGTTAAACGAGGCGTCGACGGCCTCGCTGAGGAAACGATGCGCTGATTTTTCGTCGAGGTTGGCATTAGTTGTGATGACGCCCAGCATTGTTGCCATCCCGGGGCCAATCATTCCCGCACCTTTGCACATGCCGCTGATGCTGACGAGGGAGCCGGAAGAATCATAGCTGGCTGCGGCCGTCTTTGCAGATTTGTCGGTCGTCAGGATTGCATTTGCAGCCTGATTGAAGGCATCGCTCCCCGTAGCAAGCTCGCTGACCGCATGACTGATGCCGGAAGTTACTTTTTCCATCGGCAACTGTTCACCGATGATACCGGTCGACAGAACGAGAACCTGCTCCGGTCTGGAGTCAAGGCATCGAGCGGTTTCCTCTGCCATATGGCGGTTTGCAGCGATGCCGGAATCACCTGTGCACGCATTAGCATTCCCTGAGTTGATAACGACCGCGCGCAGAAGATTCGTGGGAGTTATCTCGCGATTCCAATCGATGCTCGCCGCACGTACAAGATTTGTGGTGTAGACCCCGGCAGCGACACATTCGCGATCGCTGACGATCATGGCGAGGTCGCGATTGCCGGATTCTTTGATACCACAAGTCACCCCCGCAAATCTGAATCCGTCTGCACTGTCCATTTCAAAATCCAATAACTGTCTGTTTCCTACCGTTGCAACCTGCGGCGCAACTCACTCAATAAATGCCCGCAACAAATGGCTTGGATAACCCATGGTTCCAGGCACGACAGGTCAAAGCAAAGCTGTCGTCTCTTCGAATCCGTTCATGACATTGAAGTTTTGAACCGCAGCTCCCGAAGCGCCTTTAATCAAGTTGTCAATCGCACTGAGAATAACGATCTGGTCACGACTGCTCTGCACACATATATCGCAATAGTTGGTGCCGGAAACATTTCGAGTCAGCGGCGGTTGGTCAGTGATCCTGATAAACGGCTCGTCTGAATAGAATTGTCTCAACTCGGAAGCAAGTGACTCAACCGTCGTCCCTCGCGCGGGTTGAGCGTAGATTGTCGAATGGATGCCCCGGTCCATTGGAATCAGATGAGGCGTAAAAACGACGTTGCAATCCACGTTTGAGTACCGCGAAATCAGGTTGTCGATTTCCGGCATATGGCGATGGGTTCCAACCCCGTAGGCAGCTACCGATTCATTGCATTCAGGGAAATGGAATTTCAGTGACGATTTTCTGCCGGCACCGGAAATACCAGTCTTGGAATCGACGATAACAGGAGCCGGACAAAGCATGCCAGCTTTCATCAACGGAGCAAGTGGCAGCAGCGCGCTGCTGGGAAAGCAGCCGGGGTTCGCGACGACGTGAGCTTTGCGGATCGCGTCGCGAAACAACTCGGGTATGCCGTAGGCCACCGATCCGACTCTTTCAGGATCGGGGTGGCGGGTACCGTAAACTGTTTCAAACAGCTCAACATTGTCGAGTCGGTAGTCAGCACTGAAGTCCACCGTCCTGATTCCGCGTTCACAAAGTTGACTGACTACCTCAGCCGAGGCGGCGTGAGGAAGACATGAAAACGCGAAATCCACATCTGCGCAGAACGTTTCAACGTCAAACAATGACATATGAAGGTCCAGACGGTCGCGCAGTGACGGATGGACAGCACTGAGATGGGGCGAAGATTCATCGCGACTCGTCAAACGCGTAATCTCGGCCTGCGGATGGCGTAGGAGCAGCTTGATCAATTCAAGCGCCGTGTACCCGCTAGCGCCGACAATGCCGACTCGAATCATGTCTCGTTCCACAGCAAGGTGGGCCAGTCAAAAATTTACCAGCCGGCTATTGTAGAATCGAAAACAGGTTCATACAGCCCGGAGGTCACGAAGTGACGTGACGACATCCGGAAAATTCTCGCTGGAAATCACTGTCTCGTTATGTCGAGATTGACATCATCCTGCAGCATCTGCACGTCGGGCTCGACTCCGGTGACCTGCTCCCGATTGTCCAGAAGTATCGCAAACGGATAGTGCAATGGCGGATACCTTTCCAGAAGTGCACGTCCCTCGTCAGTGCTGGAGTCGACTTTCCAGAAATCAAAAACGGGAAACATGCGGCTTGCCGTCTCGATATCGCCGAAATCACCGGGCTGACTGGAGTCATAGACAATGATTACAGAAATTGCGGCTTCCCCCGACCGGATCTGATTGCTCAGTGCCGTCGCAAGTGCGTTGAATCGGGCAATGGATTCGGAAGCCCGGTCCAGTTGGGAGATGTAAATCAATCTTCGACTTGCGTTCGAAGTCGTTCGTTCGGGAACTTGATCTTCAAACGTTCGCACACCCGTCAGGTCGAGCGGTTGCATATGAAGGCCACACCAGGTTTCCAGAAGCTCAAGCTTTTCCCCGATGGCGTCAGGAGCATTCTCGAGATGCATTTTTTCTTTAGCGCGTTCGAGCATGTCCGATGCATCGTAGAAACGGCCCGCTTTCAAGAGCTGGAATCCCGCTTCGTAGAGGCGGGTGTAGTCTGCCTCCTCGAACTGGACCTGCTCCAGAATCGAATTAGCTCGCGCCATAAGCATCGTTGCTCTTTCAGCCTGAGTAAAACGATTCATATAGGCTGAACTGACGTCCCGTACTGCATCAACGCGACTGCCCGAAAATGCCTCGTTGGCAGTGTTGAGGAAATGACTGGACGGGTTTGCAAGGTTCTTACTCTGGACGATGCCGGCGATGGAAAACAGTAATCTTGCTGACACCGGATCATTCACAGCAAGAGCTACTGCGTCATTAAACTTGCCATTTGCAAGGCTCCATGCCGATTGATCATTCCGTGTCGCTGATGCTTTGAAGATTGACGCAAACGCCACACAACATTTCTGCAATGCTGCGATCCCCGTGTCTTCGGAGGGGTCTTCATCTGCAGATTCCAGAAACTCCATAACAGACTCGTTCAACGGCATGCCTTCATCCAGGCAGATGAGGCCGATAATTGCGTTGTCTTCGAAGACGGCTCTCCTACCGGTGTACTGGATGCCTGGATCATCCGTCCCGGCCATCGCCTCCGCCAGGTCGACCCTTTCGAAGGCTGTTGAAATCCGCTGTGGCAACGAAGCCTTCTCGTTGATGATCGTTTCGCCGTACTTCACCAGCAGTTCTGCGGGCTCCATTTCCGAGAGCACGGGCTCGCCATCGGGGTTCGCGACCGAAGGCCTGCCTTCATCCGGATCGCCGTTCGTGAGCCAGTAGACGATTCCGCCGAGCAAACCGAACACGACAAGCAGTTTGACGACATCCCACGCTATCTTTTTCCTTAACCTGTTGGGCGTCCGTCTTCGGCCACGTTTAGGAACTCCGAACCTTTCGCCTCTGTGGTGGGCACGGATGACTCCGATTACAGGAGTCTTGTCGAGCAGAATTGAGATCAACGACGGGGAGGATACTTCGCTCCGACGTTTTCTCTGTTTTCTCCGGCGCCGCATTCTTTTGTTTTCAGATGATTTTGACCCGGATTCAGGCACGTCGTCGGATGGGTGCTCCGGTAGATCAGTGTTCGGGTTTTCGTCGCTCATTATTCATCGCTCACTGGTCGAACATCCGCATGTTTTTTACAGTCTAGATCCGGCATCGTTGACGGGGAGAAACCGTGGACAGGTACGCACCGAAGTCGATGATCCCCGGATTTTATTATAGCCAGCAAGAACGGGTCAGATTAATAAACTGAGCGCCTGTTCAGCGTCGCTTTCGTTTGCGGCGCTGCTTGCGAGTAATCCCCTCGGATTTGGCGCGCTCGGCTTTCTCTTCTCTCTTCGCAATTACGCGGGCAATTTCGGCTTCTGCCATTGCCGGTGTTTCAAAGGTTACTCTACCGCAAAGGCCGGAGCGTAGCTCTGTCAGGAAGATGCGGCTGATGCGATCCAGATCGACTATACCACCTTTGCGGAGACACCCTTTTTTGCGGCCGATTTCCTCCATGAATCCCATCGTGTCCGTCGGCAGTTCATCAAGTTCAAATCTCGCGGCAAGTCCTTCGGGGTAGTTGTTCAGCATGAACTCTGCTGCGAAAAAACCGATGTCAGCATAGTCGATTGCGGTGTCCTTGATCGCACCGGTCGCCGCAAGCCGGTAGCCGCTTTCGGGGTTCTCGACGTTCGGCCAGAGCATGCCGGGCGTGTCATACAAATACAAGCCGTCGCCGATTCGTACTTTCTGCTGGCCTCTGGTTACCGCCGGCTCGTTTCCTGTCTTCGCAATCTTTCTGCCGGCGAGGATGTTGATAACCGTTGACTTACCGACATTTGGCACGCCAACAATCATTGCATTGAGTACAGGTTTGGAGCCGGTTACCAGTTCCCGGCAAACCGTCGTCAGCTTGCGGATGGTTCCCGCCTCTTTTGCTGATACCGCGCGGGCACGGATTGTCCGGTTCTGTTCAAGATGTTCCTGCCAGTTTCGAGTCTGCGCTGGATCGGCAAGGTCGCTTTTGTTGAGAATCTTCAGCCCCGGCTTGTCGCCGCGAAGCTCGCGTAAAAGAGGGTTTTCGCTGCTGTACGGAATCCTTGCGTCAAGGACCTCGATAAACAGGTCAACGTTTGGAAGGAGGGCTTCGATTTGAACCCGGGCTTTGTGCATGTGCCCGGGGAACCATTGAATTTGCATCAGTTCCGACCAGCGGGGATCTCAAATGCTATCGAGTTGGATTGCAAATCGCGATTTCCGTCCGGATCCCTTCCATTTCAAAATACACGACAAACGGAAGGTTCTTTGAAATAAGGTCAGGAACCACAGTTGCAGCTTCGCTGGCAATCAAAGCACGTTTTTTCGCATCATCTGCAGCACGGCTCGCATCCGAATTCATTCGATCCCAGTCCTCAGCCTTGATATCTTCTGGGCGCTGGGCGGCGCGCATCTGGTCACGCAGGGCAAAAGACTGTTCCGATGCGAGGCGAAGCGAGTTGGCAAGACCGAGAACATCCTCGGCGCTGACCTTTACCGCACCGCTACCGATGTTGACGAACATCTGGGCTTCCACGCTGAGCACTCTCCGGCCGGTGACTACCATTTCAATCCACATCATCCGTTCCTGTGGATTCTCGCGGAACCAGAAGATTGCCGGTTCTCGTTGAGCGACCGTTCTCGGTTCGAGCATCAAACGGCCCCCGGTTTCATGCGGCTTGGGAATCCCGGGATATCGCATCGTCTGGATTTCGAGCCGCAGGTTCTCAGTTCGAGGAAGCCACGCAATCTCAGTGGAGAGCTCGGCATACATCTCTTCTTCGTTAAGAACGAAGTTCTCGATGACTACCGGTTCACGCAGCTTCAGGTAGGCAATCTTGTCATTGTTTCCGCTGAGCTTCAGGAAACAGTTTCTTAGATAGTTTGCGTCTTCGTTTTCGGACGCGGCAGGCGTCCAGATGAAACTGAATTGAAGGTCGTTCTTGAAGAACTTCGCAATCGTTACAGGCTCGTCGCGCGGCCTACTCTTCAGTTTGATCTCCCAGAGCTGTCGGTTTTCGGTCGAACGAACAGCCTCAAAGCTGATTCTGGATTTCGCAATCTCCTGGCCGGAAACGAGTTCCAATGCCATCAGGTAGTTCGAAGGTACAAAAATCTCCGAGATGTCGTGCTGAGCAAGGGACTCTATCGGCGGCAGGTCAGTCGCCCGTGGTAACGCCTGAAACGGGTCAGCCTTCTGTTCCTCAGTCAGCGACGCTGCAGCTGCTACGGGAGGATCCGGAGAGCCGGCGGCCATCGCCCCGTCTGGAACAGCTCCACCCCCGGCTGGCGGTTCGGCAGTCACAGGCGAAGACTCACTCGCAGGTTGTTCTGCCGCAGGTGGCGTCGCGTCGGGTGCAGGCAGTGAAATGGCAACTGTCTCGCCAACGCCGCCGATTGCTTCATCAGACGCAGTTTCCTCGGCAGCAACGCTCTGTTCCTCAACGTCATCAGCCGCTGTACTGTCTTCTGCGCCTGCATCGGCACTGTCGGTCCGGCTGTTTGCGTCCTCATTCTGCCCGGAATCAAGTTGGCTCTGCGCCGCCGCAATTTGCTCTGGAGATAGCAGCGTGCTTGTTCGCGCGGATCGGCGGTCATCGCCCCGTCGGGGCTCTCTGTCGCTGCTGTCCGCGTTGTCGCCGCTGTCAGGTTGTTCTGAATTCGCGACTTGTTCCGTGCCACTGCCCTGATAAGTCATTGCGAATCCTGCCCAGCCCAGACCTCCAACAAGGATCAGGCTGCACGCAAATGCCAATGACATAAACAGGACCGGCCGCTGCTGAAACGCAGACTGGCTTCCATCATTTCCAGGATGGTCAGGTTCACCGGCTGGTGGTGCGGCTGAATTGGCGGGGAGCCTGCCGGGTTTCCTGGAACGCGGAACCGCCGCCAGCACGACCGGTGACGCCGAAAGGACCGCATCACCGGGGTCGGATTGGCTGGCAATCCAGTTGTCGAGTCCGGACGTCAGCTCCGGCAGTTGCTCAGCGCTCGATCTGGAAAGGGAGCCAAGTAAACCGTCAAGCTCGCGAACTGATTCGTTGGCAAGTAGAGCATGATCCAGAGAACAGACTTTCTTGAGCAGCTTGCGACCCACAATCGCTGCATCGTTCATATCTTTTGCAGCCGTCTGCTCCGGTGACGGATTCATCAACGTCGGGAGAAGCAGGTTCTGGATTTTGATTTCGTTCCTGTCGGAAACCAGGATGTTTCTCGGACGTAGTTGTCCGTGAATGATCCGGTTGTTGTGAGCCATCGACAGGCCTGAAATCGCCTGACGGACAACCCGGGCTACATCAAGAGGTACCAGACCGTTGGGCACCTGCTCGCCGAGCGTCTTTCCTTCAACATGTTCAAGGATCAGGTAGAACCTGCCGCCGGCCTCATCGACATCGTAAACGTGGACCAGATTCGGGTGATCTATTGTCGCCGCAACCCCGGCACGTTCGGTAAATGCTTCACGCAATTCGGGATTCTGTGCGAGTTCATCCGGGAGGATCTGTATTTCAACGCGCCGGTCGAGCTGCTCATGCACAGCTAGAAAACGATCGCCGTAGTCATCCCGGCGGATGCGATCGAGCAAGCGGTAGCTTCCAATTCGAAGTCGCGTTCGACCGGAGTGCAGATACTTGGCCTGCCACTTTGTAAGCAGGCCCGCGCGGATTAGCGACTTGGCCAGTTTCGACGGGTCGTCACTCCCCACTGACTCAATGTGCTGGTTGACGACGGCTTCATCAATAACAGCACTGGCAAGTAGACTTTTCAAAAATTTGGGAGTCGATGACATGTCGATTTTCACCTGATTGCTAAGCCTTTTTGCCATCTTTATTCTCGCAGGCAAAGGCTCCAATATCAAGCAGTTAACGACTTTGAAACCGTCGCTGCTTGACTTCCGGCACGCAATTTCCGCACAAACCGGTTCTACTGCCAGCACGACCAGGTTCGTCGTTCGACTATCGGCGGATGAGCTTCCCGTAAACCTCAGCCAGCGCTTGAGCGCAACGTTCAATCGTGAATCTACTTTCGACCTGTCGCCGGTTGGTTATGCCGAATTGATGGCGGATTTCAGGAGAATCAAGAATGCTTTCGACTCTGCCGGCAAGGACCGGCGCGTCTCCGGCAGGAACCAACTGTCCAGCCTGATCAGCAGATGCAAATATCTCCGGGCTGCCACCGACATCAGTGGTCACCACCGGCAAGCCGGCAGCACAGGCCTCGAGCAATACGCGCCCGAGTGGTTCCTGCCTTGCCGGATGAAGTAGCAGCGTTGAGTGATGCATCAGGTCTGGAACATCGCTGCGCAACCCGATGAAATGAACCGCCAGATCGGATGCGCGGCTGAGAATTGCAGCTTTTTCTCGAAGGTTTTGCTCATATTCGACCGCCTCGGCCTTGGTCGAATATCGTTCGCCGGCAATCAGCATGTGCACCGGTTTTGTTGTCGAGATCAACTCTATCGCTTCTAGAAGAACATCCAGGCCTTTGCGCATTCCGATCTGCCCGACCGAAAGCAGGACGTGATCGTCCGGTTCGATTCCCAGTGCATTGAAGAGTTCCGGCCGCGAGGGAGATCCTGCAAATGCTTGAACATCAATTCCGTTATGGATCACGATCGTGTTCGATGCATCCATGCCACGCTCAACATGCCACTGTCGGGTTGCAGCAGAAACGGCCACGATCTGGTCAAGCTGATTGATGTCTTCTATGGCGCGACGGCTGAGGTTGAGTATGTCCCTCAGATAACCCACAGCAGGCGTGGAGGTTTGCTTGGCGACCGGTCCGCAGATGCGCGACGAGGCCAGGCTGTTGCAATGGAGCAGCAACGGACGCGTGCAACGAATCAACTCAACCAATTCTGCACGGATATCCGCCTGTGATTTCCGAACTGCTTCGCAATCCATGAATGAGAATTCGTAAACTCGAACCCCGGCAGCCGACAATGCATGTGCAAAGGCTGAATGTCCGGGCACCGCGGCTTCAAAGACAAAGCCTTTTTCAATCAGTGAAGGAAGCACTGCCAGCAGCGAGTTTTCACCACCGTTTATCGTGCCGTATTCGCTGACGATCAGTATCGGACCACGGCCTGGCAGTTTCGGACCACCGCCTAGGCCACTGTCCATGTGTCGCCACTGGAAAAGAGTTTATCAAGACTGCCTGCGCCGGATTTCTCTTTTGCGCTGGCAACTTGATCGTTGATTTCAACGTTGTAGATAGGGCGATCGATGTCGCGGAGGACGCCCATCGGTTCCGGAAACTCAGGGACCCTCAAGCGACTCAGCATGAACGCCAGCTGCGGCGAATCGCATTTCTCATCGTGAAAGAGCAGATCGTCCTGTGCGATGCTTCCATCGAGCTCGACGATTTCCGGATTCAGACCGTTGAGCCGGATCCCTTTGGTGCCACCGGCAAAGATCAAAGGTTTTCCATGTTCGAGCATCAAAGTGTGCTCTTCCTTGGTCGCCTTGTCCTTCATGTAATCCCACTGACCGTCATTGAAGACATTGCAGTTCTGGTATACCTCGATGAATGAAGTGCCACGATGTTCCTGGGCACGTTTGAGGGTGGCGATCAGATGCTTGGCGTTCACATCGAGACTTCGCGCGACAAAGGTGGCTTCCGCGGCTATCGCAACTGAAAGAGGGCTTAGCGGGCGATCGATGGAGCCGACAGGCGTACTTTTGGTGACCTTGCCGACGGCTGAAGTCGGCGAGTACTGGCCTTTGGTCAGTCCGTAGATGCTGTTGTTGAACAGAACAATGTTCAGATCAACATTACGACGTATCACATGCAGAAGATGATTTCCACCGATGCTCAGCGCGTCTCCGTCGCCAGTGATTACCCAGATATCGAGATCAGGTCGAGTCGATTTCAACCCGGTGGCGAACGCCGGTGCCCGACCGTGAATACTGTGCATTCCATAAGTGTTCATGTAGTACGGAAAGCGACTTGAGCATCCGATCCCGGAGATAAAAACTGTGTTCTCAGGGCGCGAGCCGATATCCGGCAGCGCTTTTTTCATCTGCGCGAGAATGGAATAGTCGCCGCAACCGGGACACCAGCGGACATCCTGATCGGAGGCGAAATCAGCAGGTTTCAAAACAGGTAGGTCGGTACTCATGATTGTTTTCTATTTTTTCAGCCGACAAACGGCTGGATGATGATTTTGATTCTTACGCAATCACTGATTGTCCATACAGTGATTCGACTCCGTTGATCCCGGAACTAGGTGGCAGCGGAGAATTCCTTGATACCGTCTACGACTTCGTTGACTTTGAATGGTTTGCCCTTGATCTTGTTCAACCCCTGGGCGTCAACAAGATAGGTGTGCTTGAGAATGCGCAGCAGCTGCCCGGTGTTTAGCTCAGGAACAAGAACCCGGTCGTAGCGCTTCAGCAGGTCGCCGAGGTTCCGCGGGAACGGACTGACCCAGTGCAGGTGTGCGTGAGCGACGTCCATCCCTTCTCCCAGGCAGCGGTTTACGGCCGTGCGGCAGGCGCCATACGTTCCGCCCCAGCTGACTACCAGCGTTCCGGAGTCTGAGCCGAAGACTTCCTGATCGCCGATATGTTCGGCCACCATTGCGACTTTCCTGGCTCGCGTATGAACCATGTGCTGATGGTTCTCCGGATCGTAGCTGACGTTGCCGGTACCATCCTGTTTTTCGAGGCCACCGACGCGATGCATCAAACCGGGCGTTCCAGGCAATGCCCATGGCCGTGCGAGGTTCTCGTCTCTTGAATAGGGCAGGAACTCCGCGCCGTTATCCTGACCCTCGGGATGTGTGACTTCAATCGGCTGCAATGAACCGACGTCGGGGATTTTCCACGGTTCACTTCCGTTGGCGATGTAGCCATCAGACAGGATGATGACAGGCGTCATAAACTTCGTCGCGATTCGCCAGGCTTCGATTGCAGTTTCAAAACAGTTGCCGGGGCTGCTCGCGGCGATAATGGGCAGTGGCGATTCTCCGTTCCTACCGAACATCGTCATGAATAGATCGGATTGTTCGGTTTTTGTGGGGAGGCCCGTACTGGGACCACCTCGTTGAATGTCGATGATCAGGAACGGCAGTTCGAGGATCAGCCCCAGGCCCATCCCCTCCCCTTTCAAGGCGATGCCGGGCCCGCTGGAGGTCGTTACTGCCATGCTTCCGCCAAATGCGGCCCCGATGGCCGAACAGACGGCGGCAATTTCGTCTTCGGCCTGGAATGTCCGTACGCCGAAGTTCTTATGTTTCGAAAGCTCGTGAAGAACGTCACTCGCGGGAGTGATCGGATAGGAGCCGAGGAAAAGGTCTTTGCCGCTCAGTTCGGCCGCCGTAATCAGTCCCCATGCAAGAGCCTGGTTACCCATGATGTTCCGATACGTACCCGAAGGTAGTTCAGCCGCCGCCACCTGGTACGTCGAAGCAAAGTCCTCGGTTGTTTCGCCGTAATTCCAGCCGGCTTTCAACGCCAGCGTGTTTGCCTCCGCGATCTCAGGTTTGCGCGAGAACTTGGCTTCGATAAATCTCAAAGTAGGTTCGACATCACGACCGTACAGCCAGAACACCAGCCCCATGGCAAAGAAGTTCTTGCAACGGTCCGCCAGCTTGGTTGAAACTCCTGTCGGCTTCACGGCCTCGCGAGTCAAAGTAGTCATCGAGACTTTGATCAGCCGGTAACCGTCGATAACGTCGGTCTCAAGTGGATTTTCCTCGAGCTTGGCGAGTTTGAGATCCTTGTCACCGAAACTGTCAGAGTTGGCGATCAGGATTCCACCGCGCTTGAGGTCGCTGAGGTTGGTAACGAGGGCCGCCGGGTTCATTACGATCAATGCATCCAGCCCATCGCCGGGCGTGAATATTTCTTCAGAGGCGAACTGAACCTGGAAACCACTGACTCCGGCACGAGTCCCGCGCGGAGCACGGATTTCAGCAGGGAAATCCGGGAAGGTTGCAACATCATTACCCGCCAGCGCCGATGTGTTGGTCAATTGAGTGCCGAGAAGCTGCATCCCGTCACCGGAGTCACCGGCGAGCCTGACGGTTACGCCCGAGACTGATTCAGACGGCTTCTGAGTAGGTGGGAACTGAGTGAGACTGCCCATTAGAAACTCGTGTGGTTTGCATCCCGCCGGTCAAAGCTGCGGCCGGATCGTTAGCGGCTCGTGAAGTGAACTTATCGAGGTTCCACTCTCTGACGAGCACGACTGTTAAAAATATTCTGTAGCGCGATTGCTGGAGCGGGCCGGACAACGACAGACCTGTTCAGATGAGCAACCAGCCGGATGCGGCTCAAGCCGGATTCCGACGCAGGGAAGAACCCTTGCACCCCTGTATTTGACGCATTATCAGATGACAAATCAACCCGAACGTAATCCGCTGTGCTCGATACGATCGGGAAAAGTCAGCCGGCCCTGGCAGTAGTTTCAATATGCATTCTTCAGGGGGCATCCCCGGCTACGTTGCGGGACCTTGCGGGCGGAAAAGTCACCGGCAGGAATCCCTTTTCCACTTTCGATAACCTGACATTAGCAGTATCCGCAGCATGTCGTCGTCTGTTAGAATTTCGCCCTAAATTTGATAAAGATCGTTGTGGCCGTATCCCTCCAAGCAACGCCGCAATTTGAATGAAAATCCAGACTCGAAAATAACTAAGGAAACGGAAATGGAACGCTCACTGATTCTTCTCAAGCCCGATGCGTTTGAGCGACGCGTCGTAGGCCGGATCATTGCCCGATTTGAGGACAAGGCCCTCAACATCGTTGCCATGAAACTGATTCGTGTCACTCCCGATCTTGCCAAACAGCATTATGCCGAACACGTTGAGAAGCCTTTTTACGGCGGGCTCGAAGCGTTCATCACCGGCGCACCGGTTGTCGCCATCGTGCTCGAAGGACTGGAAGCCGTCCGGGTCGTTCGTGATATGCTCGGCGCCACAAACGGTCTGAATGCAGCGCCAGGTACCATTCGAGGTGACTACAGCAGCAGTCGCCAGATGAACCTCGTCCACGCTTCCGATTCAAATGAGTCTGCGGCTCGAGAAATTGCATTGTATTTCTCTGACGATGAAATCTGCGAACACGCACCTTGCCTCACGCCGTGGTTCCGCGCAGACGACGAATAGGACTAGCCGGCTTGACATCTTAAAGCGGCAGGCTGTGCTGAATGTCCTCAATGGCAGAAAACAAAGCCGGTACAGGAAATCCTGTACCGGCCTTTTTTGCGTTGATGCACACTGATAAGGTCAAAACTGATAGGGGTATGGGTCTCAGGTGCGTTTGTTACCTTGCGCCCTGCATCGTTGACTCGACAAAACTCTTGACCACACTCGCGGGAATAACATAACAACGAGTACGGCTGAACCTTGCAATGTTGATGCCGCGGAACTGACGGTTCAAATCAAAAACAGGACCACCGCACTCTTCAGGAAAAATCGGTGCATCATGGGTAAACACCTGTTCGAATCCGTCGCGCCGCCGGCTCTTACCACCTTCAAAGTCATCAGCGACGTGCAGGCCCATGTCAGGGCGGACCGCCAGAACAACATCGCGCTCGAACTCCTCGCCTTTGCGTAATGCGAAAATCGTAATGGTGTCGCCCGGCAGAAAATGTGCAAGTGCGGCCGTTAGCGTTGGATCGTCGGTAACTTCGAATTCATTGATTCGAAGAATTACGTCTCCGCGGCGGAACCCGGCCTTCCGCGCAGGCTGATCCGCAATCACGTCGTCAAGAACGACTTTGCCGTCCTCATAGCCGGGCGCGATTCCAAGGAATCCGGAACTCTCCTCCCGAATGGAATAGAAGAAGTTCGAGCCGACTACGCTGATGTCACCTTCACTCGCAGGACTTGGCGAAACAAGTAGTTCGCCCGGAAGATCATCGTCATCTGGAAGGAGATCTTCGGCAGGAATTCCACCTCTGCTATCGGGCACCTTGCAAAGGACAAGATCGTTGTCGACGTCACGTGCCAGAATTTCGAGCCGCACGCGCCGCCCGTTCTCGTCTTCAGGAAAAGTAGCCATCGGGTTGTCGAGAACCAGGGAACTCTTGCTTACGATCAATGACGAGTCGCCGAGAGAAAGCACTGTTCCAAGCGCGCGTGTTGTCTCTCCATCACGCCGGCTCGAAATCAGGGCCGTATAGTCGTCGAGTTCAGATTCGATCCCGCTGAATTGCTCCGGCATCTCCGCAAGCTCCTCAACGGGAGTTATCTTGTCGCCGAACTGCGCCATGTCTGGCTGGATCATTTCCGAAGACTCTCCGAATTCCGGAACCGTCAGAGTGATGTCCTGCTCACGACCACCTCGCGTGACGTTCAGTACGATCTCGCCCTGCTGCCACGCAAAGCTGCCGAAAAGCGCGTTTTCGATTTCGTAGGAAGTTGAAACTCTGGTTGAGTTGATGCCGACGATCCAGTCGTTCCGCTTCAAGCCGGCAGCCTCGGCAATGGAATCAGCTGCAACGCGGTAGACGCGAACGCCGCGTCGGATCGAGGATTCGTCATAGTCAGGATCGGAGGCATCTCGGGAACGAATCAAGCGGATCCCGAAGCGGTTTTCACGATCGACAGTGCGAGCACGGAAAGTGTTTTCTTCATTCAACTCCGGCCAGAATCGCCGGAAGGCATCGATTGGAACTTCGAAGTTTTCATCGATCGGCTCCTGAATCATGCTGTGAATTCCAATGACGCGGCCTCGCATATCAAACAAAGGGCCGCCGGAATCGCCCGGTTCCATCAGACAGGTTGACTGTACAAAGCCGTTTACGGGGGAACTGGGATCGATGATTCTTCCAAAGCGAACGACTGGTCCACGTTCGATGTTGAGCTCTCCAGCATGGCTGATGCTGATGCAAGGCTGATTGACCTGCAGATCGGATGACCAGCCCATTTCGGCAACAGGCAGCTCAACATCCTCTTCCACAATCTTCATCAGAGCGCAGTCATAGTTGGGTTCACGCCCCAGTCCGTGCCCGGTGAATTCGCGGCCGTCATGCAACATCACCCGGTATTTACCACCCGGCTCGATCGCGTGGCCCGCGGTAAGAATGTAGCCATCACTACTGACGATCACACCACTGAAGCCGCCCAGCAAGTCAACATCTTCAAATTCGGTTATCCCGACACATGCGGGATAGACCTTATCCACGATTTCAAGGATCGAACCCTGAAGAGCATCTTTGTCGAGATCGTCCGCTGAACAAGTTCGCGGAAAAAAGAACACCAGCAGAAGAAATAGCGCAGCGCGTTTCATGAGGTTTCCAGAAACGAGGTTAAGCATCGGTGGGCAGTTTCGATAACTCCATCTTACGCCGGCATTGACCAGGTCTCCAGTTTTCTCTGTCGCTCTCCGAGGAACTGACGGCTAACTCAACTGGACAACCGGTGTCGCACGCAGCGCCTTTTGTTCATCGACCCGGCGTTTGTTGGCCAGAACCGCCATCTGTTCGTGTTCTTCATCAAACAGCTCGTAGTGCACGTTCCGCTGCCGGGGAACGTAGCCGATCGCGCGGATAGAGTCGCGGATTTCATCGAGGGTTAGATAGTGAACTGTGCCTGCTTCGGCGACAACGTTTTCCTCGATCATCAGGCTGCCCATATCGTTGGCGCCGAAGTTCAACGAAATCTGCCCGATCTTCAGTCCCTGGGTTACCCAGCTCGATTGCATGTTGTCAAAGTTGTCCAGATACAGGCGACTGACCGCGAGCATCTTCAGGTACTCAAATGATCCCAACGGCGGATAGTCTGCCATGTCGGTATTGTCCGGCTGGAAAGTCCAGCAGATGAAGGCAGTAAATCCTCCTGTCTCGTCCTGCAGATCACGCAGACGGCGCAGGTGCTCGACACGTTCCTCGAGAGTCTCGACATGGCCGAACATCATCGTTGCGCTGCTGCGACCGCCCAGTTTGTGCCAGACGCGCATGACGTCCAGCCAGTCGTCGGTCATCACTTTGCCGCGCGTAATTTCGCTGCGGACACGATCAACCAGAATTTCAGCACCACCGCCGGGAAGGCTCCCGAGGCCGGCGGCCTTGAGCCGCGACAGGACTTCTTCGAGAGAAATCTTGTTGACCTTGGTGAAATGGTAAATTTCAGGCGGGCTGAAACCGTGTACGTTCAGTTGCGGAAAATGCTGCTTGATGTCCTGCAACATCTCCTCGTACCAGTCGAGCTTGTATTTCGGGTGCAGACCGCCCTGCAAAAGAATCTGATCACCGCCCAGTTCAACCGTTTCTGCAATCTTCTTTAGCAGTTCATCGCGCTCGAGGACGTATCCTTCCGGATCTTTGGGCCCCCGGTAAAACGCACAGAAGTCGCAGACGGCTGTGCAGACGTTGGTGTAGTTGATGTTCCGGTCAATGTTGTAGGTGCGGAACGGTTCGGGATGGAGTCGCTTTGTAACTGCGTTCGCGGCGGCTCCGATGGCTGCCAGGTCGTTCGACTTCAGCAACTCAAGTGCCTGTGCGTCTGTCAGTCGTGATGAGCCTTCAACTGCGATATCTAGAATTTCTTTGATCATGTCTTAACGGCAGATCCAGCATCGGAGTCGCTGTGGATTTAGTGCCTGAAAAAAGTTGAGTTTGTCGATAGTGTTTGACCGCTGACCGTTTGCCACCGTCTCACGTATGCATCGGTCAGCAGCTGGTCTAACAGGCTGCCGCGTGAAACTGGAGCGAACTGGACTCCGGAACGAGATCAAGTTCCGCGGCCAGCTGGTAATACTTCGCCAGCGCTTCTTTGCCGCTGCCTGTGAGTGTGAAATCGAGTTTGTTTGAAAGGTAATCGTAACACTGTTCCCGGGACAGCCCGTAACTGCTGCAGTTTTCTGTTGCCAGCCGCTCAAGCACCTGGAGTCCGCGATCCCGCGCGGCGCTGAGTACTTCGTCAAGTTCAGAAAGCATTGCGCCGTTGCCCGGCTTATTTCTTGCCGCCCAGAACGCGAATACGAAGGGCATTCCAGTCCAGAGGTTCCAGGCTTCGCCGAGGTCGTACTCGAACGGGAACCGCGTATCCGAAGCACTCATAGCGCGATCTCCGATGATCAGCGCGGCATCAGCTTCACATTCCCGCCAGTCTTCGTTGATCGCAAGCGAACGGCATTCAGGATGGACCCCGTGCTTTCGAGCGAGAAGAATTCGCGTCAGAATCCGGCTGGTACGAGAACCTTCGTCGAGAGCCAGCGTGCGAATGTCAGGCGGCGCTACCCGACTCATCAATTTGACACTCCAGACCGGACCGCTGCACGCGATGCAGGCATCAGAGACAATGGTGTAGTCCTGGTTCACGGCTTCGATGCACGGAATCAGGGCCACGTCGAGATCACCCTTTTCAAGGCTGTCCGCCAGTCTGCCCGGCAGATCAAAAACTAGTTCATATCGCTCCGGAAGCGCGTTAAGTCCCTCCACCAATGGCTTGGTGTTGAGATAGGATACGGCTCCAATTCGGATACGGCTCATTCCGGCCCGCTGCCCTTTTTTAAGCGTTCAAAATTGCCTTTGAGCAGGCAAATTCAAAGGGGCTCAGTTTAATCTCACCGGTTTTCAGGCGATAGGCGAGGCAACCGGTTATGGCTAGTTCTGCGGCTAGTTCTGCACCCTTTGAAAGCACTTCTGTAACCGCATCAGGGCTCTGTGCGTAACGCTCGACTGAGGCCCGAAAACGCGCCCGCTGAAAAACGACTTCAGTGGGCTGGTTCGGGTTAGGCAATTCCGCATGACTTTACCCGCCACGTAGAATTCACCTTCAATCGCACGATTTCCGGATTTGACGGATCAGCCGGACGATGGAATTGATACGACTGCGCTTGTGGTCTGATCAAAGCTATCGGAGTATGAAATGAAGTTTTCTCGGATGTCCGCACCGGTATTCCTGCTGTTTCTGGTTTCAGGAATTTTCTGCCATTCCGCAGCAATGGGACAGGGAGTTCCGCGGCCTTTGAAGGATCTCTCGGACTTCCGGCGTGACTATTTTCTGGAAAAGCCTTTTCAGTATTCTCCGATGGATCCTTGGCAGCGCGGCAACGTTTTTCAGCTGCATTCCGGCCACGCCGGTTTCTTCTACAACTGCGACGGCGAAGAGTGTAAACGGAATTCTCCGTACATCTGCTGGAAGATTCACAATGAGCCTGACTTTCCACAAAGAAGAGGACTGATTCAGGGACTCATTTGTGACTATGAAGAGATCAAGAGAAGGGTTCTTGATGGAGCCTGTTGTTCAGGTTGCAGCAATCCGAACTGCGCCGGCAATTGTCAGCAACCGGTTGTCACCGGGTATGGGCATCACACGGATGGCGCCTATGCGGCTCACAACGGTGTGGTTGGTGAAGACTTTTTGAATCCCGCCTATTCGTACGACGCTGACGGTTACAGCGTGCTTGCTCCCACGGAAACTTCAATGAGCAACGGGCAGGAACCCGCGCCGGATCGTGGCTCAGTTTTACAGCAATACGATTCAACTTCGCTGCGAGGACTCGATGCACCAGTCGAGTATGTTGATCCGGTAGCACCGGCCACTGGCGGTCCCTCATTCCCGATCCTCGAGGCTCCGGATGCAACACCGAACGGGTCGCGGATTCCCGGTGAGATTATTGAAGGGCCGGGAGCTCGCAGATCAGTAAACCACCAGCAGGGGCTTTTCAGTCGATCGCAACAACGGCAGCCGGAACGAGGTGGCAGCCGCAATCAAAACGCGTCCACGGCACCGACTTCGGGGCTGATTTCGTCCCGCTTTATCGAAGCAAGAAATTACGGGCGATCCGCAGAACTTTCTGCGCCCGCCCGACAGCCGGAAGATGAAGACAGCGACACATCAGCGGCCGGAACTTTGCAAAATCGCACAGGGCAAAGGTTGTCGAGCCGCCTGTTTGATCGCCTCTACTCACCGGCAACACCTCGCAACGGCGCATCATCAAATGGCATCCGCCGTTAAGGTTTCGTGGCGGTAACCCTGTCAGCTAAACGACGGATAAAGCACTGGCGAGATCGGCGATCAGATCGTCTGAGTTTTCGATGCCAACGGACAGGCGAATCATATTGTCTTTGATACCGAACGCAGCACGATCCTCCGGTTTGCAACTGAAGTAGCTCATTACGAGCGGTTGTTCGATCAGTGATTCGACGCCACCCAGGCTGGGTGCGATCCGGAACAGGCGCGATCCATCGACGACGTTCGCGGTCTGTTTCCAATCGGCATCCCTTCCGTTCTCATCAACGACTTCGAACGTGATCAGTCCGCCAAATCCTTTCATCGTTCGAGCAGCCAGTTCATGTCCTTCGTGCGACTCGAGTCCGGGATAGTAAACCCTGCCGACGCGCGGGTGTGCATCAAGAAACTCTGCGACTGCCTGGCCATTTTCGTTGTGTCTTTGCATTCTCAGTTCAAAGGTCTTGAGGCCCCGTTCAAGAAGGTAGCAGTTGTGGGGGGCATTGATTGACCCCGCAACGCCGCGTAGCGAACGCACCTCGGCGAGTTTTTCCTTTGAGCCGAGCACGACACCAGCCAGAAGGTCGTTGTGCCCCCCGAGATACTTGGTCGCAGAATGCATGACATAGTCAATGCCTGCTTCGATCGGACGCAGGTTATATGGAGTCGCGAGGGTCGCGTCGATCACGGTTTCGACACCGTGAGCTTTTCCGACGGCGGCAAAACGTTCGATGTCGATGACAGTCAGATGGGGGTTTGTGGGAGATTCGCTGACCAGCAACCTTGTGTTTTCATTGATTGCCGCCTCCAGCGCTTCGTAGTCTCCCGTTTTGACTTCGCGCGTTTTGACTCCGAATCGTGATAGATGCTCGCGACAGTACTGGCGTGAACGGTGGTAGCACTGGTCGAAGAATACGATTTCATCTCCGGCGCTCAGCTTGGCGTTAAACAGTCCGACCATTGCCGCCATTCCGCTGGAAAACAAAACGGCTTCTTCTGCGCCTTCGAGAGCTGCCAGTTTGCGTTCAACGACTTTTTCGCCGGGAGCACCGTAGCGTCCATACTCGCCGCGGTCTTCTTCGTTTTCGATAAAGTCGATGATTGCCTGCGTGTCAGAAAAGGTGAACGTGGATGCGCAGACGATCGGATCGGTGATCGAGTGATAGCCTTTCTGGCGAGCTTCACCGGCGTGTACAGAAAGGGTCGAAAGCCCCGGGCGACGTGAGGTATCCGGCGCATTGGTCGCCGCCGGCGTCTGGTTTGAGTTGCGAACTGAATTGCTGTCGTGACTTGCAGTACGGGGGTTTTCCACGAGCATGTTCCCGAATCTCCATGGCTGGTTTCTGGCACAAAGGCCTCAATTTTCCGGCTCGAAGGCCTCAGTGGCCTTCAGATTCAGGGAGTGCCGGCAGCCGGCTGCGAAAGAGAGTCGACGTCCGGAAAAAGCGAGTGCAATACGCACGACAATTCCAACGGGCGACTACGGAGTGCTTGACGTGAACCGGCAAGCACCGCGGTTCACGTGCTGTCACGAATGTTTCGTGTCTCGTTCAGACACGCGACAGCAAATGAAGGCTCTTTAGCAGTTAAGGCTGCAAGCGGCACAAATCCCTATGTCGTCAACTATAGACAGTTGCCGGTGGCAGGCAAGAGGAAATTCCGGGAACTTGAGTGAACGCCCGAACATTGAAATGACACGGGGAAGTTCAGCAAGTTTCCAGTGCCTTAAGTGGTATTTAAGGTCGGACCAATTCAAATTCACAGGTTCAATCGTTGGAGCAAAGATGATTGGAATAAAAGATGATTGGAACGATAGATGAATAGCCAGGTTGAACGGTCTGAACGAAACCGCTACCGGATTTTGTTGTGGGTGCCGTTATTCGGGATTTCTCAATTCATCGTCTGCAGTGTCGTTGCAGCCGGTCTTTATCCGGGCGGAAGCCCGTTGAACCCGGGGCTCGAGGATGGTTTTCGTTTCTGGGAGAATCCGATCAGTGATCTCGGGCGGTTTGCGGCATGGAACGGCAAACCAAATCATGCTGCCTCCAGCATCTATACGCCTTCTCTAATCGGACTGTCGTTTCTCATCCTGCCATTGTGTGTTTTCCTCGTCGATTTCACTCGTCGCGCGCGTTTTCTGTTTGTGCTCGCAGCGTTTTTTCTAGCGTTGTCGGCCGGATTAATGCTGGGCGTAGCACTGACGCCATACGATTTGTTCTTGTGGGACCATGACTGGTTTTTTACCAGGTGGTTGATCGCATTTATTGCTTTGCTGCTGATCAGCCTGATCGGCTTTGTTGTTCGACTGTTCACTCACGGTTTTGAATTCGCGGACTGGGCGATGGTGTTTGCGACGCTCATCGTGTTGATTTGTTTCATCGTGCAGGTGGTTGTGCCGATGATTGGCGGAGGCCTGGACTTCGTTATTGCAAATCAAAAGGTCATTGCGTGTGCCTGCATCGCGTGGCTGGCCGTTGTTGACCTTCGTTTGTTGTTCGGCGAGCAGGTGGCCACGGCGAGCAAAGCCGCATCAAAATTTGTTCGTCGCGGCTATGTCTTTACGACAGTCGCAGCTGTTCTAGGTGTTGTTGTGTCAGGCTATTTCGTCAGCCAGAAGATGGGAGATAACCGTCTGCCTGAGGTTGAAGTCATTGCAGGCAGGCCACTCGTTCTGATGTTTGACTCGACCGTTCACAACAGCACCAGCAACGAAGGCTCATTTGCCAACAACGTAGTTCACTTAAACGGCGCGATGCCACTTGAAGATAAGATCACCATCGAGATGTGGATTTTTGACGGCGGTACGAAGGAGCTGGTTTGCAGCCGTGAGCTTGGCAAAGACCTCGGTGGCATTCCAATCGACGACCGTATCTTCTTTTCGAGGTACCCGGTGTTTATTGCCGAGGCCGGCAGCGAGGAAGCCGGGCCGGATGGCAACGATGAAACGCGGTTGCTATTGACTCATCCACCGCGGGATTTCAAAAAGAAATTCACATTGATTAGCGGGGCCGAGCTTGAACGCGACAGGCGCTATCTCGTTTATTGCGAAAGCTCTACTACGCTTGTTGTTTCATCTGATGAACTGGATGAAATCGCGTCCGATCCAGAGGTTCAGGCGATGGTTTTGACGGTCGAAAGAACCACTCGGGATGCAGTCGCTGACTAGCGATCGCCCGTCTCAGTTTCCCGGGGCACTTCGGTTTCTCCGAGGGTTTCTCCCAGGCAGTAGAGGAACTTTTCACCGCGAAGAATGATCTGGTTTCCGACCAGTGCCGGAGTTGCGCTGAAACTGTCCTCCAGAACATTTGCGCTCAGAGGTCGCGGAAATTCAGATGCCGAGATAACGAACGTCGCTCCTGCACGGTTGACGATGTAGATTCTGTCGTCCGCTGCCACCAGTGAGGCGTAGATCTCGTGGAAACCGCGTAGTCTGACGGGAGTCTGATCTTCCGAGCCGTCGTCGACGTTGAGCACCGAGATAACTCCCTGATAGTGCCGCAGAAAATAGAGCTTGTCGTCATAAAGCAGTGGCGATGGCACATACGGAGTCCGCTCATGTTTCATCCAGAGCACGTTCGGTGTGTCCGTGATGTCACCCTCTGCGCCTTCAAGTTTGATTGCGAGCATCGCCTGGATTTCGTAGCTACTGGCAAAGTAGACGACGCCCTGATGATGGATCGGAGTGGCCACAATGTTGTTTGACATGCCACCACATTCCCAGATTACGTCGCCGGTCTCTGCGTCATATCCGCGAATCCGGTTACTGCCGGCGACGATCAACTGCATCGTACCTTCATGTTCAACAAAAATGGGCGTGGACCACGAGGTTACTTCCTCCCGTTCGACTTTCCATTTCTCATCGCCGGTTCGTGCTTCGTAAACGACCAGATACGACTGATCTTCCTGATCGCGGTTGATAGCGAGCAGTCCGCCTCCAAGTGCAGGTGAAATCCCTTCACCGTGACCATGCTTGGAATGCATTGGCTCGTATTCCTTCTGCCAGATGATGCTGCCTTCGAAATCGAGACAGAATGTTCCGTGCGAACCGAAGCTGACGTAGACAAATTCACCGTCGGTTACGGGAGAAGCCGATGCCAGTGAACCGGTGTCATGGCCGCCTTCTCGGGGCACGTTTTCGTTGACAACTTTTTCCCAGAGGATTTCACCTGTGCTTCGATCTGCAGCGATAACAACGTATTGATGGGCGGAACTGACCATCAAATTGTCGTGTGAGCCCGGACGGTTGTCGGGAACCGGTTCAAACGGCTCGCCTACCGGGACAGCGGTCGTCAGGAAGATGTGGTTGTCCCAGACGACGGGCGATGAGTGGCCAAGCCCTTTCAGGGCAGTCTTCCAGATGACGTTTTCGGTTTCGCTCCACCTTACCGGTGGGTTTGCATCAGGGGCTTCGCCAGTTCCCAGGGGGCCACGGAATTGAGCCCATGACTCAACGGTTGAAA
>JBCCFB010000012.1:0-56149 GCA_039029995.1 Planctomycetota bacterium
CGGAAGAAACCGATAGCAACCCGCCTGAGCGCGCATTGCTGTCTTGTTGCGCGGCTCAAGCCGGGTTTTAATAATCGCTGAGAACGAGGCAATCTCAACTTTGAAATTTGGGAGAGCTTTGCACAAAGCTCGACGTTATTACAGTCCGGTCCGGGACCCTTTTATCAATCCTGGGCCGGGCTTTTTTTGTGCCTCGATTTACCAATACTACTGCGATTGAACCGAACTTGTTTCGTTGAGTTCCGGGAACTGAGTTGAATTCAGAGCGGAATTCCGGAAAGTGTGTTCAGGCAATGCCTTACTGCATCGATTCAGATTACGATGTGGTCAGCAATGCTTCTCTAAAATCATTACGGGTATCAAGAATGAAGAATCTATTCGTTGCTGTCGTCGCAGCACTGACAATTTCAATCGCAGGATGCAACATTTCATTTAACGGTAGTTCGAGCGGCGTTGCCGGTTCAGGAACAAAGAAATCCGAGGACCGCGAAGTAACCGAATTCACGCGTATCGTCATCGAAGGTGTCGGTGAGGTTGAAATTTCTATCGCCGAAGAAGCCTCTCTTTCGATTGCCACCGACGACAACATTCTGGAATTGATCGAAAGCACTGTTGAGGACGGCGTATTGAAAATCCGCCCCACAGAGAGCATCAATCCGACGATCGGGCCGGAGATTACCATTGCTACACTGGCACTTGAAGGCGTTACGGTTGATGGTGCCGCCGCGCTGGATATCACCGGAGACCTTGGCGAATCGCTTGACATCGTCCTCAACGGCGCTGGAAACGTTGAAGGAAACGGAAGCGTAAATGACCTGAATATCGAAACCAACGGCGCTGGCAATGTTGACCTGGAAGAACTTGAAGCCGACTCTGTTAAGATCGTTCTTAACGGCGCTGGCAATGGTACCGTCCATGCGAACAGTTCGGTCGACGCGACTATAAATGGATTCGGGTCCGTGACTGTTCACGGAAATCCTGCTGATGTGAATCGTTCCGTGAACGGACTTGGATCCGTTTCTATCGTTGAGCATCAGCCTGAATCTGATGAAGAAACTGAAGGCGACGATAACTGATCAGGAAATTGAAATGAAGAGAATCGACCGGCGTGGTTTTATCGGTAGAACAACTGCAGGGCTCGGAGTTGCAGGAGTAGGTGCTGTAACAGCTTCCGGCCTACGAACTTTGCATGCAGGCGAAGCCGGTGCTGCTGCCTCTCGTACCGACGGTCGTCCTTTTTTTATTGCAACCTGGCCATTCGGTCAGCCGGCCTGTGAAGCGGCGGTTGAAGCTGCGATGGCCGGTTCGATGCTTGACGGCATCGAACAGGGAATCCACGTAACAGAAGCCGACGCGAAAAATGCTTCGGTCGGCATCGGCGGGATTCCCAACGCTGATGGTGTCGTCGAGCTGGATGCGTGCATCATGTCCGGCCCGGATCACGGTGCCGGTAGTGTTGCCGGAATCACTGATATTCTTCACCCGATATCAGTGGCTCGTTCTGTAATGGAAAACACGCCGCATGTCATGCTGGTCGGTGACAACGCGCGCAAATACGCCGTTGAACAGGGGTTTCCAGAAACAGAACTACTTACCGACAACCAGAAGGAACACTGGGAACGCTGGAAAGAAGAACAAGCGGCGGCTGACGCTGGCAACCAGACATCGCTTGAAGTGTCCGAGTACCACCATGACACGATTGCTATGGTGGGACTTGATGCTGAAGGCAATTTGTTCGGTGGCTGTTCGACCAGCGGCTGGGGATTCAAGATTCCCGGGCGAGTCGGAGATTCGCCGATCATCGGCAGCGGTCTGTACGTAGACAACTCAGCCGGTGCGGCAGGTGCCACTGGCAAAGGCGAAAACGTGATGCGGTTTTGCGGATCGTTTCTCGTCGTCGAATACATGCGCAACGGTGCATCTCCGGTAGACGCCTGCCAGATGACGATTGAACGGATCGCTGAAATGGATCCTTCAGGTATCGACGACCTGGCGATCAACTTTATCGCTCTCAGCAAGTCCGGCGAATACGGAGCAGCCGGCACCAACCGCGGGTTCAAGTATGCGTGGGCTTCACCGGAAGGCAGCGGCGTTGAGAACGCCAGAGCCCTGACCGGTGAAGACATCGGACCCGAAGGTGGAAACCGCGACCGCGACTGAGTTCGATGCTTAGTGATGATTGCTCAGCAAAGGTTACTTTTTCGGAATATTCTTGAGTGTTTCGAGCAGAAACTTCCAGAACTTCTGCAGGCTACTGATCTGACAACGTTCATCAGGAGAGTGCGCGCCTTTGATGTTCGGGCCGAAACTGATCATCTGCATTTCAGGATAGTTGGTTCCGACAATGCCGCACTCAAGACCGGCGTGGCATGCTTCCACATGAGCCTTTTCACCGAACATCTGTTCATACAGATCCGCCATCAGCGAAACGATCGGTGAACCGGGAACAGGCTGCCAACCGGGATAGCCGCCGGCCGTCGTGACTTCTGCGCCGGTCAGTTCAAGCACCGCTACGATGGCAGAGGCAAGATCGTCCCGCTCTGTGTTGACGCTGCTGCGCGTCAGGTTCTGAATTTCCAGTTTGCCTCCGCTGACTTCGACCCGTGCGAGATTGTTCGATGTCTGCACGAGATCATCGATATCCGGACTCATCCGGTGAATCCCGTTGGGATTGGCATAGAGGGCACCGAGTACTGTCTTCTGGAATTCTGCTGGTAGCACGTCAACCGGTGCATTGCCGGCCTGACTGACGATCTCGATTTCCGGATCGGTCGTTTTGTACTCGGCGACGATGGACTCTATCTCTGTTTTCAGCCAGCTATCAAATTCCGATGTGCGTTCTGAAGGTATCGCTACGGTGGCGACTGATTCGCGGGGAATCGCGTTGCGAAGACCGCCTCCATCGATCGAATGAACTTTCAATCCGAATTGTTTTGCTCCGTGCCAGAGAATACGGTTCATCAGTTTATTGCTGTTACCGCGGCCGAGATGGATTTCCATTCCGGAGTGTCCGCCTTGCAGTCCGCGAACGTTGATCGTGCGTCCTTCGACTCCTGAAACCGGCTCGGCCGAGTAGGTGGCTTCGGCTGTAATGTCGATTCCACCTGCACAGCCAATCGTCAGCACATGGTCCTCTTCGGTATCGAGGTTCAACATGATTGCGCCGGTCAGCATTCCGCCTTTCAATCCTTGCGCGCCGGTCATGCCCGTTTCTTCGTCGATTGTGAACAGTGCCTCGATCGCGGGATGCGGAATATCAGTGGAAGAAAGCAAAGTCATGATCGAGGCAACACCCAGTCCATTGTCTGCGCCTAGAGTCGTACCATCTGCACGAACCCAGTCGCCGTCCACGACCATGCGGATTCCTTCGTTTTCGAAGTCAAACCCTGTTCCCGCGTTCTGCTGATGAACCATGTCCAGATGGGACTGAATCACAATTGTCTGCCGGTCCTCCATGCCGTCGGTCGCAGGCTTTTTGACGATGACGTTGCCGACTTCATCAACGATCGTCTCGAGCCCCAGGTTTTCGCCGAAGTTCTTCATGAATTCGATGACGCGCTCTTCTTTTTTAGAGGGTCGTGGTACAGCGTTGAGATCGGCAAAATGATTCCACAGTGCAACTGGCTCAAGTGCGCGGACTTCGGGGTTGGTTTTCGGAGCGGTATCAGTCGACATTACGGGGGTTCCGGCTTCGGGTCTGTATGTGGGATCAATAGAATGCCGTCCATTCTGGTGTGTGGACTCATTTGTGGCAAATGCGGCGTTCTGCATGGGTACCTTAAGGTGTAGACCCCGATCAGAAAAACACTGATCGGGGTCGTGATTAAGGGTACTGCAGCAGGTTGTCGGAATCAGTCTGAAATCGTCCAGATGATCTGGTCAATAATCGCGGTGAAGTCCTGTCTGTCTGCGACAGACTTGAAACGGAATCGGGCACGGACCTGCCTGGTTTGTGGGTGAACAAACCGGTCGAGGGTGCCAAACACGTCGGTTGTCACCGCTGTATCCGATGTCATGTTCGCTCGGCGTCGGTCAACTTCAACGAATGCTCCGGACTGGTAGTCGAACAGTTCGAGAATCTGATCAACCGGCGTCCTTGCGAATACCCTTGCCTCCGTTGTGACAGAGAGTGTGCAAGGAGTCGTCGTGTGACTTGTGCCGGATACCTCTGCTTCGCAAGCCGAAATGACAGCCAGTCTATTCCGGAATATCCTGACATGCTGGTTGTCACTGGTGGTGAGATCGCTCAATCCACCCGAATCGAGAACTCCTTTTGTCACTTGAAACGCGGTCGCGAATGTTGTTACATCCGGGCGTGCTGATACGGTGACAGTAAAGGTATCCGAATCGGTTAGCACCGGATTGCCGTCGTCGAAAACTTCCACCTCAAATTGATGCGGGCCTATCTGGTTATACTCCGGAGTCCATGTAATCACACCGGAAACGGGATGAATTGTTGCTCCCGAAGGATACGTCAGCAGGCGGAACCGGAGGGCGTCGGCAGGCATATCCGGATCCGATGCGTTAACGTCGTAAGAGAACGGTGAACAGGTAATTGCCGTCAGGTTGGGAACCGGAACGATTACCGGCGGATGATTTACTGACTCAACGCCGATACTGTCCGAGCATCCGACAAAGCAGTGGGCAGTAGCGTTCACGTTGACTGTTTGCGTGCCGTCGTCAATAGAATCATCAACTGCGTTCAGTGCGAATGTCACCGAATTCTGGTTAACCGGTATCGTCACTTGCGCAGGCACTTGAATTTCAGTGGTATCACTGCTGGTAATATTCAACGTCAGCGCTTGATCCAGGCAGGCCGTGTTCCGCCTAACGGTCATAAAAGCAGCGTTTGATCCAGCGTCTTCACGGACTGAGTTCCGGTCGATTGAACACGTCAGTGTCGGGGCCGCAATAAACACCCGCATCGAGTCAATTTTTCCGATATTCCGGACTTCGAACGTGATGGTCCGGTGATCCGGTGACATGATAATCCGGTCAAAACTAAGACATTCGCCACCGTTTTCGCAGTTTCCGTTTCTTGTTTTCAAGTCAAAATCATGAGCATCCGGCACCCTGGGTGGAAGGGCTGTAGCTCCCTGAAAGATGGAGTCCGAGGCTGCCAGATTGAAGTAGCCACCCCGATCGTTTACCAGAACGACTCCAAGAATCGGCCGCTCAAATGTAATTGTCCCGACGCGCAGATTCGAATTCATATCATTAAGGGAATCGTAGTGCACATAGTACGAAACGACTTCCATTCCTGTCGGTAGTGCCCCGTGATTCCGATCAATGTCATCGATGGAATTAGTGATAAAGTTTCCCCCTGGACTCAAGTCATCCTGTCCAAGATTCGATGACAATATGTCCATGACCGTTCCGGCCGGTACAGCTCGCATGGACTCTTTGAAGACGTTGATATTCACCCGCTTCCAGGCGCCGGGTGCCACTGAAGCGGGTGGATCAACCTGTGCGATATCCCCGCTGATTCCAATAATGTCCGCACCGGTAAATTGCACAGACCCCAGGCCAACGACACCCGCAATGAGCAACCTGGAAAACCAGGCATTCACCTTTTTGTAGTTAAACATGTTTGTCCCCTGAATTTCAAACACGGTTTGAGAATAGTTTCCGCGTCCAAATAATATTTTCGCGAGGGGCTGTGGCAAGACCGATTCAGAACAACATCATTTGTGTGCATTATTTTGTTACCAAATGCGGCACTGACTGGTTTTCAAGATGCCATGCGACACCTTGGTCACATTTATGCAAGCCGGTTTTTGAAACTGTTTCAGAGGATCTGTTATTCCGGCCTTACATCGTGACCGGGCTTTGCGTAACCTGATTCGTCCCAGCCTCCGACGATAATCTCTGCTAATCCCATCATGCTGTATCTGTTTCTCCAAGTCGTTTTCGCCTCGGCGTTTATGCTGATCATCAAGTGGACGCAGATCCGTGAACGGGAAGATGTCATTACCGTCGGCTGTATCAACTACATCGTGGCGTCGTTATCCGTATTGCCGGTAGTGCTCAGCGGAGCACTGGTCGCGGAGGAAGCTGTCGCGACGGTTGACGGAGAGTTGTCGCCGCTGACTGGAGCAATCATCAGCGGTGGTTCGATGGGTTTGTCCTACTTCATCGCATATTTTTTTGCGATGTATGCGATCGCTACTGTTGGAGCATCCCGGGCGACGGTGGTCAGCGTACTCTCGATCCTGTTTCCGATCGGAATTGCCGCCGCTATCTGGCAGCAACAACCGAATCTGTTTCAGTGGGTGGGAATCGTGCTCGCACTGTTTGCATTGATTTTGATCGGGGTACAGAAACAGAAGGCTGGCAACGATCAAACAAAGACGAAGACTGTTCTATGGTCGGCTCCTCTGATTCTTTTCATCTTCTTTCTGCTTTGTGGATGCAGTCGGATTGCTCAGGAAGCCTTCAAGCACGTCAGCGAAGCCGGGTTTCGACCCGTGTTTCTTCTGGCGGGGTTTGCAATGGCCGCTCTACCGTCGCTCGGTTTGTTGATCTACAAATGGCGGGTACCGACAGCAAAAGAGTTCGGACTGGGAATCGCGATGGGCCTATCGAATATCATCCAGGTTCAGTTCACGCTGGTTTCGCTCGATATCTTCCCCGGTTACATCGTCTTTCCCGTTTGCAGCGCGGGAGGCATCGTGCTGACCACTCTGGTCGCCACCGGCCTGATGAAAGAAAAGCTGACGGTTCGCGCCGTGATTGGAATCGCTGTTTCTGTCGTCGCGCTGTTTATGCTGCACTGGCTACCGGCATAGTGGTCTGTTCGTTTGTATTCACTGTTTGCATAAATGAAACCAGAACCTACTCGTACTCCTCGAGGTCGCTATCCGGATTGGTGGGCGTAGTAGTTTCGTCTGTGATGACAGTCGCGGGATATTTTTCGATGTCTTACACGTTGATCGGTTGGATTCTTCTACCGGTTGGCGCACTCCTGACCGTTGCTGATGCGCCAACTAGACGTCCAGGTTCTTCACTTCCAGCGCGTGTTTTTCGATGAACTGCCGTCGAGGTTCGACTTTGTCGCCCATGAGAACGCGGAACATCTCATCGGCTTCCGCTGCATTGGTCATTTTGACTTGGATCAATGTGCGGTTTTCCGGATCGAGAGTCGTCTCGCGAAGCTCTTCGGCATTCATTTCACCGAGACCTTTAAAGCGTGTAACAGACATGCCTTTTTCGCCGGCGGCCCGAACAGCTCCAACAAGCGATCGCAGATCCTCGATGCCGGTCATCGCATCGCCGCGGTACAGTTGATAGCGCGGTTCTTCGATACCGGTTCGCTCCTGTGGCATCAGCGCATCGACTGTGAAACCGAGTGCAACCAGTTCCTGAAGTCCGGAGTTGATCGTGCGAACTTCATGGAACTCATTGATTCGCAGTGTCGTGCCGCTTTCGGCTGACGAACCGTTCGCTGATCCATTGTCGCCGGAATCCACGCCCAGGCTGTCATCTTCTGTCGCCGCTTCACTGTCGGTATCGACTTTGACTTCGTCGCCCGATTCGGCCTCTTTTTCTTTGACGAATTTGTCGAGTTCCTGACGGCTGGTGAACCAGTGTTCCTGTTCGTTGTAGTTGACTTTGAAAATCGGCAGGCGGTTGGTTTCCGGGTTCATCCGCTCGGCATGGGTGCGGATATTAATACCACGACGTTCAAGCGCGACGATCGCTTCCTCCATACTGCTGAGCGTGCTGCAAAGCTTCTCCATGTCGTCGCCTTCGACCACCAGCCCTTCCCCGTCCTCAAAACGGCTGTCCTTCAGGCCGCGATTGAGCAACTGCCGCTTCATATCTTCTTCGCTGTGGACGTAGTAGGTGTTCTTCTTGTCTTTCACCCGGAACAGTGGTGGTTGTGCGACGTAGACATGGCCGTTTTCCAGCAACTGGTACATCTGCCGGTAGAAAAAGCACAGCAGCAGCGTACGGATATGTGAGCCGTCAACGTCGGCGTCAGTCATGATGATGATCTTGTCGTAACGCCGGTTGGAAAGATCCTGATCTTCGCCGATGCCGACTTTGATCGCTGAGATCATCGACTGAACTTCCTCGTTGGCGAGAACCTTGTCGTCGCGTGCTTTGTAAGCGTTGATGATCTTTCCGCGCAGCGGCAGGATAGCCTGGAATTCTTTCAGACGTCCACCTTCAGCACTACCGCCGGCTGAGTCACCTTCGACGAGGTAAAGCTCACACTTTTCTACGTCGGTACTGAGGCAGTCTCGCAGTTTGCCGGGCAAGCCGCCGGTGGACAGGACCGAACTACGACGAACGTTTTCGCGGGCCTTTCGAGCAGCTTCCCGTGCCTCGGCCGCCTGAATCCCTTTGCGGACCATGATCTTGGCTTCGGACGGATTCTCTTCGAGGAACGTCTTGAAGAACTCACCGAAGTTCGAGCTGACGATACCTTCGACTTCACTGTTGCCAAGTTTTGTTTTTGTCTGGCCCTCAAACTGGGGCTGCGGAACTTTGACCGAGATAACGGCCGTCAGTCCTTCGCGAAAGTCCTCGCCTGATACCGAAAGGTCCTTCGGGAACAAATTCCCTTTCTTCGCGTAGGTGTTCAGGGTCCGCGTCAGCGCGGTCCGGAAACCCGAGATGTGGGTACCGCCTTCGTTGGTGCCGATATTATTCGCGTAGGAATGAACATTCTCAGTGTGGTCGGTCGTGTACTGCATGGCGATTTCGAAGCCGACTTCGTCCTGCTCACCCTGCATGTAGATAACTTCCTTGTTGAGCGGATCGCCAGCTCGATTCATGTGCTCTACATATTCGATGATTCCGCGCTCGTAGTGGAATTCGTCCCCTTCCCCGTTTCGCTGGTCTTTGAAGATGATGCGAACACCGCTGTTAAGGAAGGCGAGTTCCTGAAGTCGCTTGAGGAGAACCGAGTATTCGAACTTGGTGATCGGAAAGATCTGAGCGTCCGGTTTGAAGGTCGTTTTGGTTCCGCGCTTGTCGGTCTTTCCGACGCGGTTTACCGGTCCTGTTGGAATCCCGCGCTCGTAGCCCTGCTGGTAGATGTGGCCGTCGCGGCTGACTTCGACTTCACACCACTCCGAAAGGAAGTTCACGACGGTCACGCCGACGCCGTGCAGACCACCAGAAGTCCGGTAGGCACCCTCATCGGATTCGCCGAACTTACCGCCGAATTTCAGAAACGTCATCACGCCTTCAAGAGTCGAGATCTCTCTATCGGCGGCCGCGCTGAGTTGTTCGTGACGGCCGACAGGAATCCCCCGACCGTCATCAATCACAGTAACGGAACCGTCAGTGTTGATGGTGACCTGGACTTTGGTGGCGAAATTGGCCATCGCCTCGTCAATCGAATTATCGACGACTTCGTAGACAAGGTGGTGAAGGCCGCGGGTTGTCGTATCCCCGATATACATCCCTGGACGCTTCCGCACATGCTCCATATCGGACAAGTGCAGCAGATCGTCGGTATCGTATTCAGCCTTAGGTTGATTAGATTTCTTAGCCATAGTTTCTGGTTAGCTTCCTGTCGGCGAAAACCGGTAGGGGTATATGAATGGTCCAGTTCCGGATTCGCTAGACAATCCTGCCGGTCTTAAACCGGATATCTTTGATCTTGTTTTGCGGTAGTTGTTCGCTGAGCTTTTTGAGCAGTTGTTTTTTCTGAAAGTTCAGATGCTGACCGATCGCCGGACTGGCCACGGTGATTTCGAGTATCCCGCGGCTGATGTTTCCGGCGACTGTCTTGCCTTTCCACCGGGCCCCGACGATTTTCTGCCAGGTATCCGACAGTTGATCTGCTGAATCGGTTTGCGAATACCCTTTCCTTGCCAGCAGGTGATTGATTACATCAACCGCCGGTTTAGGTCTACGTCGATAACGTTGACGTTGCTGCACCAGTCGCGCCGCATCATCAAAGTCACGATCAACGTACGGGTTGTCGCCGGATTCTGACATGAAAGTTTGCCGGCAGTCACCTGCTGACTTTTAAAACGATTAGCCTGCTCTACCCGAGCCTCTATTTTCGATCTCTCGAAAGCGGCATGATCACATAGCCGTAGTTGTCCTCTGTGCTGCAATAGGCAGCCGATTCGCCACTTTCAACATCCAGCGTAAACGTCTTATCCGACTGCAGGACCTTAAGAAAATCAGCGACATAGCGGTGATCAAGCGTGATTGTCAATTCGCCACTATCGAACGTGACAGGCATTTCTATGCGTGACTGACCGACCTCTGCCGTGCTGTTACTGAGTACGAGAGTTCCGTCCTTGAAGGTGAAGTCGATTCCGCGGCTTTCCTCACTGGCGACAATCGCCGCCTGCCGCAGTGCTGAATACATCGGACCGACCGGAATATCGATTTTATTGGAATCCTGCCTGTCCGGAAGGACATCTCTCCACTTGGGAAACCTGCCTTCCACAAGTCTCGTATAGAAAACACCGTTAGGCTCCCGAAGCAGCAGGTCGTTGTCTCGAGCCGCAATCTGTACGGGCGTTTCAGCATCACCTGGGAGAATACGATCCATCAGCTGCATTGCTCGTGATGGAACGATCGTTGCATCCGACTTTCCGGGCGAGCCGACTCTCGTGATCTGCCCCTGCATTTTGGCCAGCCGGCGGCCATCGGTACCGACGGCAGTGATGGTGTCCTCTTCCATCTCCAGCAGCACTCCGCCCAGCGCGTAGCGACTGCTTTCCGCATCAGTCGCAAACAGTGTCCGCTTGATGAGTTCACGAAGCACGCCGGCCGCGACTTCGAAATAGTCGTTTTCGTTGAATCCTGCGACCTCAGGAAACTCATCTGGATTCTGGGCCTGAAGTTCAAACCGGCTGTTCGCACCGGTGATCAGAGCTTTATCCGGATCCGCTTCGATTGTGAGAATCTCGTCGCTTGATTCCCTCAGAATCATGCTTAGTCGCTGGACGGGGATGACGGCACTGCCGCCTGATTCAACTTCCACATCGGGCACAGTCAGCCGTACACCGACTTCCATGTCAGTGGCTGTAATTTGAGTCTGACCATCCTTTACATCGATTTTGACATTCTGAAGGATTGCTTTCGGGCTTCTGGCAGGGGCAACCGCTGCGGCGATCTGAAAGATCTTGAGGAACGGCTCCCTTTGGATTTTGATTTTCACGTTTGGTCCTTCTGAATCTTATCGTTCTTAACTGAATTTATATTTTTATTTTGTAAGTATTAGTAATACGCCGGCCGACCTGTTGATAACCGGGGATCGGTAATCCGTAATCCACTGGAAGTAAACAGGTTTCGTCTTCAAAAACCCGGTGGATAAGTGGATCAAAACTTGTTCACTCAATCGTCGGTATACCGTCGGGTAAATTGTCGGTTAGTCGGTTCCGGTGGTTGGTTGTCGGAAGTGAAAATGATCAGGTTCATTTCCAACATCCCGGTAACAGGTTTTCCTCATCGGGATCGGGTTAAAACTGCAGTCCGTTGAACCTTCTGCTGAGTGTCTGTTGAAGGTGCTGTATCAGCCGTGTTGTTGCATTCTCGTCCGCTTCAAGCAATGCTTCGATCTTTCGGGTTGAGTGCATGATGGTTGTGTGGTCACGATTTCCGAATGAGCTGCCAATTCGCACGAAGCTCATATTCAAGAGTTTGCGGCAGAGGAAGATCGCGATACTGCGGGCCAGCACAATTGACTGTTTTCTAGAGTCGCCTCTCAGGTCTGCCGGCTTGAGGCTCATTTCTCTGGCCACAGATTCGATGATGATGGCGGAATTCTCGCCGACTTTATCCTCAGCCTGTTTTTCAAAAATCCGCTTGAAGTATGCGGCGTCCAGTGGTTGTTCCGATGTTTGCGGAGACACGTGAGCGGTGACTGATCGCGAGGTAGCGATTCCGGACAGAAACTGATTGGTTTCCGGAACCGTGACCACAAGTTTGTCCGCGAGCCAACTGACAGCGTCATCGGTCAGTCGGAGATTATGAATCTCAGCGAGTGCGCGGATGATTTCATTCCGCGCTTCTGATCCAGGCAATTTGACAGGCAGAGAAAGTCCGCCAGCAAGTCTCGACCCAAGTTGCGGTGTCAGATACTCGCCTTCCAGCGGGTTATGAAGACTGGTAACGACCACAGGGACTCCGCTGATCTTCGCGCGGTCGAGAATATTGACTAACTCGTTCTGGATTCCGGCATGGCTTTTCAACGCCTGAATGCCGTCAATCAGAATCCCGCAGGAAGCGATCAGGCGTTCATGAAACTCATTTACTGAATTGGTTTCGATCGCCGAGCGGAATTTGCGGGCGAAATCGAGCGCTTCAAAAATCTCCGGTCGTTTGTCGGTGTTCTGCTCTGCAATACGTCCAAGCAGATTATTGGCGAGAGAGGTCTTGCCAGTACCATTTGGGCCAAACAGGGTGAGCGGCCAGTCGGATTCAGCAGGTAGATCAGGACCGCTGAAATACCTGAGCAACTCATTTTCACGGTCGCCGATGTAGCGCAGCATTCCGCCGACAGGATGGCTGGATGCCACCGATGATTCGGGGAGATTTATGCCTCCCAGATGGCGCAACGGCACTGAAAAAACCGTGCTTGAGACCGCCGAAGCCATGCAGAAATAAGCCCAAAAAACAGAAGAACAAGGGCTCGAAATAAGCCTCTTTCCAATCGCAAAATTCTACCATTTTGCCGACGTTAAGACGACTAGTGAAAGCTTATTTGGCTGGCTATTTTTGTCGCCCTAAACTATTGCAGATATTGATGATACGACTTACTGATTCTTCAATTTCCTGCTGCGTTGTCTGTCGTCCTAGCGATATCCGAATTGAGCCTTCAATGATGGCAGGATCTGACGTCATCGCCGTGATTACATGAGAAGGCTCACTTGAACCGCTTGCACACGCCGAGCCTGTGGAAACGGCTAAACCAGCAAGATCAGCCGCCAGCAGAATTGCCTGACGATCGATCCCTGGAAAAGAAAGGTTGAGTGTGTGCGGAACACGCGGCGCCATGCCACTGTTGACGACGGTATCAGGGATTTGGTCAACAATGTTGATTTGCAGTTCATTTCTCAGCGATTCGATTCGATTCATGGACTCGACGCTCGTGGCCTTAAACAACCGGAGTGCTTCGGCCATTCCGGCAACGAGAGCGACATCTTCTGTTCCGGGACGGACGGCCATTTGTTGAAAACCACCGAACAATATCGGGTCGATTATGGTTCCATGCCGAATCAACAGCCCGCCAATGCCGCGCGGCCCGTGAAACTTGTGAGCCGTGAAAGAGATGGAATCTACACCCAGTTCGCGAAAATCCACATTGATTTTTCCGACTCCCTGCACCGCGTCACAATGTGTCGCAATTCCATGTTGCCGGCAGATCCCGGCAAACTCGTTTACAGGTTGAACAGCCCCCGTTTCATTATTTGCGAGCATCAGGCAGGCCAGTCGAATATCACCTTCTTCTTCGATCAGGCGTAGAAACTCAGTGACGTTGAGAACACCATCCGACGTAACGGGCACAGTTCTGACTTTGAAACCGAGTGTCTTCAAATAGTCGGCCGTCCCCAGAACGCTCGGGTGCTCAATCGCAGAAACAACAACAGTACCAGGGGTTTCTTTCCCGTTGGTAAAACCGGCGACAAGACCTCGCATCGCGAGATTGTTGCTTTCCGTACCGCCGCTTGTGAAAACGAGAGAGTCGGTTTCCATTCCCTGTGTTACGGCACCGAGATAACCGGCGATTTTCTCTCTGTCGTCCTCGAGTCTGGCGCGGGCGATCTGGCCGGGTCGATGCTGGCTCGCAGGATTCACAAAACCCTGCTGGTAGCAATCCGTCATGACTTCAATAACTTCGGCAGCAATCGGAGTCGTCGAGTTGTTGTCGAGATAAATTACGGGTTTCATACGGTTTTCAGACTCAAAAGCTCGCCCAGCTGTCAGCAATCCGGTTCGTCAATTCCGGTTCGCCAATATAGCGACTTGTATTGCCCGCCGGTTTGGGATTCTGGTCTATTGTTGGGCAAACGAACTGGCGGGAATATGGCCTCAACAGAAGATCAAAACGAAAACACGACTGACCCGGCCGAGCCGTCGGAAGCAGATATGGATGTCCTGACTGAGGACGGACATCCTCAGTGGGATATGGATCCGGAATCGTGCCGCCGTCGGGTGGAAGCTGTGTTGTTCCTGTCTCGAAATCCGTTGACCAGCCGCAAAATCGCTCAACTAGCCGGACTTGAAGACGGAACGCGTGCCAGAACGCTTATCGGTGAACTCAACAGCCACTACGACGAAGTCGGTCGAGCATTTCATATCAAGCGGATTGCCGGCGGTTATCAGATGCTCACCCGACCGCAGTTCGCTCGCTGGATCCGTCGACAGGAACATATCAAGGGCTTCCGCCGGCTATCGAGTCCGATGCTGGAAACCCTTACCGTTGTCGCTTATCGACAGCCGATCATCAAAGCAGAAATCGAGGCAATCCGAGGTGTCAGTTGCGGTGAAATATTAAGGCAACTTCTGGAAAAAGGACTAGTCAAAATAGCGGGCCGTAGCCCAGAATTGGGCCGCCCGTTTTTGTACGCAACGTCGCGAAAATTTCTCGCCGAGTTCGGACTCAATTCGTTGTCCGATCTTCCACGTGCCGCACACCTTGGCGGTGCCGGGTTGCCACAATGGGCTGTAACTGTAGACAATTCGAATCCGTCGTCAGGAGACCCTGGTGCGGGTTCGTCAAAATCGCTGGAGCAGGCGTTGGAAAATACCGATAACGGCTCCGGGGATACTATCAGCTGATCACGTTGATTTTCTGTCGTTCAATGAATTAGTCCTGACCCGGACTTCCCGCCGGATTCATCAAGCAGACCCTGCAACAGGAGAGGAATCGTGACCCAATCAGTCTTTGTCGCCGATGAGCAGACTGCCTTTGAGCAATTGCGCAATCAGTCTTTCGCATCCAACATTGACCGGTTCGATTTCATCGATAGTGATTCTATTGATGCCGAATTGACGTTTCCTCAGACCCTGGACGTTGAAGATAACACCTGGTCTTCTCCCGTTTCGAATACGGCTGTGGCTACAGACGACGAAGATGATTTCGACGAAGACGAATTTGAAGATGAAGATGAAGAAGAAGTAGACGACGACGAATACGAGTACGACGACGTCAATGAAGAGGCCGACGACGACGAAGAAGAAGGTGACGACGACGACGACGACTACGAATATGACGACGACGACGAGGAAGAAGAAGAAGGCGACGACGAAGATGAGTATGAGTACTCAGACGACGAAGATGAGTACGCTGAAGACGAGGAAGAAGAAGGCGACGACGAGGAATACGAGTACGACTACGAAGATGATGACGAAGGCGACTCAGACCTCGAGGATGATGACGAAGGTGACTCGGACCTCGAGGATGAAGACGACGACCTCGAAGAAGACGAATGGGAAGAAGTCGATGACGATGATGACTTCCACGACGACGACTTCGATGACGATGACGATGACGACGAGTGGGATGACGAGTGGGATTAGTTCCGCATCATCCGTCGTTTAGATCGCTGAATGAAGGATGATCGCGGCCACACGACCAGCAGCTTCCGAACCCCTCATCAATATCCTCGCCGCAGCTGCAAGTCCACGGTTCGAGTATCTTTTGCGGTTTCTTGAGATATTCGTCCACGATGACACGCGCGTTTGTCTCGTCGATCTTCCTGACGTGAACTTCCGCGGGTATCAGTGCACCTCCGCCAAGCGTGTTTGAACTCTGTTCGCCGGTAACCTGAGCAGGAATTCCTGCATGATTCAGAGTCATCCGCAGGATGTGGGCTTCGGTCGCGGTCGTCAGTGAAGCGATGCGGATAAGTTCGTAGTCTGAATCCATAAATTTGATCTTCCGGTGCAGCTGAGATCCGGTTCAGGCTGATCTAATCACCCAGCTGAAACAGTCTTTTCAGTGCATCGAGCAGGCTGTGTTGTTGCTCTTCTTCATCAACGTTCTGATTGTTGAGTGAAGCCATTGGCGGGTGCAGGATCTTGTTTACAACCCTGTTGAAAGAGTATTCGATCTCTTTTCGCTGTTCCTCATCAATTTCGAGCCGATTCAACAATCTTCGCAATTCGAGTTCCTTGACTTCGTTCACCTGTCTTCGCAGTTGAGCGATCGCCGGGCCGCCTTCACGTCTTTTCATCTGTTGCAGAAAATCATCCGTCTCCTGCATCAATATCCGTTCCGCTTTAGGCCATTCACTTTTCCTGGCACGACGGTTTCTTTCGCATTCGGCTTTGAGGTCATCGATCGAATATAGATAGACGTTCAACCGGTCACCGATTTCCAGATCGAAGTCACGCGGGATTGCCAGATCAAGAATCAGCAGGGGCCGCTGCTGGCGACTGGCTTCGATCCTGTCAAACATTCCGCCGGTAACAACCGGTTCCCTTGCTGCTGTCGTACTGACAACGAGATCGGACATTCCAAGCTGGCTTTCGAGCTCTTCCCAGGGATGAGCCTTTCCACCGTACCGTTCGCCGAGTTCCTGAGCTGTTGCGAACGTCCGGTTTACGAGGTTAATGTCCCGCGCCCCTTCTTCATTGAGGTAGGTCAGCGTCTCGCCGGCCATCTTGCCCGCGCCGACAACGAGAATTCGTTTGTTGTCCAGCCGTTCGAAAATCCGTTTTGCCAGCGAGCAGATCGCAACACTCGGTATGCTGACACGACTTGAGTGGATCTTTGTCTCACGCGAAACACGTCTCGCGGCTCGAATCGCTGCTTGAAACACGTGATGAGTAAACGGAATTGCGTCGTTGGTTTCCGCGGCCAGTTGGTATGCCTGTTTAACCTGCGAGAGAATCTGGGCCTCGCCGAGGACCATGCTATCCAGAGACGCTGCGACCTTGAACAGATGAAACACGGCCTGCCGGTCCCGGTGATGGAACATCGAATCTCTGACCGTGCTGCCGTTGATACCACGGTGTCGCGCAAGCAGCTCGATCATCTCGTCGGTACTGGGCAGGGCATCGGGGTTGCGTCCGGTTACATAGAACTCTGTCCGGTTGCAGGTTGAAAGCAGAACCGCCTCCGATTCCGGATAGGTTTCGTAAAACAGGTTAAGAAACCCGGGTACCTGATCTTCACGAAAAGCCAGTTGCTCGCGCAACCGGATACCGGACTCATGATGGCTGCAGCCGACCAGTTGCAAATTCATCAGACAGTCTCCTGATGAATTTGATCAGATGGCAGCTCACATCGTGCAACCGGTTCAGTATTCTGCGAAACGTCCGGTGTCGCCCCGTGACCGGACCAGAGTACGATCCCCAGTTCCAGCATGAGAAACAGGAAACTCGCAACGACCAGGTAGGCGACCTTTCTGCCCTGCCTCGCCGGTTGATAGAGCCGGTTGAATAGCATTGCCGCGACGAGCCAGAGAAAGAGGACTCCCGATGTCCACACAACAGGATCGCTCCATGCGACAACTCTGACCGCGTTCGGATCGGTTTCTGTCGCGATCCGGTTTCCGGCAAGATTGATGAACAACCCGCTTGCCAGTCCCATCCCCAGCAGCGCCACCGAAACCACAAGCGCTTTTTCGCTGGCGTTCTGCAACCATTCGAGCGAGGGCAGGCGGAACCACTCCGAGCGGCCGACTTTCCTTTTCAGGCGTGAGGCTTGCATTAGATACATTACGCCCGCGGCGAAACCGAAAACGACGGCTGCTGTTCCCAGTAGAAGACAAAGCCCGTGTACCATGCTCCAGACAGAACGAGAATCAGACGCGGAGAATGATTCACCGGGCAGGAAAGTTCCGATGCCGACAAGCAGGAGAACCAGTGGCAGCAGGAACAGACCGACGACCGACTGAGGTTGGCGGATTACGATCCAGAGACATGCGGTTGCGACGCACCATGCTGCTGCCAGGGTCCAGGCTGACCAGTTGCCTGTCCAGACTCCACCGCTACTGAACTCCATTCCGGCATGCCGCATCAGATAGACGGTATGGGCAAAGAGCCCTGCCACCATAATTCCGATGACTAGATATTTGCGCAGTGAGGTCCGGAAGAATATCCTGGAAACCACCAGCCCCAATGCAACGAGGTAGCTTGCGGCAAAACAGGTGATCGAAATTCCGTCGAGCCAGTCCATGGCCTTATTTTATCCGGATGACCCGTTCAGGAGGAGTTCAACCCGCGACATAACGTCCCGGCGAATCCGATCGCCGTTGCCGTCAGCGAGGTTTGGTGACCGGCTTTTCTTTTTTGCCGCCGGCGTTTCTGGCCGCGCCTTTTTCGAGCCCGTACTCTTTCAGCTTTTTGTAGAGCGTATTCCGGTTGATGCCGAGTCGGGTTGCCGCTTTGGTCTGGGTCTGATTGACGCTATCGAGAACCTGAATAAGCAGTTCACGCTCAACGGGCTCGACGATCTGTTTGTGCAGATCTGTCGCGTCTTCCGGAGCTTTGGAAAGGCGGCTCTGAACAAACTCGTGGATCAATGAGGCTTCGTCGGTCGGTCGGAAAACCGCATTTTCGGCCGCTACCGCATCACCGGTTACGACGACAGGTAGCAGATCGAGAGTCAGTTCGTCGTTTTCGGCCAGTACAACCGCCCGTTCGATATACGTTTTCAGCTCGCTGATGTTTCCCGGCCAGAGATACTGGCTGAGAACTTTCATTGCCTCCGGATCAACCCGATCGACTCTTTGAACGGTTTCAATCGCTGCCTGCTCGAGGAAATGGAGCACAAGCAGTTCAATGTCCGCCTGTCTGCGCCGCAGCGGTGAAACTACGAGTGGAACCACATTAAGCAGCCAGTAGAGATCTTCGCGAAATCGCCCGCCGGAAATCTCTTCTTTCAGATCTTTGCTCGTTGCTGCAACAAAACGCAGGTTAACGGGAAGGAAAGTTCTGTCGTGGTTTTCAAAACCGCCTTGCCGGATAGCGCTCGCGATCCTGGCTTGAGTGCGGACCGGCATCGCATCGATGTTGTCGAGAAACAGGGTTCCGCCGTCTGCTGATTCCAAGCGACCGACTGGATTGTCCTGCGGCTGGAAGGAGGATCCCATCGGATCGCCGAACAAGCGGAGATCGAGTTGTTGCTCATTGAATTGAGCACAATCGACGGTTTCCAAAGGTGCGGCCGCGAGCGGGCTGAGCCGATGAACCGATTCAGCAACAAGAGATTTTCCCGTGCCGATCTCGCCCGTTATTAAAACAGGCCGGTCACATTCCGCCGCTTTGTTGATCAAGCGACAAAGATGACGGGTCTCAGCAGATTTTCCTACGACACCATCAACGGTCTCAAGAGAACCGGAACCCGTGCTACCGGATCCCATGCCGACATGCGGCCCCTGATTACCGTGGTTGTGCATCGTGGTCTCCGACCGTAGGTGTTCAATCCATCAATACGGACGGTTCGCTTCAAGCGATCCGCAACAGGCAGCTGACCGCGTTCTTGAGGTGCGGTCCTCGCTGCAGGCCGGACTCAACCGGATTCGGCTGATCCGTTCCGGACGTGTAATCCGGAATCAGGCAACTACGAAATTGATTCGATTTTGACCTGAGTGTATTTCTGGCGATGGCCGGTGCGTCGCTTGCTGTTCTTACGACGACGGAATTTCTGGACAAAGATCTTCTGACCCTTGGTGTCGCCAATGACACTGGCTGTAACAGATGCGCCGCTTACTGTCGGCTGACCCAGCTTGAATCCTTCGTCGCCGCCGACAGCGAGAACTTTGTCGAATGTGATCGTGCTACCGGCTTCCGCTTCACGGTAATCAATTTCGAGCGTTTGTCCTTGCTCAACCTTATATTGTCGTCCACCGTCAGCAATGATCGCGTACATAACTCAGCCGGGTTTTATATGTGGTAATTTTGTCTAGTTATCAATTCAGAACCGCGGATTTTATCGAAAATAGGCGGTTCAGTGAAGGGGTAAAATTCTGCCCCAGAACTACTTCGGGTTACAATGGAAAATTCTATAGCTTTTGCGGTTCAGTCTGTGGCCTCTCCATCTTTTTGAGCCGGTTCGGCCAGTTTTGCTATCTGATTTACGTAGCTGACCGACAGCATCATTTTCCCTGACGGTACCCATTTACGATGTTCCTGCGACTCTCCAATAAGATTCTTCGACCTCTGGGATTCCAACTTGATCGGCTGCCGGAATCGAAGCCCGTGCTGTATCCCCCGACGTCTGCTGAACGCAGCGCGATCAACTCAATCCTGTCGGACTTTGCCGCGCAACAGGACCCCTCGAAGAAGAAGCTGTCCAGTGCTGACAAATGGAAGGTTTATCTGAACGACATCCGCCTCAGTTTTTTTGAGGAACTTCTCAAGGTCGCTTCCAACTATTCGCTGGATCCAGGCGGCAAGAAGATTGCGGACTTCGGATCGGGCACCGGATATCTGCTGCGTCTGATCAACCGCGATGCTCCGGATACCGAACTGGTCGGCTATGACACCTTTGATGAAGTGAGGGAGCTATCGGAACGAATCTGTCCGGAAGCGAGCTACCTGGCCGACTTCGATGATGATGACCAGAAGTTCGATATCATTTTTTGCACCGAAGTCCTCGAGCATTTGAAGTTCCCGGCGGACAGGGTCCATAAGTTTATCGATCGTCTCAATCCCGGCGGACAACTGGTTCTTAAAGTGCCCAACGGACGGACCGACACGTTGATTGCCCGAAACGAACGTGAGGATGGTACCGGCTACTGGGGACACATAAATTTCTGGAGCCCGGAAAGTTGGCAACTGTTTCTGGAAGACGCCGTCAACGACGTCGCAAAAGTCGAGACTCAATTGATGCCGACGGGCGGAAATTTCGCATTGGTGACGCTGAATCAGTGAACCTGATGGAACCGCCGCGATCTGAAAATTGCAGATCTCTCCTCTTCCGGAATAAATCCGGAATTCTTCTGTCACAGCGCTGAATGACGGCTGTACTGGCCTGTGATTCTCCGATGCTGCGCTTTTCTGGTCCGCTACAGCAGACGTCGGGCTCTCGCTCGCATCAACAATCGTCACTCTCATCACTAAAAGAGCAACCCATGCAGAATCTTATCAGCGCTCGTGCATTTCTGATCGTTTCAACCCTGCTGGTAGTTCCGGCATTCGTTCTCGCAGGTTGCGGGTCCGGTAGTCAGCAAGCAGAGTTCTACCAAGCGGATCAGGCCACTCAAGATGCAATGCTTACGGCAATTCCGGGACCGGCAGGCAGCGACCGGTCGATTTATCAGGATCAGAACGCGACTCAAGTTGTCATCAACGGAACCGCGCTCGATCAGCAGCAACTTAACGCCATCAAATCCGCGTACGGAATCGAACCACTACCGGGCCACTACTGGTACGACTCGATGAGCGGACTCTACGGAGTTGTGGGCTATCAGGCCTATGGATTCATGCTGCCGGGTCACAGTTTTGGTCCTCTTTCACGAACTGCTTCCAACGGAACGTCCGGCGTAATCGTGAACGGACGCGAATTGCAGATGGCAGAGGTTCAATTGCTCAGCCGGATCCGGGGAGCACAGGTACAACAAGGGTCGTACTGGCTCGACTCCAATGGAAACGCAGGAAACGAAGGTAGCCCGGTACCGCTTGGCAACCTCTTTGTTGCCGCAGCTCAAAACGGATATACCGGCAACAGCTCTCAAGCATCAGGTGGAACAAGCGGTGATAATTTCTGGAGTACCGCATTCTCAGCAGGAAACTCCGACCGCGGAGGTACACGCGGGTACGTCAGCGTCCCCGGTTACGGACCGGTTGGCTACGGATTCTAAGCAGACGTTTTTTTCAAGGGCGGGAAACCTGAAGTGGCGTTCATCTCAGGTCAGGGACGACCGCCGTACGACCTCGCGCGACTTACACCGACGGCCTAATCGATCGGGTCCTCATCGACCAGGTCGTCATCACCGACCATTTCCAGCTGGCGCATCTTTCGATACAGATTGCTGCGGTGGAGACCCATCCGACGTGCCGCGTCGGTCATATTTCCACCGGCACGATCGATCTGTTTCTGAATGAACTCACACTGGAATTTCCGGGTTGATTCAGCGAGAGTCAGGCTGAGGTCCATTTCGGCTCCCCCGCCTTTCTTCTTCTGCGAAAGAATGAACTCCAGATCGTCAGCGTCGACTTTGTCGCCCTGGAACAGATACGACAGCCTCTCCATCATGTTGCGAAGTTCGCGCACGTTTCCGGGCCATTCGTGAGCAACAAGCCGTTTGCGAGCGGCAGCGGATAGAACCAGAGGCTTGCGACGGGCTTTGGTGCAGAACTCTTCGATGAAGTGCTTCGCCAGCAGAATGATGTCATCGCCCCGCTCCCGCAGAGCCGGCAACTCGATCGTGACAACATTCAGGCGGAAGAAGAGATCCTCGCGGAATTTCTTTTCGGAAATCAGTGCCGGAAGATCCTGGTTGGTCGCCGCGATCACGCGGGCATTGGTCGTGATCGGAGTGGAACCGCCAACACGTGTAATTACCTTCTGTTGCAACACGCGCAGCAGTTTAGCCTGACCGCCCGGGCTCATATCCCCGATTTCATCAAGAAACAGCGAGCCTTCATCCGCCAGTTCGAACTTACCCTCGCGAGTCTGGTGGGCGTCGGTGAACGCACCTTTTTCGTGACCGAACAACTCGCTTTCGAGCAGGGTCTCTGTGATCGCGGCACAGTTGACCGCGACAAGCACCTGATCGCGCCGATCGCTCAGATAGTGAATCATCTGCGCGACAACTTCCTTACCCGTACCGTTTTCACCAAGGATCAGAATCGGAAGTTCTGTCGCCGCGACCCGTTCGATGGTGGATTTCAACGCTTCGATCTGCGGGCAATCTCCGATCAGGTTGACCTGGCCGGCTGCCTGTTCGGCCACGTTGCGACGGGTTTCAACCAGATGCTCGACATGCTTTGTGTTTTCGATCGCGACCGCAGCATGGGCCGCAAGCTCAGCGAGTTCGTCTGTGTCGTTTTCAGTGAAGTTGCCTTCGCGGCTGTTGATCAACTCAAAAGCGCCGATTGTTACTCCGGACGTTCCGGTCATCGGAACGCAGACAAGCGATCGCGTTTCGAAGTCGAGTTGCTTGTCAACTTCACGGTTGATCTGAGCTTGCTCGCCGGCAATGTCCGAGTCCACTCGATGCGCTTCACCGGACTCCATTACTTGTCCGACGACGCCGGTTCCCGGGTCGATCCGGAGTTCGCCGCCTTCAACCCCGAGCGCGGGGCGACCGACCATTTCACCGGATGACGGGTCAGGTAGAAAAATCGTCGCGCGTTCTGCATTGAGAAGTCGCGTGGCTGCTTCGGCAATATCGATCAGAAGCTGATCAATTTCGCGCGACTGATTCCAGTGCGCGGTGGCTTCAAGGATTGCTTCCAGCCGTTTCGCCCGCCTGGCATGCCCTCCGGAAACAACCTGTGTCGTCAGAACCAGATCCAGCGCCGCAGCGATCGAATCAAGAACAGAGTCTATTTCCGCGGACGAGTTGTTTTGCAGCAGCAGCATTCCATCCCGCGCCGGTCTCTGCAGTGGGCACGCGACCCAACTGCCTTCCCGCGCGGTGGATTCCCGGTCCAGAACGTCCGCCAGTAGTTCCCGCGGCAACTGTGGTGCGTCGCCGGACGACGCAGCCATCACTCTCCACGTTCCTTTGACTCCATGAACGATCGCCGTCGCGGTCGCCCCTGTGCTCTGGTTGATCAGCGATGTAGCTGCATTCAGAAATTCGCTCTGACGAGGATGCTCAAGTGTCAGATCGAGCAGCCCGGGCAATACGCCCATCCCCGTTGTGCCGTTACCGGCTCCGGCGATGATTCGTTGAGATTTTTCCAGCGAGACCATATCTTGTCGCAGACCTTGAATTGCAGGAATTGTCTCGAACAGTCAAAACTGTTATCAAATCGTTCTTCAAAGATAGACAAAGCGTAGTCATTTTGAATCGCGCAAACAACCTGCGCGCGGCGAATAGTACAGACGCTTTCAACCGAAGAGCTAAGCAACGGTTGGACCGGCAGGCTGTACGCGCCACGACAAGTCATAACGAAAGCCACTTTCAACACATTCACCCGAACGGGAATACACACTATGGGATTGTTTGAAGGCAAGAAGGGATTGATTCTTGGCGTAGCCAATGATCGATCTATCGCATGGGCCATCGCTCAGGAAATCCTTGCCGGCGGGGGAACTGCCGGATTCACACATCTTCCGGACCGCCCGGACGACGATCGAAAAAAGAACCGTCGTCGCGTTGACAAATGTTTTGAAAAGACGGATTTCGAGCCGGCGTTTCTTGAGCCACTGAATGTTCAGGATGACGAAGGAATTGCACGCATTATTGAGAAAGCGAAATCAGAATTCGGAACGATCGATTTCCTGCTTCACTCGATCGCATTTGCGGATCGCGATGACTTGACGCGCGACACGGTTGAAACCAGTCGCGACGGATTCAAGCTGGCAATGGACATCAGCGTCTACAGCTTCATTGCGGTCGCTAACGCCGCCCGTCCGATCATGTCAGAGCGTTCATCGATGGCCTGCATGACCTACTTCGGTGGTGAGAAGTGCGTTCCCGGATACAACGTGATGGGAATCTGCAAAGCTGCTCTGGAGGCAACAACACGATATCTTGCCTACGATCTGGGTCCGTCCGGCGTTCGAGTGAACGCTCTCAGCGCAGGTCCGCTTAAGACTCTGGCCGGCAGTGCTGCCGGCGTTGGTGACATGCTGAAGATGTATGAACACATGGCCCCACTGGGACGCAACGTGACTCATGAGGAAGTCGGAAAAACCGGCGCGTTTCTGCTATCGGATATGTCTGATGGAATCACTGGTGAGGTGCTGCATGTTGATGGCGGCTACAACGCCATGGGCTCACCGGGCCGCCTCGTTGATCAACTCACCTGAGTACCTTTCAGATCAGGAAAAGAAAAAGCCACTCGATGAGATCGGGTGGCTTTTTTTGTCGAGCTTGAGCCGGCAAATCAATTTACGTTCATTTGTCAGTTTACGTTCATCTGATAGATCGCCGGGGTGAGTGCGTTCTGCCGTTGCAGACTGTCTCGCAAGCTGACCATCTTCGGGTCGTTGAGCAATGCAGGATTGTTCGCGAACTTGTTCAACTCAGTTTGACGTATCTGCTGATAAAGCTGGCTTTGTTCCGAACCTGCCTGGCTGATGATAGCCTGCCAGCTCGGGTTGGCTTGATCTTGTTCAAGTGCAGCATGGAAGTAGCGCGAGAAGAAGCCCCCGCTGCTATTTCCGAATCCGTACTGCCCCTCGCTAGAAGAGTTAACGTCGATTACTCCGCGATAGTTCGTCAATAGCCGCGTAAGTGTCTGCGGCGTCGTCAAAGCCATTCCGGCTCCAGCTAACATTCCGAGCCCGTCTGCGTTCGGGTCAACCGAACACGACTCAGAAATAAGAACAGTGAGCCGTGCTCCTTTCCGGGTCATCGCCGATACAAGTTGCTGTCTGGGAAGATCCTGACCCGGAAAATCGAAGTAGTGACCACCGGGTCCGAAAGCACCATAGCCAATGAAGTAGACGAAAATGGCGTCGTCGGGACCTGCATTAATTTGTGAAACGGCACTCAGGATATTGCCTGCGGTGCAGTTGTATCCGATGCAGTCCTGGTTACTACCGAGCCGGCCCGCGAGTTGTTCGCTGACGATCTGCTTCATACGCGCGGTGCTGTTCTGGACTGAAGACCGAATCTGGTCATCGATCATTCCGCAGACCACAACATGAATCCTTCCTCCTGCTTGAGGATTTGGATTCGGGTTCGGCCATGGATTCGGGTTGGGATCCGGCGCAGGACCCGCAGACGTTCGAGTGAGTGTGGGTGACGCGGAAGTTCCGTCATTCCACTGAATCGTCCCTCGCGCCTGATTGCCAGCGACGGTCAATGTGCCCTGGCCGATTCGTCCGTCCTGACTGTTGTACTGAAAGCGGAGTTGGTTGCCCGACCATGTGCCCGCGACCGTTCCGTTACCACCCGATCCGGATTCACGACCTTGAACGTTGGTTCCGCTTGCAGTCAGTGACCACGTCGAACCACAGCTACAATGCCATTGGCCCGCGAACGGGTTGTTTCCAGAAGGGACGGGGTTTGGATTGTTGGGCCATGGATTCGGATTTGGAGCGGGGCCACCGGAAGATCGCGTCAATGTGGGTGACGCAGAAGTACCATCGTTCCACTGAATCGTCCCGCGCGCCTGATTGCCTGCAAGAGTCAGCGTGCCCTGCCCGATCCGCCCGTCCTGGCTGTTGTACTGAAACCGGAACTGATTGCCCGACCAGGTGCCGGCAATTGTTCCGTTTCCACCCGATCCGGATTCACGACCTTGAACGCTTGCTCCGCTTGCGGACAGTGACCACGTCGAACCACAGCTACACTGCCATTGGCCCGCGAATGGACAGTTTCCTGCTGGACCGGGGTTCGGGACAGGGTTGTTGGGCCACGGATTTGGAGCGGGGCCACCGGACATCCTGCTCAGCGTTGGCGACGCAGAGGTCCCATCATTCCACTGAATCGTGCCGCGGGCCTGATTACCTGCAAGAGTCAGCGTGCCCTGCCCGATTCGCCCGTCCTAGCTATTGTACTGGAACCGGAACTGATTGCCCGACGATGTACCAGCAATGGTTCCATTTCCACCCGATCCGGATTCGCGTCCCTGAATGTTTGAGCCACTGGCTGACAACGACCACACCGAACCGCAACTGCACTGCCACTGGCCCGAAAACGGATTCTGCGCAATTACGTCGTGGCTGGCAAAAAGAGCAACCATCATCGCGCAGGAAACCGCAGTCCTTTTGATGAATCGAATCATGGATCGACTTTCATGAGTTAGGGCGTGGCCGCGCTGTTCGCCATCAATGGCCGGGCAGGGTGAGAATTTGAGGCCACAAAATTCCCCGCGGATTCTAAACTCCGCGGATTCTAAACAAAGAGAATGACACATCGCGGTTACGTTCCCCGGATCTGTCGATTTTCAAAGAAGACAAGAACGCGGGGGAAGACAATATCCGACCAGAACGCAAACTTCTGATACGGTGGAGACGGATTCGCGTTGCAGCTCTGCAAAGGCGTAAGCCGCGTTCAGATTCAGCCTTGTGTCGGAATTTCGCTGACACAACACGTAGGAATGGCTTCGATCCGACAACCCGGTTTTTCCGGCAATAAGTCCTTCCGGATCCCGAATTCCCACGAAATCCCAGTGCTGTGCGCTTGCCCCGGTTTGCCAACCGGTAAGGTCGAAGACAAACATCAGGCCGGCTACCGGCTGAAAATCGATTCGCTGGTCGATTTAGGCGGATTTACCAACTATTATCACCGGAGCAGACGGGCGCATACTTTTGTGTTCAGCTGCGGATTTCTTATTCCATTTTGCGGTAGCGGGAGTTTTTAAGGTGGGTTCTACAGAATCAAAATACGGAAAGGGATTTGCCATCAGAATGGCAGTCCTGCTGGGGTTGCTCGCTCTGGTAGCAGCCGGCTTTTACTACGAGAAATTTGTTCTGGCAGAGAGCAACAAGGAGATCGTTGATAATGCGTTCAAGTTGTTGACGATGCCGGAAGACGAAGGTGGCGGCAACATTGACAAGGCGCAGGTGCAGGAAACAATCGGTTTCGCACCTTCATCGACAGAAGAGTTTCCGATTTCAGACGGCACTGATTTCGTCTACGAAGTTGAAACTTATCACTTGCCCTCGATCAATCCTTTCTCAGGCAAGGATTATCTGACCGTCGTCTATGACGATGATCGCCTTTCGAACATTCTTCATCGGAAGGAATTCTCAAAAGAAACGATGAGTGGTGGTGCAGAGGTTACCCTCGGGGCAGACCCGGAGGACTGGACACCGCGCATGATCGGTGCGGCCGGCGGCGGCGGCGGCGGCGATGCGAATACCGACGGCGATGATGCTGACGATGAAGAAGGCGACGGCGACGATGAATCCGGCGGCGACGCGTCCGGAGGCGATGAGTCCGGAGGCGATGAGTCAGGCGGCGCGGATGAGGGTGGTGGCGACGAGAGTGGTGACGATGAAAGTGGCGACGACAGCTAGTTCTCGCCTTCCTTCAAAATGAACAAGGCCGCTCATCAGATTTGATGGGCGGCCTTTTTTTCCGGTCTGTCAGCGGGCGTCTATTCGATGATGCCTCGCATAGCACCACCGGACTGTCGAGTGATTTCCGGTTCGATGTTCGTAATAGTGGCAACATGCCACTGAACGTTCCACGGTGGTAGACAGTGTTGACGATGCATCCGGATCGCAAAAACCCGGTCACCACCCTTTTCCCCTGCTTCGGGAACAAGCCGGTCCATCGTGTAGATAACATCGAACTCTTCACGTCGATGCGGTTTTCGGTAGTAAACAGAGGCACCGCTGGAGCTGTAGTCGGCACCTTCGCTGCCGAGTTTACGGATCGTCACTTCGGGTTCGACTTTTGCGTACAGTTTGATCGGTGAAGTCCCGCCACCCTGATAATCACCCAGAACCGACCGCAGGTCTGTGCCTTCCGGCTCACGATTAATGATGGACTGCATCAGCTGATATGGCTCATACACCTTGCCTTCAATGACCATATCCAGCCATTGTTGTGCATATTTCTCAGCAGTCCTGCTGAGGTAATCGTGGCGCAGGTTTTTGTACGTGTTGGTTCCGGCAAAAATTCCGATGGTCAGAAACAAGGCGACCGAAGTGAACATCCTGCCGGACTTCATCCGGGCGAAATGAAGGCGCATCAACCATGCTGTGGCTCCAAAGGCCCCGAGCAAGGGAAGAAACGTCATGTTGGGATTGATAATCGCCAACAGACAGCAAATCAGGCAGATAATAAGAACGATAGCTCCGACCACGGAAATGGGACGGTAGTTTTCGACCATCATGTCATCGGAGCGTTTTTCAGCGTCACTCACTTTATGACTCCAGGAATTCGAGTGGAATGAATCGGGACAGGCGAAACAGCGACCCTATCGCAGCAATCGCAGCGACGCGCTGTACGCAATAGCCTGACCGGAAACGGCTGGATAGCAATACCGGTTCTACGCTAGAAGTTGGCCCGGAGTTGGGCATTTTCAGAGATTATCCTTCGTCTCTGCATGTTCTGGTAGATGAATTCCGCCCCGGGATCGAATACACGAAGGTTCTGCCCTTCGTCATCCGGATGCTCGTAAGCATATTCGTACGCTGGAAGAAGGCCGGAATCCTGTGATTCGGCTAACGCACCGCGGGATCGACTCTGAATAAACGCCATCCACTGGCGATCCGGTCCCACGCCCATGACCCGTTCTGTAACCGTGCTCTGGAAGGCATCCGGTGGAAGCGGAGCCATATGCAGCGTGAACATCGTAAAACACACAAATGCGCCGGCCAGCCAGACGCTTAACAGGCTGCGTCCGATCATCTCGGTAATGAAATCGAACTTCATCCGCGTGTTGGAAAGGAAATCAGTCAGGCCGCGCAAGACCAGAAACGTCAACGCAAACAAAAGCCAGATTGCCACGAAGTCGGAAAAAAGTACGTACGTCGGCGCATTGGTATCGATAATCGAGCCGAGGTTTTCATAGAAGCTGCTCGCAACCAGAGCTGCAATGAAGAAGTTGATCAGAGTGATCAAATTGCTCCATAGACCGAACCACCACGTGCTGGCGACGATGATCACGAATGCCAGTAATCCAATCAGAATTGTCATTTCGCTACCGGTCCGTTTACTTTTTCAATACACGCTGGAGTTCTTCGACGGATGTCATCCCGCGAGCGATCATGACAACACCTTCCTCGCGCAATCCGACGTGGTTCTTTTTCTGAAGCAATGCCATCAACGCATCCATTCGCGCGCCACTCAGCAGCAATGCGCGAATCTCATCGTCGATTTCAAGAAACTCGAACAATCCGGTCAGCCCTTTGTAGCCGATACCGTGACACTCATGGCATACAGGGATCTCGACCCCCTGCTCGTCGACCATTCCCGGCTGGTACTCAAAAGCTTTGTAGAGCATATGAACACGCCCCGGTGGAATGCCCAGCTTCTGAAGAAAGATCGGGTTGGGGGTGAAGGGAATCCGGCAGTTCGGGCACAGTTTCCGTATCAGCCGCATGCTGACGACTCCTGTCAGGTTCTCCGCCAGCTTTGACATATCCGGCTCAAGAGATACGAGTCGCATCAACCCGTCCGCACAGGTCTTACCGACATTGCGGATGATCATCGGCAGGTCTTCACGTTGCGAAAGATCGCAGATCTGATCCACGGTGCCGCCGTCAGGAACCTCGGGGAATACAAGTACGTTCGGCTGTTTTAGCAAAAGCCGTGGAATCGGAGTAAACGCTGTCTCGCCGGCTGATTCGTCGTACGTCAGCCCGGTGATATTGATCACTTCCTCTTCAACGCGACCGGCCTCTTCGATGACGTAATAGTCACGCGTGAATCTGTCGGACGCCGAAAGAACCGATCGCCAGAACGTCGTATAGCCCTCTCCCGGCAGTGCCGAAACAAGCATCATCGATGCGTCACTGCGGCTGAGCAGTTTAGTGACTCGCTCGATCATCTTCTCGCGCATGCCAAGCTGCTCGAGGGTTTCCATCGGCTCTTTTTTACGGGCTTCGATGTAAATCGCCGCGCGCTCGCCGGTGCGGATTCCCTGAGTGACAAGCCGCGTGTCAAAACGGTTCCGCATCATGTCGGTACGGAAAGTCCCCTCCTGGCGACTCCGTCGATCACGGAAATCCAGTCCCGCCAGTTGCTTGAGCGTGGCCATCATGTAGTCGCCCGTTTCACGGTCCATCGGTGGCATCGTGTGCCAGACCATGTCGATCTGGAAACGGATCGTCACCTGTTGCGGCGTGTAGTCGAGAACAGCCACATCGGCACGTCGGGCAATTGCATCAGCAAGCAACTGCGCACAGGTCGGATAGCCCGGAGAGGGCTTGACCATTTCCAGGTTCGTCGACTGCTGTTTAGGCGTTTCGCCGGCAGCTACGAATTGAACCGGAAGTCCGGAGTCTGTTTCAGCCATAACAATTCAGCGGGACCTGCCCGCCCGTCAAATAAACCGTTTACTTCTTTGCAGCCGGCTTCATCACGCGCTGGACCTCGCCGACAGAGGTGATTCCCAGCAGCACAAGGCGGTACGCCTCCGCAGCAATTGTACGTTTTCCGCTTTTACTGGCGGCAGCTTCGATCGCGTCCACCGTTGGTTTTGCACTGTTTAGAACCGCGCGAACGTTGTCATCCACTTCCAGTACATCAAATGCGGCAATCCGGCCGATGTACCCCAGACCCGCGCATGTTTCACAGGGCGGAAACTCGATCGGACGACCCTTCTCGTCAACGCGTTGTTCGGGAGGTGGCAGGCGATACTGGTCATAAATAGTGTTCTGAGTCCGCGGATCGCCGCCAAGTTTTTGTATCGTCTGCGGAGCAACCGGCATTGGAACCTTGCACGTCTGGCAGAGACGCCGGAACATTCTTTGATTGGTGACGACTCTTGCGTTTTCGGCGAAACCCTTGCGGTCATCTGCAACAGCCAGCATCCGCAGCAACGCTTCCGCCGCAGATCTTGCCTGAACCCGTGTAATGGCTGAACGTCCCAGTTTGACCTCGTCCATGATCAGTTCCATCGTCTCCTGATCAGAGATGTCCGGAACGATCAGACAATCCGGCTGCGTCAGCATTACCGGTTTGAGGATTTCAGACACCGAACCGCCGGTCGACCTGTCAAATTCGTGAATAACGATGTTCTCCACCCGTGAATCGACCTCAGTCTTGTCGATCAGGGCGACAACATCTCTCGTGATCCGGTCACTGGAATCCAGAAGCGACTGCCATGTGGTCGTGAGTCCCCCGCCGGGCATTGCCGAGATGATGGAAATGCCCTGATTGTTGAGGAGATTCAGCACCCGTTGAGTCACCTCAGGGAACATCCCCAGTTGAACAGGGGTCAAACGTGTCTTGGTGGCTCGCTTGAAGACCAGCTGGATTCGTTCACCGGTTTGTACGCCTGACGAAACGACCTCAGCGCCGCATTTTTCCTGCAGTGTTTTTAGTTCGAACGTCCCGACCTGTTTTGCACGTCGTTCAGCCGGGTTTAATCCGGCAAGGTGTTTCAATGACGACAGCATCGCGTCGCCCTGGATCCGGTCCATTGGCGGGAGAGGATGCCAGGCTCCGTCGATCTCCATCCGGAGCATCGCCGCGTCACGCGTGTAATCCATCAGTACACGAGCTGCCCGCGCGGTCATCACTTCATCGAGCATCAGCTTCAGCGTGGTGTATCCATCTTCGGGCGCCTGACGCGCCCGGATGAGATTCATCTGCTGTTCCTGTTTATCACCCGCCGCCTTGAACGTGATTTCCGGACCTTCGTCCTGTGGGAGTGGTGGCAGACCCGGTGCCCCGCCTCTACCCGCTTCCTTCTTTCCGGCGGCTTGAGCCTTAACCGTCGCAGCCTTCTGCGCGATCATGGGACTCTTTTTGATCTCGGCCCGACGCATGATGAAGTACGTGACCGGCGGCGCAAAAGCGGCGAGCAGGTAGATCGGATAGCCAGCCAGGAAAATCGGCACGGAGATAGCCGCGAAGAATCCGGCAAGAAACGAGAACGCGGTGATCGGGTTCCAGACTTCAGGCTTGAGCCCTGTATCTTCGCCGATTCCCATCGAATCTTTGTTCACAGCATCCGCGAGCCTCACCCAGATCAGAAAAACGACTCCGATCAGAATCAGCTTGATGACCGAGAGATAACCTCCACCACCGTTCCATGGTTCGGGCGACTGCGCAAGCAGTTCCGGTGACTGGGCAAACAGTTGTGCAGGGGTCACCGCGACGGCAGTCAGGCCGAGGACAAACAGTGAAAAACAGCGGCGACGCATCAGGAGGCAGTTCCGGATGATGAACGAACAAAATGTAAACGGCGGCAGGTCATCCGCCGGATTCCCGTCAAACGAACAAACAAGCGACCGCCATTGGGGCGGTCGCGGATGCCAGAGCGTTAAATGATACCGGGCTGGGAAACCTCGATGCCTTTGAGGCGCATCTTGAGTTCCTCTTTATTCGGCGCGACCTGGAAGGCAGTCGGTCTGTCGATCAGTTCCTGGTCGATCAGATCCTTCAGACTCTTCGTAAAGTCCTGCATACCCTCCTCTTCACCAATTCTAATTGCATCAGCGAGATTGTGGTCACGTTCTTCCAGAACCAGCTTCTTAATCATTGGATTAAACGTCATGATTTCGCAGGTTGGAACACGTCCAACGCCCGGCTTGATCGATTTCAGCAGCTTCTGAGCCACGATCGCCTTCATGTTCATCGCAATCGCACTACGGATCGCACTGTGCATATCCTCCGGGAAAAGGTCGAGAATACGACCGATTGTCGACGGTGACGTCGACGCGTGGATCGTACCGAAAACAAGGTGACCTGTCTCAGCAGCGTTGATCGCTGTCATAAAGGTCTCCTCATCACGCATCTCGCCGACGAGGATGATATCGGGGTCCTCACGAACCGCATGTTTCATTCCGATGCCGAAATCGACGACATCGATCCCGACCTCACGCTGATTGATCAGGCATTTGTCGTCGGTGAAGACGAACTCGATCGGATCTTCCAGAGTCAGAATGTGCTTGATGTAGTAGCGGTTGATGTAGTTCAACATCGACGCGATCGTTGTCGATTTACCTGAACCGGTAACACCTGCCAGCAGGATCATCCCCTGTTCGTGATGACAGAGCGTCTCCATCGTGGGAGGAAGGTGCAGACCTTCAAAGTCGGGAATGAAGTTGTTAACACGACGGGCAACCAGTCCCATCTTTCCAAGTTGCTGGAACATGTTCACACGGAAACGCCATTCGACGCCGTCAACGTCGATCGTGTACGCATAGTCACAACCGCCTTCTTCGTCGAAGATTTCACGGGATCGCGGTGTCATCATCGGCACCAGCAGCCTGGTCATTTCTTCCGATTCGATCGGTCCGCGGTTGAGCGGTTTGAGTGTGCCGTGGACGCGTACAATCGGAGGCTGACCGACTTTCATATGAAGGTCGGAGCCTTCCAGTTTGACCAGAGCGCGGAAGTATTTATCAACATCCTTCTCTTCGCGCTTCTTGGTGAACTTGGCAACCATCTCCTCCATGGACATGTCTGCTGTTGCTTTTTCGCCGGCGGCAACGGTGGACTTCTTTTTGTCGGCGTCGTTCTTTTTTCCGCTCTTCATTGTCTGTTCCGGTCAGGTCTGTTCCTATCAGTCCGCGCGGGCATCCGGTTTCAGCTGCCCGGTTACTGTTGTTTCTAAAGCCGTTGTCACCACCACAATCTGCCACGCTGCAGCGCAATCGATTGGTTAATTCGAACGCGCGCCAGGATGACGAAAAGCTGTGGAGGCGGGTCGTCTCTGAGTCGTCGTCACTGAGTCATCATCCGGAGGAAGCCAGACGATGTCTGACAACCATTGACTTCCGCAGATTCTCCGCAAAGCCATTCTTTTGATTCGGAGATTCCTGCGGCAGGGACGGCTGTCTTCCGGCAAAATAGCCTTCTGTTTCTATTGTACCCGTCAGCCGGTTTCTTACGTCCGGCAGGTCGGGCAGATATTCACAAAAAGCGGTGGAAGGGTCGAGGCACGCCGTAAAAAGCCGAGCTTTTACTTTAAGCCGGTGTCATTTGAGGGTCAACCAATTCAGACTGCGGCCATTTGCTCCCGGCCGGACAATCCGTTGAATCGTCACAATCAGCTGTCGTGCGACAGACGGGAGACGATCTGTCGAAAACCGTCATCCGTTGGGACGGCTGACACCAGAAACAGGTCAGAAACCTGCCGGCCCACCGGGCTGCCAATGAACCATCTCCGGCAGCTGTCCGGATTCCAGATCCGGCGTCGTTTTGTTATCGTCTGAACAGAATCCGGATCGGAAAGTCGCAACTGAATACGACGCCATACCGATCCGTCCGATAAACCTGACATTTGCCTTAAGATTTTTTTCTGAGAGCCCGGCTCTCAACACTGGAGTAGTCATGAACCCGGAATTAATCGAACGTTCCAGCGAGATCCTACAGCGCATTACGCAGCTGCGAGACTCTCTTTGACTACGACAGCAAACTCTCTCAAATCTCTGAAATCGAAAACAAGATGGCCGCCCCCGGATTCTGGGATAACCAGGAATCCGCGCAGGAAGTTGTCGGGCAACTCAAAGGTGTAAAGTCGATCGTTGCACCGATGACCGAAATGATCTCGTCAGGTGGCGATCTCGAAGCCCTCATGGAAATGGCGGCAGAAGATCCATCCATTGAGTCGGAGATTCGAGGCGAACTTGAATCTCTTGAGGTCAAGCTGGAAGAGCTTGAACTGAAGTCCCTCTTGAACGGCCCGCACGACGCCAGCGGCGCTATCCTTACGATCAACGCACGAGATGGCGGTACCGACGCCAACGACTGGGCCGAAATGCTGCTGCGTATGTACAGCCAGTGGGCGGCCAAGAACGATTATGAAGTTGTCCTTTTCGATCGAAACGACAACGACGAAGCCGGCATCAATTCTGCTTCGCTCGCGATCCGGGGACCAATGGCCTACGGCTATCTCAAAGGCGAAAGCGGGCTTCATCGCCTGGTTCGCATCAGCCCGTTCAATGCAGACGGAAAACGTCAGACCAGCTTTGCGGCTGTGGATGTGACTCCGGAAGTTTCGGATTCCATTGAGATCGAGATTAACGAGAGCGACGTGCGCGTCGATACCTATCGCGCTAGCGGAGCCGGGGGCCAGCATGTCAACAAGACTGACAGTGCGATCCGGTTGACCCATGTGCCTTCGGGAATCGTTGTTCAATGCCAGAGCCAGAGGTCGCAACACAAAAACCGGGCTCAAGCCTGGAAGATGCTTCGAGCTGCTATGGCGCGCGAAGAAGAGCTGAAACGAGAGGCGGAACAGGCTGATAAATATCAGAACAAAGCCCGCAAAGGGTTCGGTTCCCAGATCCGCAATTACTTTCAACATCCTGATCAGCGCGTCAAAGATGCCAGAACGGGTCATTCAATGGGTGACTTCCATAAAGTTCTCGATGGAGAGATTCAGGGCTTTCTGGATGCCTTTCTCAACTGGCGGGTCAAAGAGGAATAACCGCCGCGACCTGATGGGACCGAAGGGGCGACCGCAATTTCGTTTCAGGGGGCAAGCCGGAACTTGCCCCGCCGCTTTTCCGAAAGTCCAGTTAAGGCCGGCTGCGGGTATGGCGGTAAACTCTCGGTTGAAAACGATCTCTACCGCAAAACACCCAATCCGGCTTGTCCGGATCAGAATTAGTTGCAACCATTCAGGTGGCAGACGACAGCCCTGTGGCAAACCGTCTGCCCCACTTCCCTGTCCGGAGATTCCAGATGCTGACGTACATCCTGCTGGTTCTGATCCCGAGCGCTTTGCTTTCCGGCGGCGCAGCCATGCTGGTCAAAAGCCGTTTCAATCATTATTCGCGCATCCCGTCAACCAAAGGCTACACCGGTCAGATGGCGGCGCAGCGATTGCTGGATCAAGCCGGTATTCACGATGTACAGATCATCCGGGTTCAGGGAATGCTCTCGGATCACTACAACCCAGTCACCAAACAGCTGGCTCTTTCGCCCGAGGTGTTCGATCGAACTTCGGTTGCCGCCATTGGAGTTGCCACTCACGAGGCCGGCCACGCCATCCAGCACGCGACGGGATATGCACCTCTTAAGTGGCGCAGCATGCTTGTCCCCGTTGCAAACATCGGAACTTCGTTCGGAACCTATGCAATGGTCGGCGGACTGATGGTGATGGGCGCACACCGCATGTCTCCTGAAAGCTGGGGCTCGTGGATATTCGTCGCCGGCGCGGCACTGTTCTCGATGTTTCTGCTGTTCCAGTTGATCACACTGCCGGTCGAATTCGATGCCAGCGCGCGTGCAAAACGACTGGTCGTTGAAGCCGGTATTGTGGGTCCGATGGAACGTGATGGAATCGATAAAGTTCTCAACGCGGCAGCGATGACGTATGTCGCGGCATTCATCAGCTCGCTCCTTACGCTGCTCTACTTCCTCTGGCGTTCCGGACTACTGGGCGGCCGCAGGTAGACGCGGACACGTACAAACGTATTCGTCGGTTTGCGACAGAACAGACACCCGTTCAGTCAAAGTCTTGCCATTGGTTCGCTGCCGGTTAGGATGCAATCAGGACTCTTCACTTTGAGAAGATTTACCGGGTCCCGTTGTATGATCGGAAGCAGAAAATGCATCACGACTATTACAGGCTGCTGATCGTATTTTTCGCGATGGCTCTTAGTCAGTCTGTCGTGCAGGCAGACTCGCTGGTTTTTTCGAATATATTTGTCGATACGGGTTCGATCGACGGTCAGTCTCTTATTGGTCAGACCGCAACCGTAACTATTGATTTTCAGTCGGGCCTGGTGGCGGAACAAAGTCCGTTCGGTGGTGTCGTCTTTGTTCTCGGCCAGCCTACGTCAGCAACCTACGAGTTCTCGGAAGCCGGGTCTTTTTCAGTTGATGTCCCCGAAAGCAGCCTGGAATTCGGTTCACTGACGACTGGCACTCAATACGAACTTTCGTTGTTTAACGAAGATCTGAGCACGTTAAACATGTTGAGTGGTACCACAGCTGGTAATATCGGGCTGGATCCACTGGTTGGTGAATCACTTCCGGCCATGTTCGCGCGGCTTGGCGATGGTACAAGTATCTCATTCACTCAGGCCGTGGATTTTCAGATGTTGAACCAGGGGATCGGTTCATTGAACGGTGGTCTGTCATTCGTCACTCATGACATTGGTGGAAATTCGGGAAGCAATGTCACGCTCCGGCTTGTTTCGGTTCCCGAACCCGGGTCAGTGTTGGCACTCAGTATTTGTTCCGTATGGTTCTTGCGCCGGATCCGGTTGCAAAAACGTCCTTGATCGTCCCGGTAAAACCGCTGAAGCAGATTGAAATCTACATCACGTGAAACAACGACCGTGACCAGTGCCCAGTTCACGACGCGCCAACTTTTGTTTCTGATCGTAGTGGCTTCGATTGTGTTCGCCTTTCTGGGCAACGTCCTGCAAAACCTGACAGTCAAGGACTGGTGGCGCGTCATGGCTTACGTCGGGGCCCTGATTGCAATCGGCTTGACGCTGCTGGTTCTGGCGATGAACCGCCGGGCGCGAGCTGAAAGAAAAGCCGGACCAAGCCACCTTCTGGTTCATGGCGCTCTGACAACGTGGTACCACATTGCTGGAATCACGAATTCCACCCTCACACTTCTGGTAATCACCGGAGGGCTCGTGAAGGTGGCGATGCCGGATGCCTACTTTCCGGCACTGACAAGTTTTCTGAGCATGATGACGTACATTCCGATACTCGTGCTTACAGCCGGCAGCTATTTCGTTTGTATGGTCTGGTGGAAGGTCGGTCCGAAGACGATCGATATTCGCGAGAACGGAGTCATCATCGGACCGTTTCATTTCACGAGCTGGCAGTACCTGCGGGGATTCAAATGGAATCAGTTCAGCAAAAAACTGATGTTGATGACCGAGGGCGGATACATCGAACATAAAATCCCGGCTCGCAAGCGCGAAAAGGTTGCCGAGACGCTTAGAAATTTTCTGCCGGAGGAATAAAAAAACTCCGCGACCTGAGTGATCACGGAGTTTCTGCTCGCATCATTTGCGGAGTTCAAACCGCCGGATGATCTTTCATCGGGGTAAGTGCTGACAGATAAAGAAGCGTGCTTTCGCGATCCGGTGAATGTTTGACCATTTTAGAAGCCGCACGCATCAGGTCGCGACGGCTGACTTGGCCGACAAGTTTATCTTCGCGCAGAACCGGCAGACGCCGGGTCTTCTTGTTGAGGAAAATCTGGGCCATCCTCAAAAGCGAAGTCGTTTCCTCAATCGTGTCGAGCGGATCGCCCATAAAGTGAGCAACTTTCGCCGTCGGCAATCCTTCGTAGGCCGCATCGATCAATACTTCCAGGCAGGACTTCTCAGTGAACATGCCCAGCAGCCTGCCTTCTTCGTCCACCACCGGAGCACCGGAAATCTTGTACTTGACCAGCATGTCAACTGCCTTGAACACATCGGTGTCCGGATTGAGCGTTACCAGTCTGCGCGTCATTACATCCGCCGCGACCAACTGTTGAGTCGTTGTCGCCATAACCACCCCCTTTGCATCTGAAGTCAAGGAATTCGATTCATGGCCACCTGCTCCATCAGGTGAGACGAATGTCACGGCAAGTAAACTGCCGCTCCAGGTTCGATCCGGCTAACAGCGGGCAACACCCCGTCAGGTTGCCGCCATAGATCGAAAGAGACGAGTGAGACTTGATTTTCAGCCACGCGATAATCAAGTCGCATTTAAACTCTATCGCGCTAAGGGTGTCGGTCCAGCGAATTCTGACGTGCCGCGCCTACAAAACCGGTTCGTGAAAATCGTCACGATCTTCGCACGCAAACCCGGGAGAACGCGCGCATGTTTTTTGTGGCGGCACAGCAATCGTGCAAGCAGATGAGATCGTTGAGACACGTTGTCGCAACAAGTTGATATTCAGATGAGCGAGCCAGAAACGGATTCAGACAATTACCGAAATGACGTCCTGAAATCCGGGGTCGTTGCGAATCGCATCAAAGTCCGATTCACCGGCAACGAAATCGCGATAGGATCCATCCAGTTCAAAAGCGATCGCCAGATGACGTGTTGCGTTGAACGTGTCTTCTGTCAGTGCCCAGTAACAAGCCAGGTTGTAGTGAACCAGAGGGTTGTCGTCCTCCAGCATCACAGCAGTCTCCATCGCTTCGATTGCGAGGTCGGTACGTTCAATCCGCTTGTAACACCACGCCAGTGCGAGATAGGTGTGAACGCTTTCAGGATCAAGTTTCGCGGACTGCTGCAGAAGGTCGATTGCTTTTTCATACCGGGCGCAGACGCGGTGAGCCTGGCCTTTCAAGAAGTAGATGTACGGCTTATGCCCCATCGGCGACTTGATCTTTTTCAGGCACTCAAGAGCGCGATCAGCGATCAACTCACGCTGTGACATATCCAGAGACCAGCCGTCATCGAAAATCATTACCAGGTCGAGGTAGCCTTCGGCCGCGCGCATATTCTTGGTGCGCTGAATGCGGTCCATTGCTACTTTGTCCGTCGTCATGGTCTCAACTCTCTGATTCCAACTCTTGTAGTTTCGCCGCAGCCTCGTTCAAGATCGCACCTGTAGTGCCGGCATCTGGTTGCATTTCCCGCGACTGCTCAACGGTCTAATACAACTCTAGTTGCAAAACAGGTCTTGCGCGGCAATGGTTTCACCTGATGACCACGTTGTCCAGTGCAAGACATCGCACAAGTGTCTCCTGCGCCCGGGACCGGGGAAATCCCGTCATCTTTGTGGCGATATCGCTACAAAGATCGCATCCCGATGTTTCTTTTTTTCGACATAATCGAACGACTGTTGCACTGATTATTCGTCCCGTACAACTTGTCGGCTCGAGTCAGTTCACAACGTAGCGATCAAGACTGTTGTTTTGCACGCTTGCATGGCTTGCCGGAGGCTTTCGAGAATGTGCAAGGACACTTGTGCAAGCACGGTCCGGATTTTGCATCTACTTCGGGCATGCTTTCTTTCCCGATACACGGAAATTCGACAAACCGGCGATCCAAAGGTAAACCGTCCCGAGAGGTTCGCAAATCCGCGCAACCGTCAGGAGCGATTTGCTTTGTCACGCTTGTGATCTTTGCGGCTGTACTGGCGATCAGTCTGCCCTCAAGCTCGAGCTCCAATTCCAGCATCAACGCGCATATGGCTGCAGCACGCACCTATGCTGCGAAAAAGCAGGATCCTCGAATGACCGTTTCACGCCTGCCGACGTCGTGGCGCTATACACGAAACGGCTGGCAGGACAGCTCTTTGTGGACGCGTCCGCCCGCAGTACGGATCAAATACGGTATCCACTACGTCAGTCCTGTCCTGATCGGTCTGCAGATTCTTCTCCTCGCGTCACTAGCGGCGATCTGGGCTTCAGACGAATGGGAGGTTGCTGAAGCGCTGGGGATTCGAGACTAGATCACCATTCGCGTCGCCGCGCAGTGCATTCTTTATCAGAGCGGTTGATCCTTCTAAGCCACGAGATCATTTGCGATAATGCTTCCATCAATTCCTGATGTGAGCAAAATCATGAAAGATCCTGCAATCAAAAAAGAATCTGTCTGTGTATCGGTTGATAAAGACAGCCGCCACGGAGTCGTCACTCCCGTCTACCCGTCCACTGCTTTTCAATATGTCGATGAGGGTCAGCAGTATTACCCGCGATATTTCAATACTCCGAATCAGGATTCGGTAACGACAAAGCTGGCAAAGCTTGAGCGCACCGAAGACGGAGTCCTGTTCGGATCGGGAATGGCAGCAATCAGCACAGCCATGCTCAGCCTGCTAAGCCCCGGCGATCACGTCGTTTGTCTGGACGGACTTTACGGGGGCACCCACAAGTTTCTCACCAGTGAACTGGAACGGCTCGGAATCTCGTTCTCGTTTGCCGGGTCAACAGTCGATGAGCTTGCAGCTGCGATCAACGGCGACACGAAGATGATCTACGTCGAATCGCCGACCAATCCGACAATGACATGCGTCGATCTGGCGGCCGTTGCAAAACTGGCGAAAGAGTCGGGTTGCGTTTCGGTGATCGATAATACGTTTGCGTCTCCTATTTGCCAGACGCCCGCTGATCTCGGCATCGACATCGTGATTCACAGCGGAACAAAGTACCTCGGTGGGCACAGTGATCTCACTTGCGGAGCTGTTCTCGGTCCGTCAGACCTGATGGACGGTGTCCGGCAGAAAGCACTTCACTACGGAGGGACGACAAACAGTCTGACGTGCTACCTGATCGAGCGCAGCCTGAAGACACTGGCCGTTCGTGTTCAGCGGCAGTGTGAGAATGCGATGACGGTTGCAACGGCACTAGAGCAGCACGTACTTGTCGGCAACGTCTTCTACCCCGGACTCAACAGCAGTCCCTACCACGAGATTGCATCACGCCAGATGGATCAGTATGGAGGTATGTTGTCATTCGAGCTTTCCGATCCAGCGATGGTCGGAAGGTTCCTCGAAAGTCTGCAGATCATCACCCCTGCCCTGTCGCTGGGCGGAGTAGAAAGCACGGTCTGTGTACCGGGTCTGACTTCGCATCGGGGCGTCCCGCGCGAGGAACGCGAGCGCGTTGGAATCACGGACAGCCTGATCCGCTATTCCGTCGGTATCGAACACATCGATGATCTGATCGGAGACCTTGAAACAGCCATCCAAAGCGCAGCCAACACCGTCAACGCATAGGTTGTTGACTCAAATATCCCGCTAATCGGGAATTCGAGCTGCCGGTACCGGATCGTGCTGACACCGTTCGGAAACTGACACCGGTCCAACCGGTATGTCACTACCGGATAGCAGGTTCAACACTTCAAGAGCATTGAACCTGCAGATTCCGGTGGAAACCCGGGGCCCGATCTAGGGTGCGTAAGGCAGGTGCGAGTCGTGAAGGACGATTTTCAACTTGCCATCGGAGTTGATGGTGTACGCGAATGAATACTCGACTTTTACGACGTCGCCACCATCAACGGCAGTAAAAAAGTAGTTGCCCATCGCAACGCCCATGTCCCCGCTGATTTTGGTTCCGATATTTTCCCACTGCACGTCCGACCAGGGCTTGATCGCGAATCCGTGATCCTCCGGATAATCACTGTTGCCACCGACGAAATAGGACAACGCGCCTTCGAAATCTGTGCGGAACTGCTTTTCGTGAACGAGCGTCGGCTTGAACAGAACGGTGCCGTCCTGATAGTTGTAGAACTCGTTGATGTGTTCTTCTGCGGCAGCCTTGTAATCGCCACCTTCACGGAACACCTTTCCGATCTTAACGATTCCTTCTCCCCATGCTTTTTGTGCATCGAGAATCAACTGGTCAACGATCATGTTTGAAGTCTCCTCGTTAGCGTGTTCAACTGTTGCAATGGTGTTGCATTTGCATTTATATTGCAGGACTCTCTTGCGGTGAATTATCCGGTACTCTCAGGCGTTCGCAACCGCAAATCACCCGGATCCCGGTTTCGCGGCCTTATTCGGCGGTTGCTCTTTTTTGATGGAAAATAACCGGCTGGCGCGCAACCATGCCGGTTTTTGCAGGGCTCCTTCACGTACGATCAGGAAACAGGCTTAATGAGTGGAGCAGTTGAAGAGCTTCTGCTGAAGAAAGGACTCCATCGTTTACCTCGCGAGGTTTTCGGAAGCCCTCGTGATCTCATTCGACCTGGTGAGACCCGTGAGAGAGATACGCTGCTGATCGCGTGTTCGGAACTGGGAGCTGCCCCGGACAATATTTCATGTGCGACGCCCGAGCGGTTTGTTGTTCTTCAACATCTTGCCGCGTCTATGCCGTCATTGGCCGAATGCGAACGTTTTGAAGGCGTTTCCATGCTCGATGTCCAGAGACTCTTCGAAGACTGCGAATTCTGCAACGTCATCGTATGCGGCCATCTGGGCTGCAACGTGATTCGGAACTGGCTCAACCCGCGGGCGAAGACTCAACGGGACGCAGGCAGCTTCCGCGCAAGATTTGAATCGAGGACCGTCAAGCTTGTTGACAGTAACTATGATCCGGAAACGACGGATGACCGTGTTCAACTTATGATCTGCGAACACGTGCTTTGCCAACTGGAGAACCTGCTGACTCACCGTTTTGTTGACGAGCGGGTGCGATCAGGCTGGACCCGACTCCACGGCTGGGTGATCGATGACGATTCGGCGCGTGTCATGGCTTACTGCCCGCGCAATTCAACATTCACGCGGACCTAGTTCAGGCCTTTACGAGTCTCCAGCCCGAGAGCTGCGGGCACGGGCAGGCGTCTAAAAAAGTTGTAGTCTCAATATTCCGTTAAACAGGAATCTGAGCCGCCGGTACCGGATAATGCTGACACAGCTCGGAAACTTTGCCGCGAATTGATGTGGCGACCGATTCGTCATCGCTGTTTTTCAGAGCTTCAACGATCCAGTTGCCGATGTCTTTCATCTGGTCCGGGCCCATGCCACGGGTCGTCAAAGCAGGAGTGCCCAGACGGACTCCGCTCGGATCCATCGGCTTGCGCTCATCGTAGGGGATCATATTCTTGTTCACCGTAATCCCGCACGCCCCTAGCGCATCTTCGGCTTTTGAGCCGCCGATACCGAATCCAGTTACGTCGACCAGCATCAGGTGGTTGTCTGTTCCTCCGCTTGAAAGACTCAGTCCGCCTTCCATCAGAGCTTCCGCAAGAGCTTTGGCATTGTCGATGACCTGTTGAGCGTAGGTCTTGAATTCCGGCTGAAGTGCCTCTTTGAAGCAGACTGCCTTGCCGGCGATGACGTGCATGAGGGGCCCGCCCTGCATGCCCGGGAAGACGCTACTGTTGATCTTCTTGGCGTATTTTTTCCTGCACAGGACCAGTCCACCGCGCGGACCGCGAAGTGTCTTATGAACAGTGGTCGTGACAAAGTCCGCAACAGGTACCGGGTTGTCGTGAACACCTGCCGCAACAAGACCTGCGTAGTGAGCCATATCGACAAACAGGATCGCTCCGACCTCGTCTGCGATCTCACGAAACTTGCCGTGGGGTATTTCCCGTGGATAGGCACTTGCCCCGGCGACAATCATTTTCGGCTTGTGTTCGCGAGCCAGTGCAGCAATCTGATCAAAGTCGATCAGATGTGTGTCGCGGGTGACGCCGTAATGAACAAAGTTGTAGAGCTTTCCAGACAAGTTCAGACGCATGCCATGGGTCAGGTGACCGCCATGAGCCAGGTCCAGTCCCAGCACGGTGTCGCCTGTTTCCAGGGCAGTCAGGTAAACGGCTTGATTTGCCTGAGAACCGGAATGCGGTTGAACGTTCGCGTATTCCGCCCCGAAAAGCTCTTTGGCCCGGTCGCGTGCAATGTCTTCGACAACATCAACAACTTCACAACCCCCGTAGTATCTTCGGCCCGGGTATCCTTCGGCATACTTGTTAGTAAGAACACTGCCCACAGCTTCCATCACTGCGGGGCTGGTGTAATTCTCACTCGCGATCATCTCCAGCCCGTCCTGCTGGCGATGTGCTTCGTTGCTGATCTGTGAGTAAATATCCGGGTCTTGAGTTTGCAGGAAATTCATCGGCTTGGGGGGATAAAGGATGCCGTAGCCATGCGCCGCGGCGGAACGAAGATCGGCTTGTCAGCAGCCAGAGAGATTGATTAAGCGTTGATTGTTTTTGCTGCGGATGGTCCGGTCAATGCCCGAAGCCTCAGCGGGCCCGGTAACCGCCGTTATTTACCCGCCAGACTTGACCAAAACGACCAGTTCTCCCTCGTTGTCGTCCATTCGGGCCGGCGAGTCGTTGATCCGCAAACACAACCGACCGGCACTGGTCGCAGTGTATGAGCCACCAATGCCGATTGCCTCCCCGTCGATCAGGCCGGCGATAGACCCGTCGTTGCTCAAGGTTCCTGCTAGCAGGATTCCAAGCGGGTGACCGCGGTAATAATCGATAGTGATTCCATTCGCTTCGCTGATCCACGGACCATCTTCTGAATTACCTACTACAAATCGACCTGACGCTTCGATCTGAATAGTCTGGCCTTCGGCTAGTTCCAGCGTTGTCACCTGCCAGCCTGTATCTGACTTGATTCTGCAGGCGAGGTCGACTTCATCAGATGCGTTTTCAACCTCCGCCGGGGTTAACTCAGCGGCAGGCACCGGGACACCGCGAGAAATTTCGTAGCCATAGTCCTGCTCGTACAGATACAGCATCCAATCCCTTTCGAGGACGGGCAGGTTTTCGCTCAGACCAAGTTCGAGGCGGACGTTGAATTCGGTCGGATCGATTCCGCATCTTGTTTTGGCAACTTCGAATTCAGCAACACTCAATGGATGGCGGCTGAGAAAACGGCAGGCAGCCCACGACCAGGCGTAGTTCTCGACATCCTGGAAACTGATCGGCGGCGTCGCGAAGACTTCGACCAGCCCGGGAAACTCTCCGGTCTCACGATACTTTCGAAACACTTTTGGCCGGCCCCAGTACGCTGCGTCTTCCGGTCCGCGCGGACGTGACTCGAGCACCAGGTTAGTACCGTCCCAGCTGTGCAGCGCGAGCAGTTCCGCCATGCCCTCACTGAAAAAGGGTGAACCGCTTCCACCAAGAAACCACTGCATGAATGCATGCGTGCCCTCGTGAATCACGAGATGGCGGGTGTAGTAGTCACCCTGTTGTTTGTAGACCCAGAATTCGTGTCCGCGGTTATAGCCAGTCGGGAACTGTGGAAGGTCTGCTGGAAACAGTCCTGCCTGTCGGAACCGTTCATTGTCCTGCATGATAAAGCCGCTGACTTTCCAGCCATCTGTACTTGCGAGTGGAATATCGAAGTAGTCGCACCACTGGGAAACAGCTGCGTCGAAGACACCGGGCAACTCGTCAACCAGCGGATCATCCCGGATGTCCGTATAAAACGCACAATGGCGTCCATCAATTCGCCGGATGCCCGCCGCTTCAACGCGTTCAGCATCAATTTGCAGTGGCGCAGGCATTCGCGAGTTTATCTGCCGCATCCGGTCATCCTGGGCAATTGCGTTTTCCGGTGCAAAAGCTGATGACAGGCAAAACCAGGCGATGATGAAAAAAGTAGAAAGTATGCGGAGCATGATTAACGGTTAAGATTCAGAAGCTGATAGGTTGTGATTGCCTGTCGGGCTGTGCTGCCTCGAACATGATCAACAGAATGGACACATGATTAGAAATTACCTGTTGCTTGTGACGTCAATTGTCCTGCTGACGGGATGTATTGGAAAGTCCGAAAACGAAGTTGTGGTCTACACGGCTCTGGACAAAGAGTTTTCCGAGACCATTCTCGACGACTTCGCGGCTCAATCTGAGGTGGATGTACTTCCGAAGTATGACAAGGAATCCAACAAGACAGTCGGTCTGGCGGAAGAGATTATCAACCAGCAGCAGCGTCAACGGGCGGATGTGTTCTGGAACAACGAAATTCTGCACACGATCCGACTGAAGAAACTCGGACTACTGGAGCCATATGACTGTCAGGAGGCGGAGAACTACCCGGCCTCATTCGTTTCTCCGGACAAAGACTGGTTCGGATTTGCGGCTCGTGCGCGCGTGTTCATCGTCAATACGGAGATACTGCCAGACGAAGCCGACTGGCCGACATCCATCGACGATCTGACCGACCCGGTGTGGAAAGACAGATGCAGTATCGCAAGGCCGTTATTCGGAACCAGTTCGACTCATGCGGCAGTGATGTTTTCGTTACTCGGCGAAGAGGGGGCAAAAACGTTCTACCAGTCCGTCAGCGAAAACGCGGCGGTTGAAAGCGGAAACAAGCAGGTTGCCATCAATGTCTCGCGCGGCAGATACGCTTTCGGGCTGACCGATACCGATGACGCAATCATCGAAATCGAAAAAGGAAACCCTGTGGCAATCGTCTTTCCTGATCAAGGCGAGGACGGTCGAGGAACATTGCTAATCCCGAACACAATCGCCATTATCAAGAACGGACCCAATACAGAAAACGCGCAGCAGCTGATTGACTATCTGCTTCAAGGCGACACCGAGCGCGCGTTGGCTGCATGCCCGAGTGCTCAGATCCCACTGCGCAACGATGTTTCAGAAACATCCCGTGTCGCGCCAGACGATTTGAAAGTGATGGAAGTCGATTTTGAGGACGCAGCAGATCAGTGGGAGATAGCGAAACAGTTTCTGGTTGAACTGTTTCCCTAGAGGTTTCACTATTCCGTTTCGATCTGTTCGGGATCGTTTGGCCCGGGCTCGATCAGCCAGACTACATCCGGCGGGTCGGTTACCAGGTCGGTTGTGCCTAGAACCTGGAACATCCCTTCAGGTTCTGAAACGTGAACGATTTTGCCGAGCGGATCTTCGAAGAGAAAAATCCTTTCCGCAAGTGCTGACGAAAGGATGCAGACCTTCGCCTCGTCTTCATACAATCGTTGCGAGAAAGTCTGGCCTCGATTCACCTCCGGCAGATCGATGCTTGCGCTCGCAAGAATCACGTTGCACTCCGACGAGCGGTTGGCATGCGTCATGCTCGCCGTAGCACCTGAAACCTCAACTGCTACTGGTTGTACGGGTTTCTGATTCAGAGAATCAATAAACAGGATTCCACCGATACCGGCAACGAAAACCACGAAGATGGTCGCGAAAACGGCTGAGAGCCGGGAACCGACTGCACGGACCCAAATCCCCCAGAATACAGTGCCACAAAGAACGGCGATGCCAACGGTTCCCCTTCCGCGAAATCCCTGCGACTGGATGATCGCATGGACACCGATTCCCAGGATGATCGACAAAAGAAGGCCGGTGGCTTTCCATAATTTGCCGGATGGATGGGGCTTCTCGTTCATAACAAACTGCAGCGTCTGATAATGGGGACACAAAATGGCGTCGCCGTATGCACAAATTGTATACGGATTGATGATGAGCGACGGATTGGCAACGCTTCGCATATCGAATTCACTGAAACGCCACCCTGGTACGTTGAGTATGTCCGTTATACGAACGGAGCACTTCCACGCAGGTGAACAATGAAAAAGCTCGTCACTATTCTTCTTGTCTTGTCGATCCTCCTCTTCGTTCAGCATGGCATCGCTCAGGAAAATGATCGTAACCAGGAAACGGTAGATCATATTCCTGACATCGGGGACGGCTTCTTCGTTATCCAGAGCGTAGATCAGGCTGATCAACATATACGTGACCTGGCCGGTGAATTTGGATTCCCAGGTTTCGAGATTTTTAGCGATCAGGAGTTGTTTCGTCGCGACATGCCGCTCATTCATTTCTTTGGCGATACCGGGGACGGTTGTAACTATCTTCCGATTCGTCGCGGCGATTTGATCAGGGACTTCGCTGTTGAGCCGGATCAGGACGTGGATTTCAGCCAGCCGTTCAAAGTCGAAATTCCATATCAGGAAATCCCCGCAGCGTGGCTGGCCGGGATGTATGCGGAAGACTACACAGGTTTTTTTGACGGCGAGTATTTTGCGTTCGGTGAAGATGAAATTGTTGAGACGGTTCCGGCAGCTCCACCTTACCGCGAGTCACTTACGCAACCGACAATCGATCTGATTAATGCTTCGGGCATTTCCATCTTCAACAGATTCGACGATCACGACTGGGGTGACACCGGTCTTCACGAAGAAGGCTTTACAGAAGACTACCTTCCTGAAGAGAAGAGGTTTCTAGAGGAGGTTGATGCTGCAGTACGTTCGGCCGAGAGCGTCGCCGGTGGTTTGACCTATGAAGATCGCAACTTGAAGCTGGATGCGACCCTTTCTTTTTCCGAAGAAAATGTGGCTGTTTCAGAAGTCGTCAACGTCGACGCGCTGGCTAGACCGTTTGAGCCGACGCTCGGGTTGCCCGTTGAAAACCTTGCTGCTTCGGTGTCGCTGCAGATGGGACTACTCGAGTCACCGGTTGCTATGCAGGTACTTTCAAAACTGGTTTCCGACCTGCCGAATGTTGACAGGAGAGAAACGCCTTCGATCAATGGCAGAATGGTTCGCACCGCTTTTGAACTTCTCTCCGGAACGCGAGATAATCTCAACGGAATGAGATTGGCGCTGTACCGGTCGAGTCACGATGTATCAGGTGAGATGAACATCATCGTCATTCTTGATTCGACAGACGGGGATCAGTTACTCGAATCGCTTCGAGAAACTGTGGCCATTGCCGCACCCGGCGGAGAAGAAGGCCCTGACGACGAGCAACGGGCGGAAATCGCAGCGCTGATTGAACTGCTGGACGATCCGAAGTTTGCGGTACGGCAGGACGCGACAAGCAAGTTGATTCTTGCCGGCCGGAATGCACTGCCTCAGTTGCGGGCAGTCCGGAATACGGGAAGTCTTGAAAAGAAGTCGCGCATTGAACGCGTTATCGATGCGTGGGAAGCGGACGCTCGCGTTGCGATGGCGGGTGCGCAAGTCGAAGACGCGTCATTCTGGACAGGTATGCGACCTCAATTCTCACTTGAACCGGATTCAGCTGCGGTCGGAGATTTTTCAGCAGACGTCATCCGCATCCACCCGGATCCTGAACTGGCGGCTGAAAAGCTGGCCAATGCAACAGGAATAATGACGACCTTCTTCGGCGACCAGTGGGACAAGCTTCACATGATCCGGATCGAAGATCAGTTTGTGTTGATGCTGGGTAGTGAGATTGAACTTCTTGAGCGAACGGCTGCCAACGTGGTTGCGGGAGCCGATCCGGTATCTGAGCAGGACTCGGTGGCAAACGTGGATTTTGAACCCGGGCAATTTCAAATTCATGTCTCGATAAGCACGCTGGCCGACATGTTTATCCGCCCCTACGTCAACGGATTCCCTGATCTCGAAATCAAAGAAGGGGAATTTGTCTCTGTCTCTCTGGGACTGCACGAAACGTTCTGGAAAATGGACGTGAATATCCCTGTAGACGAAATCATACCGATGTACCATTACTTCACCGCCGATATGAACGGCGGCCAGTTTCAGCCCGCGCCGTGATGAGGTCATCGTGAAATTCAGTGTCCTGCTGTTGTCATTTTCGTTCCTGCTCACAGCGCAGGGGAGTTCAATTGCAGAGACTCCCGCCCGGGAAACGACCGCAGAACAGCCCAATGTCGTTATCCTGTTCGCCGATGACATGGGGTACGGAGACGCAGCCTGCTACGGTCATCCCCGCATCCGGACGCCGAATATCGACGGACTTGCCCGCGACGGTATGCGCCTGACCTCTTTTGTGACGGGAAGCTGGTGCGTCCCTTCACGGACGCAGCTGATCACCGGCAGATACATTCCTCGAGTCAACTTTAATGGATCAACCGGGTCCGACGGCAAAGGCGGATTACCGGACTCGGAATGGACACTGGCAGAAGCGCTTAAGGATGCCGGGTATGACACGCACATGGTTGGCAAGTGGCACCTCGGCTACAAGGAGAAGCGGTTCCTGCCGGTGAATCAAGGATTTGATACGTGGTTCGGACTTCCCTACTCAAATGATTACATGAAGCCGTGGGTTCAAACCGACGAACCACTCGGCCTCTATCGCGGGGAAGAAATGGTCGAGCATCCTTTCGAACAGGACCCGCTTACCACCCGCTATACCGAAGAAGCTGTCAGACTGATCGACGAGTCAGACACCGACTCTCCATTTCTTCTTTACATGGCCTACGCAATGCCGCACCTGCCGCTGGCCGTTTCCGAGGAGCGTCGTGGCTCGTCCGACTTCGGCCTTTATGGAGATGTCATTGAAGAACTTGACTGGAGCGTGGGTCGGATTCTGGGCGCACTTGAGGAGAAGGGTGTTGCAGACAACACGCTCGTTTTCTTCGCCTCGGACAACGGCCCGTGGATGGATATGCCACCAAGGATGCAGCAGGCAGGCAACGAGTTGTGGCATGCCGGATCCCCCGGACCCCTTCGCGGATGGAAAGGCACGACCTATGAAGGAGGTCCTCGCGTTCCGGCAATCATCCGCTGGCCGGGAAACGTCGATGCGGCTCAGGTTTCATCCGGGCTGGTCGGCATGCCGGACATCTATCGCACGGTTCTTTCGGTCGCCGGCGCAACGCTTCCCGATCATCCGCTGGACGGATACGACCTGACTCCGTTTCTCAAAGGCGAGTCGTCATCATCGCCTCGTGAAGAGTACTTCTACTTTCGCGGGCCGCTGCATGCGGTGCGCGTCGGTGAATGGAAACTGCGGACTGCCGGAGACGAAATCGAGCTGTTTCACATGGAATCCGATCCCTTTGAGCGATATAACCGCGCGGAAGACCACCCTGAAATCGTCGAACGACTGTACGCAACAATGCGCGAGATGGCCGAAGAGGTCGGATCGCGGGTCGCCGGAGACAACAACCGCAGAAATGACGGATAAGTCGCGGCCGGATGACCGCGACTGCCTCATGTCGTCGGATCAAACTAGCTGCGTTTCCTGCGAATCAGCGCAATTCCGGAAAAGGCAATGACACCGAACGATGCCGGTTCGGGAATTGCCGTCATATAAGTTTGAAAACCGTGGTCACCGGCGCGTTGTTCCCATCCGTTTACCGGACTGTACAGATAGAACGAACCTCCATCGTACGCGTTGGGAAAATTAGAGGATCCACCGCTCCATATCATCCATGGAGTAGAACCCGGGTTAGACAGGTCCGTACGCCTCAGAAGAATTGCAAACCGATCACCGGCGTTGAACAGCAGGTTTTCGGCTGAAAAATCCGCGTAGGTGACGACAACGTTGCTGCCTACCTGAGAACTTTCGGGAATACTGCTGCCGGGAATCAACTGGGCTGCGACCGGTGTTCCGCCACCATTGGGATTAACGTCCGGAGAGCCATCACCGAGAACATTCCAGATTTCAACAAACAGATCGCCGGAAGCTCCGCCATTGGACTGATTGATTTGAATGCCGATCCGAGAAAGATAACCCGAAGTTCCGACGGTCACAGTCTGGGCGTTGCGGTTTGAGATGGCCCAGCCCGATGTCGTAGGATTCATCTGGGACTGCTGATCGAGTTGATCGGCGTTTGCGAAACCCGTAAGTCCGAGTATCAACGCAAAAGAGAGGATCGAGGCAGTTCTCAAGGATGCAAAATTCATCGTTGGTCTGTCCGGGAAAAAGAGTTATCAACGGCCAGATTAATCGATTTCAGGCTGTAGTCCAGATTTCGGCAATCAACTACACCGAAAGTTCGACAACGTCACCTGCTTTGTGCTCGGTAACGACCGTGCCGATCAGTGTATGAGCGGTGCAGTCAAAAATCCCGATCGGCATAATTTCACCGACCAGACGCATCTGGCCTTCAAAAACGACGATTCGATCGCAGTGAGTCCGTCCGGTCAGTTGAACCGGCTGGCCCGGTGACATGGATTCGAGATCGGCTTTTTTGCTGGGACCTTCGATCAGAACTTCAACGGTTGAGCCGAGGAACTTTTGATTGTCCTCTTCGCAGATCCGGTTTTGAACAGCCAGCAGCTCGTTGTTCCGGCGACGCTTTACCTCGAATGGAATATCGTCCGGCAGCGAGCTATGCGCTTTGGTGCCCCGGCGTTCAGAGTATTTGAAAATAAAGCTGTTTTTGAAACGGCATTCCTCAACAAGGTTCACTGTCTCCTGAAACTCTTCTTCGGTTTCGCCGCAGAACCCGACGATGAAGTCGCTTGAAACCGCCGCGGCATCACCCAGAGTTTCATTGATTCGCGCCATCATGTCCCGATAGTCGCCGACGGTGTAGCCGCGCTTCATGCGTTTGAGCACGGCATCGCTGCCGGATTGCAGGGGAACATGGAGATAGGGTGAGACCTTGCGCAGATCGCGGATCGTCTGCAGCAGATCGTATGTCATGTCTTTCGGATAGTTCGTGACGAACTTGATCCGCTCAATGCCGTTGATGTCATGCAGCCGGACCAGCAGATCAGCCATCCGCGTTTCGGCTCCGTCCTCAGCGGTATGTTTATAGCTGTTGACAGTCTGCCCGAGCAGCGTGATCTCTTTGCACCCCTGATCGGCAAGGATCAAAGCTTCGTCGTAAATCAGAGCTGGGTCCCTGCCCTGTTCCGGACCTCGGGTCATCGGCACGATGCAGTAGGTACAGAACTTGTCACATCCGATCTGGATTCGCAGAAATGCCTGAAACGGTGTCGGACGCATGGTCGGGTCACGAAGCGGATCAAACGTCTCATGGCTGCGCTTGATGTCGCGTACTTTTCCATCAGTCCGTCCCATACTGAGCGCGGTGTGCTGTCCACCTTCTTCGCGGATCTTTTCGATCAGATCAGGAATCTGACGTAGCTGTCCGGGTCCGACGACGAGATCGACGTAGGGCGCTCTTTTGAAAATGAGGGCCTGATCTTTCTGTGCCATGCATCCCATGACACCGATCACTTTGTGAGGATTCTTGCGCTTTTCATTCCGCAGCCGACCCAGAGCGCTGTAAGTCTTGTTCTCCGCCTGCTCACGGACCGCACAGGTATTGAACAGCAGAGTGTCGGCTTCTTTCACGCTGTTGGTGACTTCGTAGCCTCGCTGACGCAGATCCGCGACAACCATCTCACTGTCCAGCATATTCATCTGGCAGCCGACGGTTTCGATGTAAAGTTTGTGCATTTGTGGAATCTGTGTCAGTTGGAAAGCCGATATTTGTATAAGTCAGACAGGATGTGTTTCATCCGGTCGGTCAGTTTAACACGCAGATATTTCCTGCGGCGAGGGGAAAAACGCCCCGATCAGAGGGCTATCAGCTGCCGGTGTGAGACAGATTCATCGCGACTCAGAGGATAGACGGGGGTAGAATAGAAGAGGTTCGGCCTGACTATGTCCGACTGACAACCCCCGCCTAAGTCCGAAAGGGATCGATATGAACAAGAGACTTCGTCCGACCCTGGCCGTTTCAATGCTGTTGATGCTGCCATTGGTGCTGGCCAACCCGGCACATGGACAGGGGCTGATCGGCGATCAGGGACGCAACGTTACCGGTCAGCAGAACCCCGTCAATCGAGGCCCTGTTGCCGGTGGACAACGCCAGACAACAACCCGCGTGATCGAAGTATTTGATGACAACGGCCGGGATATCGCTATCGAGATTGAACCGGACGGTCGTATCCGGATGGCAGTCAAACGGCGTTATTCCAACACCCAGTTGAACATGCTGGCTAGAACCTATCCCGAACTTGAAATTCCGATTCGAGAGTTTCCCACGGTCGCGGGAGAAGCCGCCATCGAACTGACTGTCGCTGTTACATCACGTTACGAAGCGGCGGATGAGATTGAGTTGCAGGACCTCTACCCTGCAGCATTCAATATCTACAAACGCTTTCTTCAGGAAGCCAACGACCAGCGGACCGTTGGTAACAACCGGATCAACAATGCCCGCGGCGGAAATCAGGGTGGCTTCCAGCCACGCCCCGGCCAGCCACGCCCGCACCGTACTATCGGTGTCGCCGGAGGTTCTCTCGGCGACGGCGCTTCAACCAGCTTTATCGGTGAAGCTGACGATGACCTACAAAGCACCATCTATCTCACAGTGTCAAAGCAAGACAGCGACACACATGCATAACATAACTGTAGGTTGCTATCCAAGCTTTACGAACGTAACCAGTAGCTAAACTACTGATAAGCTAATCATTGCCGAATCGTTTCTAAGCTTACAAGCAGTTACTTAGTGATAGAGACACAGGTGATAGTTACCTGAGTTGGTATTTAAGTTGCTCATTCTCGTCAGCCATCTTACCATCAACGCTTACGGCAGATAGTGACTGGAAGTCGTCCTCTTCCTCTGGGTTGTCGCTCTCCTCAACAACCGACTGTTCGTCTGCTACAGCTCTGTCCCCGCACAGCTGCTGCGTAGCAGTAGTGCAACTTGAGATATTTGTGGTGACTTGGTAAGCATGCAGGCTGTCAACAGTCAGAGAAATCTCAGACAAGCTATCTTCTATCCTTTCTTCCTCCTCGTTGTCTTCCACTTTTTTCTCTTCCAATATTGCTGATTCGTCATCCTGCGACGACCCGAATAGGTCTTCTGCCTGATAGTCTGCTGGGCCACGTTTCTGTGAGAGTAGTACAGGAGGGTGGGACAGCCTGCTGCGCTTTCTCATGGAGGAAGTATGTTGGTCCATCAGATGCTGTGAGTGGAGATCCAGTGGACTAGTTTTCATGGTGCTGTTATTAGGGGTACATCTGTAGAACAAGGACAAATTTGGGCATTGGCAATGTTGGCCACATATAGTCTATCCAAGCAGTAAATATGTAAACAACATTACTCAGCACTAAATGCACTGCTGAACACCATAAATGCAACATAGTACTGGTGTGTAACTTGCAGTACTCCACGTAGATGCTAACTACCTCCGTTCAGCATGGTGCACTAATTTGAACAAAACTTTGCAATGGTTTGAGGTGAATGAATGTAGCAGTACTATTTGGCCGGATTTTGCGTGCATTTTCATTGCAACATTGGAAAACCACTGTGTTACCACAACCAAAGTGCTTACCTGGGACTTTTCTCCATTGCACTGGGTCTGCGTTTCTTTGTGACAGAGGGTGCGGGCGTGCGCGCCAGCTTACATGTGCCAACAGGAGGTAAAACGACACTTTCATCCTCATCACAGCTACAACATACAAACTGTATGACAAACCTCAGCTGAAGC
>JBCCFB010000013.1:0-52601 GCA_039029995.1 Planctomycetota bacterium
AAGATCGAAAGAACAATCAGCTGGCTACACGACTTCAGAAGGCTTGTCACCAGATACGAATTCTATTCGTTCCTCTTTCTCGGCTTTGCTAAACTTGCGGCTCTAATGAACATCTTGAGACGGTTTTGAAACTGCCTCTAGACAGACTTTGCCGGAGTAACGAAGGGACTGCAACAAAAATCGCCATACACCGCAGAGTACAATTCTGTTCAGAAGTATCGGTTCGCGAATTACTGTGCTCTTCGTTTTGTCCATTGAGTTCAACAGAAAAATAGATGGGCCAGCTAGTTTTTGCTTCTTATTCTTCCACAAGTCACATCGCCTCGCGCAGCAACAAAACCGCCTCTTCTAGAACTTCATGGTTTTCTTCAATGGCCAGGTCAAGCGGAGTTTTTCCAGCTATGCCCTCTCGCATTTTGGCATTCGCACCTGATTCCAACAGTAGGCGAACGATCTCATTTGAGTTTTCGTCACCTTCAAGCAATGCATAATGCAGTGGTGTTTTTCCATTGTCCCCGGTCGAATTTACATCCGCTCCAGCATCCAGGAGCAGAGAAACGCAACCAATTGCCTTTTGCCAACACGCCAGATGTAGAGGTTGGTCTCCATCATCAGTACGCATATGAATGGCACCTGGATTCTGTTGCAACAATTGCTTCAATGAAGGTGCATCGCCGTTTTCACAGGCGTCAAAGAGTTCATCATCATTCATTGAAATCACGCGCAGTGTGAAAAGAGGCCGGCTGGCAGTTGTTAACCTTCAACAAGGTAGCCTGCCTCGTTTGTTGCCGCAAAAAGAATTCATCGTCACTGCGCACAAAAAAAACGAAGCCGAACATATTTGTCCGGCTCCGTTTATCGTTTTGATTTCGCCTCGCGTTAACGGCGGCGGCGAATCCAGGCCAGACTGCTCAAGCCAACCAGCACTGCACTCGTTCCCGGTTCGGGAACAACAGAAAACTTGTGGTCAAAGCTGGTGATCTGTCCGCCGGCATCGTGAGTGATCGTTACCACGGTGTTCAAGGAAAACGTATCGCTCAGTGACGCCGTCGTCATATCGGTTCCTGAGAACGCGCCGTCTGAAAACGGGCCGAGGAAAGTATCCGCTCCGAATCCGATTTCGGCATTGGAATCCAGCACGCCTCCAGAAGCATCAATGGTTCCATCGGTCGTTCCACCGAACTCCGAAAGCACGTTGTAGATGCCTGCGTTCGCCAGTGAAAAATCCGTATCAATCAGCTCGATCGTCAACGTGCCCGGAGCACCGGATACAGAGACGTTGTTCAAGTCGATAGCGTAAGGACCGATGAAGGGGTCACTGATTCCCGTCGTCACGTTGACAATGAAATTGCCGACAGCACCGTTGTAACCAACGATTCCATCTCCGTTGAGGAAGTCCGCAACGGTTGATGTGTACGAACCGCCGCTTGAAGTTGTATTGAGCGGTGATTCATCGATGACCACCTGGGTGGTGGTATCCGAAGTTAATATCAGCACAAGATCTGCGTTGGCTTGCGTTGCTAACGCGGCCAAAAAGATCAGAGTTAGAAAAGATCGAAACATGTTATTTCTCGAAGGAGTTAATTCAGAGGCTGTTCAAAGGCAGGCAACAAACGGTTGTGATCTCGACGCTGTGAATTCGATGCGTTGAAATCGCTGCGTCTGTTTGATTGAAGCCCCTTAACCTGGTTGCGACGACTCCATGTATCACGCTCGCAAAGCGTTCACTCATTGAGTCGAAATTTCATGTGTACGGCGAAAACTGGTCCAGCAAAGCAGCCAGACGAAGCGTCAAGCCGCTGTTGCTGGACCAATCGCTGATGGTTCAAACGCTTAGCGGCGACGACGAAGGACAGTGAGCCCCATCAGTCCGCCGAGGATTCCCGCCGTCGTCGGCTCAGGAATCGCTGTGAAAGACAGGCCGCCGTTTCCTGTTGCCCGGTATCGAACCATGGCAAAGTCATCCCGCTTGGACGTTTCAAACTCGTAGGTCCACTTGTAGTCGTGACCTGCGATGATTGATCCGGTAAGCCCGGAACTTGTGGAAATTGGATTGCCTTCTACCGACCCGTCGACTCCCTGGGCCAGGATCTGCCCCGTCGTGAGATCTTCCAGCTGGAAAGCCATCAAGTGATTGACGTTTCCGCCTCCGAACTGCGAGTCTCCGAAGGCTGTGTACATTGCGTTTTCCATGGCGGTAAAGAAGACTTCAGAACCACCCTGGCCAAGATGATCAGGGTTAACGCTTGCTGCGAACGGCGCCTCAGTTCGCCAGAAAAGATCGATCGATGTTGTGCTGGAGTTTCTGTTCAATCCTGTTCTGTAGCCACCGGACTTGAAGTCGCCGGTGCCGTGAATGACGTCCAATGCGGCGCTTGCGGCGGTGGTGCTTGAGTCCTGATTATCAAACGGGATAGCCGAATCCATGATCCGTACGGCGTCCGTTGAGCTGGTGACGTTGATCAGGTCCGCGTTGACGTTGCCGGCAACGAGACAACCTGCGGCCAGTAGCGCGAATGCGAAAAGGTGTTTTAGTGTGCGATTCATGTTGTAAACCTTTATCCAAGAGACTTGATGGGCGCAGGGCACGCCTTTGTCCCCTCGTATCCTTAAAAGGCGAAAGGCAACGAACTTGAAAATCCCTGCAAACTGTTTCAACGAGTTAATGGACATTCACCTGGACAACCCCCGGACTTTTTCAAAAAAGATTCAAGTCTGCAGAAGGCAAGGCAATCGGCTTATGAAAAAACCACATTTCGCCGGGCAAGGTATTTAGGCCGCGAGATGGATGATGGCACTCTTCGTCGATTGCATTCTTCCTCGATGGCACTCTTCGTCGATGGCACTCCTCCTTGAAGGCTGAGCCGGTCAGAGAGGACCTCAACACAGCCGCAGCAACCGGTCCTTGGTCTCGCGATGCAGCAATCCATCTTCAGGAGCAACACACAATCCCGGATGTTTCCAGAGGAACTCGCGATGGAACACCGTGGTTGCCACCTTCAAACCGTGACTACCACCATCTCGGCGACTGATTGACAGTCGATTCCGGCACAATCGGACCTGCGACCTGTCTCCTCTCCGTTCAATCGTGAAATGGTGAGGGATTTTCCCAACTACAATTGAATTACCTCTCTACGAAGCTCTCTCGTTCGAGTGAGCCATTCCCCGGATCGTCATCAACTGTTGTGTTATGGACCAGGCCGCGAAAAATCTCGATCCCGGCGTTTCGGTCCTGATGACCACCTACAACGGCATGCCGTATCTAAGGGAAGCAGTTGAGTCGATTTTGAGCCAGACGTATCGGAACTTCGAGTTCATCATCGTCAACGACGGGTCCTCCGATGACTCAACGGATTTCCTCGACTCGATCGATGACCCGCGTGTGCGCGTCTTTCACAACGAGAACCGCGGTACTGCGGCGGCCTCGAATTTCGGCCTTAAGATGTGCAGAGGCAGGTACGTCGCAAGAATGGATGCAGATGACATTTCTGCACCCGAACGCCTGGAAAAGCAATTTGATTTTCTTGAGTCGAACCCCGATGTCGCTCTGGTCGGTTCACAACTGAAAATGGTCGGTACCGCCCGCACAGGAATGAAGGTGGATGTGCCGCTGGACCACGAAGACATTTTTTCAGCGCTTTTGAAACTGCGGCACGGTCTCAGTCATTCGGCATGCATGTATCGAAACTCGGTAATCCGCGAGATCGGCGGCTACTGGGAGTATCGCACCTACGACGACTGGGACATGTTTATCCGGATGGGTGAAGCTGGACGCCTGGCGAACCTTCCCGATGTTCTGCTGCAATATAGAACACTTCCCGGCAGTCTCGTCGGTGGTTCGCCCCGCATCGCCTATGAGCATTACGGGCTGGCCGCAGAAAACGCCAAACGGCGTTCAGAAGGTCTGCCTGAGATTTCCATGGATGAGTTCAAGCAACAACTGGGCCGTCGCCCGATGCTGATCAAACTAAGGGAATCGGCTGACCTCTACGGACTCCTTCAATACCGCAAGGCAAACGTCTACCTGTGTTCGGGCAACTGGATCAGAGGCTACTCACGGCTCGTCTGGGCATCGCTCTGTTCACCGTGGCGAACGGTAGACCGGGTCCGGAGAATCATTGCCAATCGTTCAGCCAGCTCAGCCGCGTCGGCGGAAGATCCGGCCACGCTGCCAATGAATTGACGCTGTGTTGCTCCAATTCTGATGCAGGATCCTAGCCGCCGAGACCTTCCAGCATTTCCTGTACATACTTCGGCAGCATCTCCCGCCACGTCTGCCAGTCATGCGGCCAATCGGGATCCCAGAGATCGACACGATTGGGAATTGCTTTTTCACCCAGCGCGTGAGCCACTTTCCATGACTCATCCGGAGCCTCGTTCTCGCCCTGCCCCGTCGTGAGAAGAACAAATCGCTCCCTCAGCTTGTTCAGCTGATCCCCTTCGGGCAGCCCTGGTACGAAATGAATCGGCGACTGGTGGTGGAATTCATCAAACCACTTGCCTTCCAGCCATTTCTCGAGGTCATAGGTTCCACTCATGCAGATCGCGCGACTGAAAATATGGGGATGCCGGCAAACAGATACCAGTGCATTGAACGCTCCAACAGAAGCCCCCGCGACCATGATTTCAATGTTTTCGTTGTTACAGTCGTTGCGGATTACAGACGCGACCGGACCTGAAACAAACTTGTCGAACTGCTGTTGTGTCCAGACTCGGTGAGCAATTGAATCACTTGTCATCCACGCGCGACCGTTGAGGCTGTCCACCGAGTAGACCTTAAGCCTACCATCGTGAATAAATGGCTCCAGCTTCTTGATCAGGTAAAAACGCTCGACTTCCTCGGCATCGCCCCCGGCTGTCGGAAACAGAAGCAGCGGAACGCCAAACGATCCCCAGCGAACCACCTGGGTCTCAATGTCCAGTTCATTCGAGTACCAGTGAAAGACATGTTTGGTCGCGGCGGTTTGCTGATCGATGTATTGCATTTTAAAACTCCGCTTATGCGGATGCTGTTTTTCGTTGCCTGTGTCATCAGGCCGGATCTTTTGACGATGGGCTCTGCCAAACCATATCCTAGTTCGAGCTGTGCCTGTTTTCCCGTCACGTTGTCTGGCTGATCGTAACGAAGAAATGCGGGTGAATGATGGAGGGGGCTTTCGCCGCGCCGATCATTCCGACCGGCTCAGGCAGCGTCTCTGCGGGGTTTTAATATCCTGCGAATGTCCCGGCCGGGTTTTCACGCCAGTTCTGAATCCGACCCCAGAAGTGTTCGGTAAATTCTTCTACCTCATGCTCTGGAAACAGAGCCGAGACCTTTTTGCGAATCGTCTCTTTCGCTCCATCGGTCCCCAGATACTCGCGCGCTACGTCTTCCAGGTTCGACAGATGCTGGTCACAGAATTCGTTGAAGCGATCGGTCTCCATTCTCTTGTGGCCAATCGCAGCGTACGCGGCCAGCTTTTCACGATAACTCATATCCTCACGAGCAATCTCGAAATAAGGTTCCCAATCAAGTGTCAGAGGCATCTTACGTCTGGTCGTCGCACAATAAATGGACCAGCGGATGTTGGCCATGACGATCCATGGAAAGAAATAGTGGAGCGAAGTCACTTGTGAATCAGGGCAAGCGTTCGCAAAGTCGATCGGGTACCAGACACCGTCGCGATGCAATGACTCACACGAGTTGAAATCCCAGCCGAAGAAGGAATTGATCGTCATTCCCATATCCTCCAGCAATGAACGCTCTTCATCGTTGACGAATTCAAGCTTCATCTCATAGCGGTCGTGCAGCGGTGCAGACGGATCGTAGCTGACCAGCAAAAACTGCGGCCCCAGTCCGATACAGCGAACAAAGCGGTCAAAGCCTTCGACCGATTGCTGCAGGTGCATGATGTTCTGGCCGCTGTCCTCGTAAGCCGCTTTTAACGCTTCTGCATCGGCAATCCGGTTCACGCCCCGCCACGCACCGCCATCGTACGGCTTCATAAACAGCGGATATCCGACCTGGTCGCCGATGTCATCGAGATCAAACAGTTGCGCGTATCGTTCGAGAGTGGTTTGAAGGTCAGCATGGTGCTCGTACGACTTCGGGGGGATCATCCATGTGCCCGGTACGGGAAGTCCAAGCCGCATCATCGCGCAATACGACGTCTGTTTCTCCATCGACTGGATGGACCATGGATTGTTGTAGACGTAAAGATCATCCATCAGGATCGACTTCTTGATCCACTCACGGCTCGTGTGATACCAGTGAGTCAGCCGGTCAATGACCACATCATATTTGCACGGTTGCTCAAGGCTGTACGGTTCAACCGTCACCCTTTCGATTTCAAAGCCCACCTGATCGCCGTCGTGTGGAATCAAGAGTTGCAGGCGCTTGAGGATTTCCTCGTAACAGCCGGGCCAGCACAGGTCTGCGCCCAGTGAGAGTCCGATCTTGCGAGTAACGTTTGCCATGGCTGCTCAGAAGTCTTCAGAATGAATAAGAATGGTGATCTATTGCTCGATAGCCGCTACTCAATAGCGCTATACGATAGCTCAATAGCGCTACACGATAATGCGACACGGTTTCGCTGACCAATTGCTACACCGTTTCGCCAAACAGCGTCTACATATACGTGACCCACAGAGGCCCCGGATACAGCCAGGTCAAACCGGCTCGAAGTCGGTCCCGCCAGTTCTCCCAGTTGTGACCGTCGTAGGATTCTACAAACTTGGTTTCGATTCCGTGAGATCTTAAAAACGGAACTAGCGAACGATTTTCGTAGATCAGTGACTCGTAGACTCCGCAGCTGACAAAAGCCCTCTTCAACGGCTGCCCCGGTTGCTCGCGAAACCGGTTCATGAACTCAACCACCGGGTCAAAGACGGGACTGCGTGAATGTTGCCCGATGTCCGTGAAGGCAAATGAACCCGACTGGACAAGCATCGAGTCAAAAACGTCCTGATACTGCCACGCGGTCGAAAGAGAAGCGACTCCACCGAAGCTTGCCCCCATAATGCATCTTCCCGATGCCTGAGTGATCAACGGGTAACGCTCTTCAAGCGCGGGAATCACTTCTTCGCAAATGTGTTTTGCATGCCGCCGGTCGTTCGCATACTCACGCAACCGGTCATGCGGATTGGTCAGCGCGACAATGACCGGTGGAATCTCGTGGCGGGCAATCAGGTTGTCGAGAACGTGACCGAGGGCTGAATAACGCAAGTAGTCTTCGCCATCGTGAACGACGAGCAGCCGGTACCTGCGGTAATCGCGAAACGTCGAAGGCAGATAGACTTTGATGTACCGCTTGTCGCCAAGTGCAGAACTATCCAGCTCGACCGTTTCGTACCGCCCCTGTGGCACCGACTCGTCGTAAACCGCCCAGTCCGGATCGACGTAATCACTGCACTGGACTACCGAGTTTCCTCCAAACGGATCGTGAGCTACGCGTCCGTGCATTGGATCGAAAATCCACTCTTCGTGACCGCTACGTACTACACCGAACTTGTACTCAATCCGGGAGGTCGTCGGAAATTCCATCGACCGGTACCAGACATCGGTGTTTCCGAGCCGGTTCAGCGGCAGACTGGACGGCAGACCGTAGATCCAGTGTCTCAGTTGCACATGCTCCGCCGCGCCGACAAACACGAAGGTCACGATCGGACCATCGACCAGAGGGAACTCATGTGACTTAAGGAACTTTTTGATTTCGACGGGAGTCGCGTTGATAGAGAGAGAGCCGATGGCGGGCGAGTGAATCATAGCGCGGCCTCCACACAACATCCTTCGATTCCCAACTGCTCCACCGGGGCTTCTTCCGTCACCCAGCCGTCTCCGCTTCGTATCAATATGGTGGCAGGATCAAATACAACGCATTTGTATCGGTCAAACCGCCGCGCAAACAGCTCCACTCGTGCGCGGTCATCCAGCTTGAGTCGCGTTCGCGCCGATGGAAGTGGAAGCACATCACCGAACAGCCCCATTCCCGCTCGCAACACTTCAGCGTTGCCGGCGCCTTGCGGCGGCGAATCATGAAAAAAGATCACCTCTGCCGAAAGTGCCATCGCGCCGCCTGACCAGGCAATGACCGGTAACTGCGGGTTCATTTCCAGAATGCCGAAAATCTTCAGCCGGTTGAGGATAATGGCAACGTGCCCACCGGAGATCAGAATCGCGCTGACCCCCGACAACAGCCCGGCGATTTCCCGCCTGTGATGTTCAACCGCCGGCCGCGCGGACGTATTGAGCTGTTCCTCATAGCGATCGATGATCTGCTCGGTGCGCAGAAGATACTCCCGATCGAGCTGGCGGATCATTTCGATGGCGGATTCCCGCTCCCGCGTAAGATCGATCAGCGCGCCCTGTTTGCGGATCACCTTTCGTGCCGCAGTCAGCATGTATTCGAGACGATCGTTGTAGACATCCCGCAAATGGCGCAGCTCGTCCTGCCGCGCCCGCAACGTCTCGATCAGCTCTTTGTCGTCGGTGAACAACTGTTCCGATCTCGCGAACAGGTTCAGATTGACGCAGTCCACCGGAACAGCCGCCCTGAGCGCCTCGTCATCACTCTCCTCGGTCTCCCATCCCGACGTATTGAGCGCGACGGGTCCTTCGAATCCAGCGCGCTCGATGACATGCCGCAGAGAGTGGTATTCCGGTTGTGGACCGAGCAGCGTTAATGGGCGTTGATTCGACATGGTCTATCTCGCATGCACCTGAACGGTTCTTCCGGTTTCGTCCATCATGTTTCTCAGTTCGTCGTAGTCGGGATGCTTCATCCGGATCCACGCGTTAGCCATGTAACCTGCCTCGACGCCTTGCGTCGGAGTCCCCTCGCCTGGCAGATGGCAGTCGGCAATCCACTGGCCGTATCGGCTCTGGATCTCCTCGAGCCCGCTGTATCCCGAAATGACACCGTCTTTGTCCGGCCTCAGCGCGATGATGCCGGCGCTGAAGTTGCGGGAGGCAACACCCGTCGTGTTTCCATGAGTCACCGCCAGTGCCCACTGGTGATACAGATCTATATCGTTGGCGATGTTGTAAAGGTCCCACGCTTTGACCCCGGGCGGCCGGCAGCCGATCTCTGAGAACTTCAGCCCCTTCGGGCCGAAGAACCATTCCATGTGAGTCGCACCGGTCGTGATGTTGAGCGCTTCGATGACGCGACGCCCCATTTCCTTGACCTGCCCGTAGTCGTCAACAGAATCAATACGGTTGGTCGTGATGAATTGCGGCGAAATCCATCGATTGCGCATCGCTTCGAGAACGTTTGGAAAATAGTGGGTGACAAATTCGAAAACGACGCGGCCGCCGACGGTGATCGTGTCGTAAAAACCTTCGTGACCCTCGATGAATTCTTCAACGGCTACGTTGGCCCCGTGGCCGACTCCCGATTCAGCCAGAGCTCCTCGCAACTCCTGCTCATTGGTGACTTTGAACGTACCCGAAGCACCAGCGCCGCTACGTGGTTTGATGATCAACGGATAGTCAACTTCACTGGCAAAAGCCACGATCTCGTCTACATCGTCGCTGCCAATTGACCGGGCACAGGGGACGTCAGCTTTCCGCAACACCTCTTTCATCGCCGGCTTGTCACGGCACAGGTACGAGGTCTCGACGGAGATACCGGGAATGGTGCAGGCTTCGCGAACTTTGGCGATCGGCATGATGTGAGCTTCGATCGTCGCTTCGAGCCGGTCCACCCACATCTTGGTCTGGACGAACTTGACCGCCTGAATCATCGCGGCTTCATCGCAGACCGAGGGGACCTGGATATAGTCGAACAGCCAGCCTTGAAGCTCCTCGTCGAGCGCCTCGCGCGGACGTTCGCCGATGGCTACGATCGTGGCTCCGGCCTGCTTCAGTCCGCGGACAAATTCGCGCTGGTTATCGGGGAACGCCGGCTCGACAAAGATCACATTCATCGGGTTACCCTCCAATCAGAAAATGTTACAACGAGTGACGATGTATCCAGTCCGTGAATCCGGGCCATCAGACTGACAAGCATACTCCAAATCCGCGTCCCCTCATCCACCCATGAAGAATGTCATTTTTGTCGCACCCTACTTTATGGAAGCGACAGAACGGTTCATTTCAGCCGCCGCGAGCGTCCCCGACGCGCGAGTCGGTCTGGTCAGTTGTGACCCCGTTTCCAGGCTCGATCCCGAACTCCGGAAACGGCTCGCGGCCCATTATGCCGTCAAGGACATCAGTACCGATCAACTTCAGGCGGGGGTCGCCGCGATCGGCAGCCAATTCGGCTCGATCGACTGCCTGATGGGGATGCTGGAACAGATTCAGGTCCCGCTCGGCAAGATCCGTGACCGGCTGGGAATCCAGGGCATGGGAGCGGCGGCGTCCAATAATTTTCGTGACAAGGCGCAGATGAAGTCGGTCCTGCGCGAGGCCGGTCTGCCTTGTGCTGCACACGTAAGAATCGAGTCGCTGGAAGACGCAACCGCATTCGCAGAAGCGGTTGGATTTCCACTGATCGTAAAACCGCCGGACGGAGCAGGTGCAAAAGGAACCTTCCGCTGTGAAGATCTGCAGCAACTCCAGCACTGTCTGTCACAGCTAAGACCACGTCCGGGTAATCCGGTTGTGGCCGAGGAGTTCATCACTGGAAAGGAACACTCCTTCGACAGCATCTGCCTCGGCGGGGAGATGGTCTGGTCCTCGATTTCGCACTATACGCCCGGGCCTCTGGAAGTCGTGCGCGAACCGTGGATCCAGTGGTGCGTGATGATCCCTCGCGAATCTGATCTGCCACAGTACGATCCTGTCAGGAAAGCGGCTCAGCAGGCATTGAATGCACTGGGGATGACGACGGGGCTCAGCCACATGGAGTGGTTTCTGCGTCCGGACGGACGCATTGCTATCTCCGAGGTCGGCGCACGTCCACCCGGAGCGCAGTTCACTTCGCTGATTTCCTATGCGCATGAGTTTGACTTGTATCGCGCCTGGGCAGAATTGCTCGTTCACGGCCACTTCAGCCCGCCCCAAAAGAAATACGCTGCCGGAGCTGCATACCTGCGCGGGATGGGTCGCGGACGGGTCTCAAAAATACACGGCCTTGAAGAAGTCGCGCGTTCGCTCGGCGATATCGTCGTCGAAGCAAAGATTCCTCAGCAGGGACAACCTCCGTCGGGCAGCTACGAAGGTGAGGGCTTCATTATCGTGCGGCATCCCGAGACAGAAGTCGTATCCAATGCGCTGAAGAAGATCGTCAGCACCATTCGCGTTGAAATGGCCTGAACTAACTGACGCTTCAAGACCGGACAGGAAACACAAAAGGCATTCGCAATGAACGTACTGATGATCTCACCCGGATTTCCGGTCGAGCAACCCTTTTTTACGCGTGGACTGGCGAAGCAAGGACACTCGGTAATCGGCCTGGGAGACCAGAACGAACACGAACTGCCTGAGATCGCAAAAAGCGCACTTTCGGCTTACCTCAAAGTGCAGCTTTCCGATGAAAACGCGGTTCTTGGAATGGTGTCCGCAGCCGCCAGAAAAGCACGCATCGATCTGGTTGAGTGTACGTGGGAACCGTACATGGTTCTTGCCGCACGAATTCGCGAAATGCTGGGCCTGCCCGGGATGACCGTCGAGCAGACGGTGCCCTTTCGCGACAAAGAAAAGATGAAGCAGGTACTCGATGCCAACGGAATCCGGACTCCGAGGCACTTCAGTACCACGTCGAAAGAAGGGGTTCGCGAAGCGGCCGCGGAAATCGGATATCCCGTCTGCGTCAAACCGATCGCCGGCGCCGGATCCGCAGACACGTATCGGGTTGATGATGCAGAACACATGGAGGAGATTCTGCCGCGACTGGGCCATGTTACCGAAGTCAGCGTCGAGGAATTCATCGAGGCTGAAGAGTTCACGTTCGACACCGTCTGCGTGAATGGGGAAATAAAGTTCTACAACATGTGCATGTACCGGCCGCGACCGTTGATGGGGAGAACCCATCAATGGATCAGTCAGCAGACCATCGCGCTCAGAGACATCGATCACGAATATCTTGAATCCGGGCGTCAAATGGGCGCGGCGGTCATCAATGCTCTCGGCTTCCAGAGCGGATTCACCCACATGGAGTGGTACCGCAAAGAGGACGGCGAAGCCGTTTTCGGCGAAATCGCCGCGCGGCCTCCGGGCGCCAACACGGTTGACCTGATGAACTTCGCCAATGACTTCGATGTCTATAGAGGCTGGGCAGAGGCCGTTACCAGCGGTACTTTCTCACAGCCCGTAAATCGCGGCTTCAATGCGGGACACATTTTCAAGCGTGCTCAAGGCGACGGCCACATTCAGCGGATCGAGGGACTGGAGGGACTCATGGCCGACTACGGCCAGCACATTGTCTACGTCGATCTACTGCCCGTCGGCGCACCGCGCAGAAACTGGAAACAGACCCTGCGTTCGGATGGCATGATCATCGTCCGTCATCCGGACTTCAGCGCGACGACAGAAATACTTGATCAGATCGGAGTCCGTTTGCAGATGTATGCGGGCTAGCCGACACGAATTGCCCGAGACATCACGGCAACACGATCGCATCAGGCGGCTATCATCAAACACCACGTTGATTACGCGGAAAGCGAAACTATGAACGAGATTAAAGAATACCTGGAGACTGAGCTGACTCCCGAAATCGCGCGACCGATTGCAGAGCTGGCGGCTGCCTCGTTTGAATCGTCCGGGCCGACAATCGATGAACGAGTCGAGCGAATGATGTCCGCGGCTGGCAGCACCGATCCTGAAAAGACTTCATGCCGCCGATTTGTAATCTGGGATGGTGAGCGTGCTGTCGCGCATGCGAGGACGTTTATCAGGATGGTCACCGTTGCGGGTAGAGACATCCCTGTTCTTGCGCTGGCGACAGTATGCTCTCACCCTGACATGCGCGGACACGGACTTGGCGCTGCGATTACGAAAAAAGCCTTCGAGCAGATCGGCCAACCGGGATGGCCGGAAGTCAGCCTGTTTCAAACGCCCGTCGCGCCGTTTTATGAAAAGCTGAACAGCCGTATTGTCACTAATAAGTTCATCGACAGCACAAACCAGAAAGCTCCCGATGCAGATCCGTGGCGCGATGATACCCAGATGATCTATCCCACTGAGTTCGACTGGCCTGAGGGCACAGTGGACCTTAATGGTCCGGACTACTAAAAAGCGTCAGCTAGAAAAGCTCCATCTGCTTTTCTTCATGGAACGGCCACTCTTCCAGCGTTGCCATAGCCTCGACCTGTTGCGCCAGTGCATTGTGGATTCTGCGCGCGAACTGCGGCGCAAACGTATCGTCCGGTGTATGCGCGAAAACGTATGGCCGACGGCCTTCGCCGATCCAGGTTGCAAGAACAGGAATCCACTCATCGATCCAGGGCTGAGTCAGCTCCACCTTGTTTCGGCCGATGAACCTTAGCATCGGTCTATTTGCCGTTGCCATCTGACGAAGTGGCGGATTGGGTTTGCGCACCTGCGATCGTTCTTCGTACTCGTCCATTGCCGGAGCCGAATGCAGCGCGCGCGAATCGAACAGTACTCGATCCATTTCCCGCTCACTGAGCAGCTCATTGAATTCCTGCTCGACAGGTGCCGAAAACCAGTCAGGATGACGTACTTCAACGGCGAAAGAACAGTCCTCCGGCAGCGATGCCAGGAACGATTTCAGCGCAAAAAAGTATTTCGGACTGAAATCCGGGCCCAGCTGAAGAAAGGTGACTCCGAGGCGGTTTCGTTCGTGCAGAATCCGGATGCCTTCGAGAAACTGGTCTGTCTCCCGCGCCGCACCAACCAGTTTGCAGTCGTGCGAGACAACTCGTGGAAACTTGAAACAAAACTCGAAACCGTCCGCCGTTTCGTCTGCCCATCGCTTGAAGGTGTCAGGAGTCGGGATGCCGTAGAAGCTGCTGTTACCTTCGACGGAATTGAATGTCTGCGAATAGTATTTCAGCCATGAACTCTTCGCGGCTTTCTGCGGATAGACAGACCCTCGCCAGCCCGGACATGACCAGACGGGACAACCGATGGATACGGGTTGGGATTGAATACCTGCCATTTGCAGAACTTTGCTGGTAGCTGAGGTGTCATGCTACGGAAGTGAACGATCCGTCATTTGATTGATCTGGCCGGGGCCTTCCGGCGGCGTGAATGCGTGGATTGCATTCTACCGGTCGTCCTTCAAGTGGACGACAGAAAAATCCAAAGACAGATTTCGTGGATGAAAATCGCAAGGCGACGAAACTACTTCTGACAACGAGGGCAGGCGTACATCGTCCGAGCGCCCAGCTTCCAGTTTTTGATTTTTCCGTTGCAGTTACAACAGTTGTTCTTCTTGTAGCAAAATAACCGTTCGGACGAGTTGAGTCTGCTGAGCGGCTTGCCGATCGATTCGCGTGGCACCGTAATAATTCGGTTGTATTTCACACCGACGTTGAGCAGCTTGACCGTCAAATCCCAGAGTTCGTCAAACTGCTCCCGCGAGATTTCATTACCCGGCCTTTCAGGATGAATTCCCATGAGATGCAGCAGTTCGGCCCGGTAAACATTGCCGATTCCCGCAACGACGGCCTGGTTGAGGAGCAATGTTCCTATCGACGCACGGCTACGACTGATCCGGTTCCAGACCTGCTCGACATCGGCATCGTCGCGCAGTGGATCCGGCCCCAGCCTTGCGAGAAGCTTCTGCTGCTCACTGGTGGAATAGATTTCACAGCGGGAGGGTCCATTGAGATCAAACGAGCGCGATTCACCAATCATGCGGACACGCACCGCTCCCCGCGGCTCCGGCGGTGGATTCTTATGAATGCGGAATTTGCCGTACAAGCCGAGATGGACGTGGATCGTCTTTTCCGATCGCTTCGTTTTGCCGGCAAACCTGTAGAAGAGATGCTTGCCGTGAGCATCCACGCGTGAGAGTTGTTTCCCGTTGATCTTCTTTGCGCCTTCAGCAAATCGTCCCTGCGGTGACGAAATGATCAGGCTCTGTCCCGCGAACCATTTTGTATGGTCTCGGGCGATACGATGAATGGTGTGTCCTTCTGGCATCGTGCGATAACCGGCAATTCGAAGGCGTCGTAACAGTCGCATTCTGCTGGAGGCACTGGAAAGACTAATTTGCGCTTTCGCGAATCAAGCGTGAAAAGTCGTCAACGATTCCGATTTCCCGGGCCCGTTGGTCGATGCGCGATCTTTCGCTCAACGCCTCGAGTGTTTCCTCGTGCCGGTTACCGATCAACTCCATTTCGTAGGCGAGTCTATCGGAATATCCGGGAAATACGACGCGCGGATCCATCCAGTTGACCGGCTCGGGCGTAACGCCGTGGGAATGGAAGACAATCGAATTAGTGCAGTTGTTCAAAAAGGTGTTGTAGAACTCCGGCTGCTCCCGCAGTTCAGTGGTCCGCTCGATGATGTTGCACAGCATCTGTTGCGCCTGTTCGGGTGTCGAGTTGGTCTTATAAAGAAACACGCGGTCTCCCGGTCGATGAACCGTCCGGACTCCGATCATATCCCGCTCATCCCCGACGACGTAGTTGAGTTCGTAGTTCCGGAACAGCCCGCGCCACGGTGAATATGTCTCTTCTTCCTCGCGGCGGATTTCGACGGACACCGAGAAGTACTTTTTGCCGGAACCATCCTCAGGTTGAATTCCGAAGCTGATAAAGGTGTGCGCGAGCCCTTCTACGGCAGTAAATCGCTGGACAATAAACCAGACCTCAGTAACTTCGCTGAGCTTGAAACTGCGAGTCTCGTAAAACACGTCGAATACGGACTCGGATTGATATTGCGCGTTCCGGAAATTATCGATCGTGACAACATCGTTTTCGAGCTGCATCTCGACAAGTTCCGACTGATCTTTCGCCCATTGCCTGTCATTGGTTGCTTGAATTCCAAGTGTCAGCAAGTAGACGACGGGGATAGTTGCCGCCACGATTCCCACAGCGCGATTGAGGTGCAAACCGGACGGTGCGCTGGCTGAGTCACGATGTCTCCAGCCGCGATAGACGATCGCCAGACATCCGGCCACATAACAGATCGTCAGCGCCGCACGCAGAACCCATGGAAGGTAGCGCAGATAATAGATTGCGCCGGCTGACCAGATAAAGAACAGCAGCACCGAAATCCGCGCAAGCGCGATCAGCAAATATCTAACGATGCCGCTGGCTGTTTTCATGGATTCCGTTTTTTCGGCCTAACGGTCCCGTCGTCGTCCGCGACCCTGGCGATCACGGATTTCAGGGCGCGCTTCCTGTTGCTCGGCCGCCTGATCTTCGTCGGGTGTGATACCGATTGTCATATCAAATTGAGCTGACAACTCACCGATTGAGGAACCTTCGATTGGATTGAAATCCACGAGTAGAAGATTCCGGAGTTCGGGGTCTCTGATTGCTTTGAATAATCCGTCGCCTTCATTCTGCTCGTGACCGTTGATGAGCATTTGAGTCGTCAGCCGGCGGTGCCCGTTTGTATTGACCGCGAAATGTATGTGAGGAGTGCGGCCCGGGTAGGTCACCGGTTTGATCGTCCGGAAATAGTATTCCCCGTTTACACCGGTCGTGAATCGTCCGAATCCCTGGAAGTTCGAATCCATCTGCTCACGGGAACCTCCGCGCGAATGAAGATAGACTCCGTTTCCATCGCACTGCCAGATTTCAACGACCGCATTTCGAACCGGGTTTCCGTTCTGATCTCGAACAGTGCCATGAAGATGGGTGATCTCACCGATGGCGGGATTGATGCTGTCGTTGAGGATCAAGAGATCGTTGTCAGTATCCAGTGGAAGACTGTCCGGATAGAAAGGGCCTTCAGTCATCGTCGGTGTCAGCAATTCTTCGGCGAACCGGCCACGGTTTTCAAAAAAAGCGGGATTTGAAAAGAGCGACGGCATTGCCAGCGCGGCCGAAGCAAACCCTGCCTGACGAAGGAACCCGCGACGGGGAAGAACCAGTGAGCTGCTGCTTTGTTTTTGAGATTCGTTTTTCATCACGGTCCTTTCAAATTGCTGTGATCGCGATCGACAACGGCTGGCATTGTGACGGTATTGTAAACACCGGTTAAGACTGATTGTGTCGCGCCGCGCCATCACGCGCTATTGACCATGAAACGGGCTCCAATCGTCGTGAAATTGCGCAATTGGCTTGCGATATCCGGACGTAAAGTACCGGATCACAGGCGTTTAGCGGCTCAAAAAGTCTTGTGCGAAATCCTGCACTCCGATAAAGTCCCGCGGATTTTCTTCCGTGCAATCGAGGGCGACAGTTATGGAAAGCTTCGTGAACGATGTTGTCAGCAAATGGTATCGACACGACACGACTCTCGCTGAGCCAAAAGATCCGGGCCCCGTCAACTCGGGGCATCCTTTTGATGACTTCAACCTGCTGTATGAGGAAGGGTTGAAAGCTGCGGGCATGCGCGACAACAAACGCCGGCGTCCGAGGTTCTACAATTTGATTCAGATGTTCAATCTGACGGCCGGCGTCGCAGGGCGGACAGCCGAAATAGGATGCTTCCGCGGCCTCTCGTCCTACCTTCTCTGCCAGACCACTAAGAACTCCCGGCCAGACTACACAGGAAATGGTCATCAGATTTTTGATTCGTTTGAAGGACTCTCAGTTCCGGTCAAGGCTGATGGCATTCCCGCCAACGACGCAGCCGGCCGGTTCAGCACGACCAGCGTTGACCATGTAAGAAACACGCTAAAACCGTTTCCGGATGTCGAGATCCACAAAGGCTGGGTTCCTGATGTCTTTGAAGGACTGCCGGTTACAAGCTATCGCTTTGTGCACATTGACGTCGATCTTTACGCGCCGACGCTGGACTGCCTGAATTTCTTTTACCCGAAACTTTCGACCGGCGGTGTTATCGTCGTCGACGACTTCGGACCCTGGCCCGGTGGCGGCAGGTATCCCGGTTGCTCGCGAGCCGTTGCGGAATTCTGCTCGGCAAATAATCTAACCTATGCGGCCTTCGCCGCTGGTAATGCGGTGATCAGAAAAATATGATCGTACGAAATTGAAACGAATTTCGTTGCGTCCCGATCAAGTGTTGCGACTAGTGGACACCAGCTACATCTGCGATTCATGCGGCGAGGAAATCGTCATTCCTCTGGACTTGTCTCAAGGTTCTTTTCAGCAGTACGTCGAAGACTGTCCGGTATGTTGCAATCCGAATGTCATTACCGTCGAAATTGACGAAGATGGCGAAGCGATCGCGCGAGCCGCTCCTGAACAGGACAGATATTGAAACGTTCCCTGACAACTTCTGCGCTCATCGCTTTTTTTCGGCGAACAAATGGCCGCAGAGTTCTGTCTATCAGCTGTCGATTTGTCGGGGAATTATGACAAGCCTGCTTCAGAAACTACTTTTCGCACTCTTCCTGCCCTTGATCGCGGTTCTGGTAATCCTCCTGATTCCAGTGCTCCTGGTCGTAGCGCTGGTTAGCAGAACACGTGACCGGATGTGGATGCGCCGCTTCCGCCGTGAGAACGACGGCCGGAAGTTTTTCATCTGGTCCCGCCGAAGGGGCTGGGCTTCTTTGATTGAGAACAATGTGCTTCCAGTTCTTGAAAGCGATATCGAACCCATACTGATCGACAAGTCACGCGGCAACGATCTCGTTCGTGCTTTGTGGTTAAGCGGCAAGACTGCAGCACGGCCATACTTCGTCATCGTCTGTGAAAACGAAATCAGGACGATGTCAGTCAACGAGTGTCTCACGCGTTTTCGCACCAGAGGAGCCGTTGATCAGTCCGTTCAAGAAGAAGTGCGTGAAATTCTCGCCGCCGAGATCGCGGATCTGGTTGTTTTCAATTCCGAACAGCCTGACAGCTAGACCTGCTGCAGTCGGTCAACAAATTCGCCGAGCATGATCGCGGTTGCACCCCAGACTTTGTGTTCATCAACACGGAAGTACGGAGCAGTGACCCGCTGAGTTTCTCCTTTGCCGATGTATTCGATCTCGCCTGTCGTCAAGGTTTCGGGATTCAGCAGATGGCAGACATCCACTTCGAGCAGTTCAGCAACTTCGGCCTCGGATGGCCGGAACTCCGGCACACCTTCATGCCAGCCCACAAACGGGCTGACCGTGAAATCGGAAGGCGGAATATAGACGGAGTTCAACTCCCCGATCAGAGTCAGCCGCGCGGATTGGACTCCGATTTCCTCAACCGTTTCGCGAATAGCGGTTTGGTCGATCGACTCGCCCGGATCCTGTGATCCGCCTGGAAATGCCACCTGTCCAGGATGGTCCTGCAAGTCGTCACGTCTGCGCGTCAGCACGAGATGCAGACGGTTCTGCTTCAGATAGATCATCAGCAACACAGCTGCAAACCTGCCCTGTCCCGCAAGCTCGTCAGGCCTTGAGCGGGGACGGTTCAATCCGTGAACATCAAACGACGGTAGCCATTTTTCGTATCCGTCCAGCTGCATCGCAGCCTCTATGGTCGCGCGCTGGTGAAAAGAAGAGGGACGTTGAATGGTCATGTCAGGTCCGGCGTGCTGGTCGATAGTTGCTGGCTCCTTAGTATCACAACGCCATGATTACCGGCAAGATAGATTGGCAACGTCGCGACTGGCATCAGCAATGAAACTGACTTCGTGGATAACAAACGTCCTTGAAACTGCAACGTCATTGAGACAGCATGGACTACCAGCGTCCGCTCGCACCACGTCCGGACGAACTGCCGCCGCCGAAACCTGACGACCGCCCTCCCCCGCCGCCAAACGAACTGCCACTGCTACTGGAACGCGATGGCTTGGGAAGTTTGGGAGTTGCGTACGTGTAATCCTGGTGATAACTGCAGTTTTCACATTCCTCCAGAACTCGCACGACGCCACCGCTGACGGTTGTTGCCGCAACCAGTGTCCGCTCAATACGCAAGCGCGTTTTGTAATCGCATTTAGGGCAATCCGAGTATCTTGTGAAGAATCTGCCGTAGCGGAGTTTCAAAACGTCTTCACAAGTAAGGCAGGCCCAGACGTCGTAATCTACACTGCCGATCCTCTCCTCAATCACCTCCGGCGGATCGAGAAACTGATCGTCTTCGTCTTCTTTCAGCAAGACTCTGGTGTCATGGCAGTTCGAACATCCGCGCGAACGATACCTCAACCAGTGACGGCCACCGACAAGAGCAACACCGCCAAGCAGAAGGCCGCCGAAGATATACGGAACGGGGCCGAAATCCTTGAACCAGTTTATGTTTCTCCGGCCGGTTGCCCAGCGGACATCATCGCTTGCGATGTCTTTAGGCGACTCAAGATTTGCAATGGAATAGACCTGGGTTGCGCAGGCTCGTGCTCCGGCATAGATGGCGGATCCGACTTCACCATTGCGAAATCTCGGAACCATGATCGTATCCATCAGTTTCTGGGCTGACAGAACATTCGAGTCGTTGTCCACGCCGTCTCCAAGGATGACTTCCGCTCCCCCTTCATCGAGCGCTACAAAAATCAGCATCCCGTTGTTCCGGAACTGATTGCCGACCGCCCAGTCGTTGAAAAGATTGGTCGCGTAGCCGCGTAGGTCCTGGCCACCAGTAGACGGTATGACGACGCATGCCATCTCAAGATTTGATACCTCATACACTTCATCACAAAGCGCATTGATCTTCGTGATTTCATCCCCTGTGACTCTACCCGTCAGATCAACAATCCAGCCATCGGGCCGTGGTGAGGGAATTCTCAGATAACCGCGCGGACCTTCAGCCAGCGACGGATCGGTACGCGCCGACTCATCGCCCCGGCCAACCGGCAACCCGGGCGACTGCGCGCGATCACTGTCGCCTGTCTGTTCCTGACCATCGCGTGGAAGTCCACCCGTATGCTGTCCGGACTCGCCTGTTTGCAGCTGGTCCAGGTTCTGTTCACCGCTGTTCTGTTCACCGTTGTTCGTTTCATCGGTGTTCGTTTCATCGGCGTTCTGTTCATCGAGAATCTCGCCGAGGTCATCGAGGATACCTGACTGCGGCATTGCCGTTGATGAGGCGGGAAGCAGCAAGAAAGCTGAAAGTACGATCGCAAAAGCAACCGTCTTTGTTGTGAAACTCGCGAATAGCACAAAAGGCGCTGTACGACGAGCACCGCAGGATTTGTGCGCGCGAAACCGACCTGACGGACACTCGTTCGTACAGGCAACCTGACCGAAGTCAGCGCCTGCCTCTTCTCTATATCGGATATTAATCAAACCCGCTTCTGATGTAATCTGCTGACGAAAAATTCTGCTGACCATTATTTTCTGATTCTATGAGGCTGGCCGTGGCATTGCTCCGAAATATTCGTTGATGAACGCTTTATGGCCGTCTGGAAGCTTCGCATATTGCATCATATGCATCAACTTCTGCTGATCACGGAGAATTTTTTCCGCCGCGGCCGCGTCATCATTCAACGACTCCGGCAGTTCTGCGACGACTTTCAGATCGGAACCGATCCGGCCCTCGATTGCCCCCCATCGCTTCAACATTCCAAGCGATGTTTCCAGCCTCCGGTCATGTTTTTGTTTGTGGTGCAGCTTTTCGCGCAGCCACTCCAGACCGAATGCGTTGACGTTCTCCGTTTCATGGCTGAGGAAATCAAAGACGCGGCGGTAGAACCCCGCGTCCGGATTGCTCCACTGGATGAACTCCATCTGTGTCGCAAGATCGCGCTGGTCGTACATGAGTAGACACTCCGACGGCAGCCCGTCTCGACCGGCTCTTCCGATCTCCTGGTAGTAGGATTCGACCGAACCCGGCATGTCTGCATGAAGCACGAAACGAATGTCCTCTTTGTCGATTCCCATTCCAAAGGCATTGGTTGCCAGAACAAGATGTTCCGGCTCATTCATGAAGCTTTCCTGCAAGCGCCGGCGTTCTCCTCGTGGCAGGTCTCCGTGGTAGATCAGATGCGGCAAGTTCGCTTCCCACAGCTGACTGCTGAACTCCATCAGCTTGCGTATCAGTGTGAAGTAGACGATTCCACTGCCGGCAATCCGCTGCCGTGTTTCCAGAATAAGTTCCAGCTTTTCATCGTCGTTGAAGACTTCGCGAACACTCAACTTAAGATTCGGTCTTTCGATTCCGGCATTGAAGATGCGGACTTCATCCGGCTGAAGGCTCAATTGACGAATGATGTCCTGCTGAACTTCCGGAGTTGCAGTTGCCGTTAAAGCGATCGTTACCGGCGACCCGAGTTGTTCGCGAATCTCGCCTACTCGGGTGTAGTCTGGCCGGAAATCGTGTCCCCACTGGCTGATGCAGTGCGCCTCGTCGATGGCCAGCAATGCGACATGCCGTTTCGCGAGGATCTCACAGAAGTCGTGTTTGCGGAAACGTTCCGGTGTAACGTACAGCAGGTCAAAGCTGCCGTTTTCAATCTGGCGGTATCGCTTCTCCCGTTCGTCCCGCAGAAGCGAGGAATTGACAAAAGTTGCACTGACGCCTTTTCGCACCAGGGCATCAACCTGGTCTTTCATCAGTGCAATGAGGGGCGAAATGACAAGTGTCAGATTGCGGCCGGTCGAGTCGGGTACGGTATGTTCTTCGCCCGCCAGCACGAGCGCCGGAATCTGATAACAGACGCTTTTACCCATTCCTGTCGGCATCAGGACCAGTGAATGACAGGAATCCAACGTCCGCTGGATGATTTCCAGCTGACTACCGCGGAACTGTTCATGTCCGAAGATCTGATTCAGTAGTTCCTTCGGACGTGACATCAGCTTGCTATCAGAGCAGGATTTGAGAAGAGATTTGCCGGCGAGATTCTACCGAAATACTGTCCAAATGGCTGGCCCCGCAACTATCATTTAGGGCCCGCTAGTTTGCGTTCCACCCCCGAAACCCCCTAAAATTCTGCGGTTCGAACAGACTTACCTCTGTATCCAAAACACGGGCCCGGATGATCTGGAGACTGCTGATGTCGCCATCTACAAAACTCTCAATTGCAATCGGATCGGTCATCACAGGCGCATTGATTGCGCTGATTTCGTTCGGGCCGGACCTCGCGAGAGCACAAACAGATCAGGATCCGGCCAATCCTTTCAACACACCCGCGGACGACGTGGTGCAAGAAGATGAGTCCGGTGTTTCGGATCCATTTGTCGTTCCGGATCCTTTCGGAGAGATTGTCGAAGACGAATCATCCGCTTCTGAGCAAACCGAAACGGTTGCCGAAGACCCCTTCGGAAATGTTATCGAAGAAGGTTCTACCTCACTTCAGCAGACGGAAGCCGTTGATTCTGCCGCCACCGACCCGTTCGGAAATGTTATTCAGGAATCAACACAGGACGAGAACAGTCCGTCATCCGGCGATCCTTTCGGTGACATGGCTGACATCGAAGTTCCTGACCCGTTCGGTCAGATCAACAGCCTGTCCAGCGACCCCTCGGAAACCGCAGTCCAGCCGGACGCTTTCGGACCGCCACCATCGTCTTCGTACAATCCTGCCTCATCTCTCGACCGGCCACCGGTTAGAACGGCTCCGGTCGATGTAAACGCAAATCCGCCAGCAATCCCCGATCCGGCTCCTGTTGCGACCGAAGCGCCGGTTGTTGAAGGTGATGATTCCGCATTTTCGGTTCTTTCACCGACCGAAGGATCAGGCGGCGCGTTTGGTTCAGAGCCGGCCGGGGCGGGGATGCTTGACCCCCAACCGATTACGCCTCCCGAACCTGCAACCGCTCCACCGACCGGAGAGCCCCGCATGCGGGACATTTCACCGCCGTTTTCGCGTGGCAACATCAACTTTCCTCCAACCAGCGTGCCACGGCCGTCGCCCGTTGAATCGGCGGTTGCTCCGGCAGCAGCAGTCACAACCCAGCCGGTTTCGGCCCAACCGGGTCCAAGGACTCAGAGCATTCCGACAGGCGATGAATCGGGCGATTTCGCCGGGCTGTTTCATCGTTATCTTGAAGCCAACAACTACCGCAACTGGTCGCCCGCACCGGGATCGGGAGATCGATTCAACCGTGGAAGCGGACCTCACGAAATCCTGAACAAACTGTACATGAACCGTTCTGCCGTAACCTCAATTGATGATCTGCCTTACGGCTCTGTTATCGTCATGGAGAATTACGCTTCTGACCGGTCATTGATCTCCATCTCGGCCATGATGAAAAGCGACCGGTTCAATCCCCGCGGCGGCGACTGGTTCTGGGTCGAGTACGATGCTGATGGAAATGTTATCAGCGACGAAGTCGGGATTATTTCCGGCCGGCTTGATTCGTGCATCCAGTGCCATAGCTCTGCCGGAGGCGATGACTTTATATTCTCAAATGACCGTTAGAGATCCTGCAGGTCATTTGCTGATCACACAAAGACTGGCTAACGGCAACCGAAATGGGACTCGAAACCCTAACCACCGCGCACAAAGGCCGGAGCAAATACGAGGGCAAGCTCCATCTTGATTCAAAGACTTTGAAGTTCAGCGGCAAGGACTTCAAGTGGTCAGCCAGCCTCGGACCGGATCTGAAAGTATCCTCGCGCGGGACACGGCTGTCGGTTTCTTCAGGAACAGAAAAAATCGTTTTTGAAATCGGCGACAAGGTAGATCGCTGGGTCGACAAAATTCTGAACCCTCCATCTCTTCTCGACAAACTGGCCGTTAAACCCGGTATGCGTTGCTGGCTGTCAAAAGGATTCCGTCGGGAATTTGCAGCAGAGATCCGGGCGCGAGGCGCCTCTATCACCCGTCAGCTTGATCGTTGCGACCTTGCATTCTGTTTTGTTGCTGACCGCCAACGCCTGGATGAGTTGGTGGATGTCTGCTTTGAACTTGCTGCCGGAATCAACGTCTGGGCGGTGTATCCCAAGGGTGCCTCGACAATCACTCAGGGAGACGTAATGAAGACGATGAAGCAGATCGGGTTCGGTCCGTCGAAAACCGCAGCTTTCGACGATCATCTTTCTTCCATGCGTTACGCAAAAAAGAGGTAGCTCAGTCACCGACGCACCTGCGAGTCTTGCTGGTTGCCATCTAGAAATTGTTCACGTTAGATCGGCAGGTCCAGAATCGTCAGACTGAAATCGCCATCGCTGATCCGACTTAAGGGCAATTGGGAGCACCATAAACTATTTATTTGACAGTTTACGGTGCATTTTCTAGTTTTAGTCCAAATCGGACATCACTAGATTTCAGAAATGGTGACCAGATGACCTACGAGGTTCTAGAGGTTAAGCCCCCGTTTGAGCAGCAAAGCAGTATTGGCAGACCGCCTTATCTGTTTGCCGGCTTCCTCATTTTCATTGCAATTACGTCGCTCATCGACGCGGGGCTGGTTCTCTGGTTCAGTGAGACCATTCTGCACCTTGAAGCCAATCCTCTTTGTATGGCTTTGATGAAGCTGGAGCCTCAGTTTTTCAGTGTTTTTCTTGCCTGCAAGTTCATCGGTACCGCAGCTGTGATCATCACGATCAATCAGCTCTTCAGACGCAGGCGCGCGATAGCTCTCTGCGTCGCCGCGGCACTCGCGATGTTTCAATTCGGGTTGATGATCTACCAGTTTGCGGTCTGAGTGGCTGCGAAAGGAATCGAGAAGAAGATGAGTCAATTTTCCTATTTTCCCGTGGCAGCAGGACTGACTGTTTTTCTGCTCTCGACCGTATTCGGCACCGAAGCCATCGCCGAGATCGTTGACGAATCGGCTGGTGATCCGCCTACCGACCCGGCTCACCTGGGCTGGATGCTCGTTTCGTCGGCGCTTGTATTGTTTATGACGGCCCCCGGACTGGCCATGTTCTACAGCGGTCTTGTCCGCAAGAAGAATGTTATCGGCGTGATGATGCAGTGCCTGTTTCTGATGGGCTTGATGTCGGTCATCTGGGCTTTGTGGGGATACTCGCTCTCATTCGGAGGCGGCTCAGCCTTTATCGGCAATTTCGATTATCTATTTCTAAATGGTCTGACCATGCAGGATGGAGAGCTGCCTGGTGGGGCAGTTCCGGATCTGGTGTTCATGATCTTTCAAGGAATGTTCTTCGTCATTACGCCGGCGTTGATTTGCGGTGCGTTTGCCGAGCGGATGAAGTTCAGTGCGATGGTGCTCTTCATGGTTGCCTGGGGGACGTTCGTCTACTGCCCTCTCTGCCACATGGTCTGGGGAGAAGGCTGGCTGTTTTTCGGTGGCGAAGGGGCCCTGCTGGGTGGAGCTCTTGATTTTGCCGGTGGAACAGTCGTGCACGTCAGTTCAGGCGCGTCAGCTCTGATCTGCGCCCTCGTAATGGGTCCGCGAATCGGATTCGGCAAACAGGATATGCGACCTCACAACCTGACCTACACGGCGATGGGAGCCGCGATGTTGTGGGTGGGCTGGTTCGGATTCAACGCCGGCAGTGCCGTGGCCGCCAACGACTTGGCTGCTAACGCTTTTGTGGTAACTCACCTGTCTGCTTCCGCTGGCGCGGTCGCCTGGGCCGCCATTGAGTGGTACACCAGCGGCAAGCCATCCATTCTGGGAACAGCATCCGGAGCCGTCGCCGGACTGGTGTGCATCACCCCCGCAGCCGGCTTTGTCCAACCGATGCCGGCATTGCTGATGGGACTGATTGCCGGAGTGCTCTGCTACGTTGCCTGCGGCAGGTTGAAGCGTGCACTCCGATACGACGATTCGCTCGACGCCTTCGGGATTCACGGAATCGGCGGAGCGATCGGAGCCGTGTTGACCGGTGTCTTTGCCACGACCGACGTCAATCCCGCCGGCGCTGACGGAGTCGCCTATGGCGGCAGTGCAATGCTGATTGTGGCCCAGATTGCTGCGGTCGGTGTCGCCATCGTCATCTCAATTGTCGCTTCGTTCGTCATCCTCAAAGCGATCGATATGATTGTCGGCCTGCGTGTTGACGCCGAAACAGAACTACAGGGACTGGATATCAGCTCCCATGGAGAAGAAGGGTACGTCTTCAACTAGACGAATTAATTCAACCGGCGGATTCCAGACATCGCCTGGTAAAGATACAGCGGAAGGCGCTGGCTATCGAACGCGGAATGGGGTGGAAACGGTTTCGATATCGATAGTCAGCGCGTCCGCTATTTTCTCTTCACGTTGCAGGTTAAATCTGCTCGCCGCGCAGGCAGACAGAACAAGTTCTATTCGGGACGAACGATTTATTCGTCACCCGATTGAAGGACGGCCATGAACGCCTTCTGCGGGATATCCACGCTACCGATGGATTTCATCCGCTTCTTACCTTCCTTCTGCTTCTGCCAGAGTTTCCGTTTCCGGGAGATATCACCGCCATAACATTTGGCGGTCACGTTCTTACGAAGCGCCTTTACGGTTTCCCGCGCGATAACGCGTGTTCCGATTGCGGCTTGAACGGCCACTTCAAACATGTGCCGGTTGATTTCGCTGCGGAGTTTTTTCACGACCGCCCTGCCCCGCCGCTCGGCGTCAGCTCGATTGCAGATCAGACTGAGCGCGTCGACTCGATTGCCGTTTACGAGTATATCGATCCTTACAAGGTCAGCCGGGAAATAGCCGATCAGTTCATAGTCCATCGTGCCGTAGCCGCGCGTAATACTCTTCAGCTTGTCATGCATGTCGTAGATGACTTCAGCCAGTGGCAGGTCGTACGTCAGCATCACACGGGTCGAAGACAGGTATTCCTGGCTTTGCTGGATACCCCGTCGTTCCTGGCACAGCTTCATGACCGGTCCGACGTACTGCTCCGGCTGAATCAGATTCACGCGGACGATCGGCTGCCTGAATTCCGCGATGCTGCCCGAGTCGGGAACATCCTGCGGTTTATGAATCAGCAGCGTTTCTCCATCGTTAGTCAGGACTTCATACGTCACGTTCGGGGCGGTTTGCACAAGGTCCACGTCCGATTCCTGTTCCAGTCGCTGCTGGACGATCTCCATGTGCAACAGACCCAGGAATCCACATCTGAATCCGAACCCGAGAGCATCGCTCGATTCCGGTTCGAATTCAAAACTCGGATCGTTGATCGCCAGCTTGCCAAGTGCTTCACGGAGTTCGGAAAAGTCCTGTCCGTCCGACGGGAATAGCCCGCAGTAGACCATCCGGCTGGGTTCCTGATACCCGTCCAGCGCTTCGGCTCCTTTTTCGCCGGGAACGCTCACGGTGTCACCGATGTTAATCTGATCAAGCGATTTGATGTTTGCGATCAGGTAGCCGACTTGTCCGGCTCTCAATTCGTCACAAGGAGTCTGCTTGGGACAGAACTGGCCGATTTCCTGTACGTCATGGTTTGTACCCGCGCGAAGGAACCGGATCTTCTGTCCTTTGCGAATGGTTCCATTCATGACGCGGATGTAGGTGATGGCTCCGCGGTATTCGTCATAGTGCGAATCGAAAACCATCGCTTGCAACGGCGCTTCCGGATCGCCTTCCGGGGCTGGAATGTTCTTGACGATCGAGTCAATCAGTTCGTCGATGTTCAGCCCGGTTTTCGCGCTGACGCGGACAATCATGTCGAGGTCAATTCCGAGAGTCTGCTCCATCTCCTGAGCGACCTCATCGGCACGCTGGTGCTGCAGGTCCATCTTGTTGATGACCGGAATAGTGATCAGGTCCTGATCGAACGCAGCGTAGGCTGTTGCGACGGTCTGGGCCTCGACACCTTGAAACGCATCGGCCAGCAACAACGCGCCTTCACAACAATTCAAAGAGCGCGAGACTTCGTACTGGAAATCGACGTGCCCTGGAGTGTCAATCAGGTTCAGTTGATAGACCTGACCTTCATGTTTGACATCCATTTTCACCGCGCGGGCTTTGATGGTAATTCCGCGCTCGCGCTCGAGTTCCATATCATCGAGAATCTGGTCCTGCATCTCGCGCTTGCTGATGGTGCCGGTGTGCTCCAGCAGCCGGTCGGCCAGCGTACTTTTGCCGTGGTCGATGTGGGCAATGATGCAGAAGTTGCGGATGTTTTCCTGTTTGACTTTCGACATAGATCGGCGTCTGCTGGGTCTCAACGACTGGTCCGGAGCGGTCAGGGCGTACGCTGTCCGTGGAACGCTGCGGATAGAAATAGGGGCTATGAGTTGCGGGGCGGAACTGCCCGGGGCGAATACGATACTGGCTGGGCACCTGATTGAACCGTCGCCATACGTTAGCGGAACAAGGATTCTAGTCAGGAAGGCCGCGAACGAAGATATCAATCGGCCGTTTCCCTCATCGGGACTGAAAATTATTGCGGTATTTCACACCACGGAAAGGCGAAAACGCACGATTCGGGCCAGCCGATGTTGCGCCTGCAATCTGAAACACTCCTCCCCCGGGCACAATTCGCGGGTTCAACCGACTGGCAGCATCATTCTTTTTCTGAACTTTGCGGCCACCTGACCGATGCGAGGTTGCCACGAGCAAGGCTAGTCTGAAAGTTCACTCGTGATGTTTCCAGACTCGGGGCCCTCCAGCCATGAACTGCCAGACCATTGCCGTATGCGTTCTCCTTACACTAAGTCCGTTCATCGCATCCACGGGTTATTCCCAGAGCTTCTGGAACAATTCCAATGGAGGTTCCTGGGAAAACTCCGGAAACTGGAGCGGAGGGACGCCAGGTCCGGGAGATACAGCGTATTTCCGCACAGACATGGATGGCGACGTAATTTCGATTAGTTCAGCGGTTGCCAACCCGCAGACAATCCTTTTCAACGATCCATCCAACTCGAGTTCCTTTCAGATCGATGTAACCCTCGACTTGAAATATTCCGGAACAAGCATCGCCCCCCAGAACATTGAAATCGGCAGCTGGGTAAATAGCACCAGAAGCGCAAGTGTTATCATCGAAGGAACCGGTGGGTTTGTGGGACGATGGGGCAGCCTCTTTCAGACGCACATTGACGTCAACGCCGGCAGTTCTCTACGGCTGGAAAACGGATCTTCAACCCACGCCGCAAGCGTAGAAACAATTGGAAGTGGGAACCTGAGGATCGCAGGAGGCGAACTGGTGACGCAATCATTAACCCGCGGTACTGGTCCTTTCACGATCTCTTCCGGCCGGGTGGAAATTGTCGGAGGAACTTTCGATCCAAACCAATCCGTTTTCAACCTCGTCGGTGCCGGCGGCGTCAACACCTCGGAGCTGGAGCTTGCTCAGGGAGCATCCTGGAATCAGCAGGATCTTTCCATTCGCGAAGGTGGTTTGCTCAATGTCGTCGGCGCTTCCAGCGAATCACTGTTGTCAATTGATAACATTCGCATGGAAGGCGACATACCCGACAATCCGACGGTAATCAACATAAGCAATGGCGGGCGTATTGCCGTCGCGCAGGATCTTGAAATCGGAACCGGCAGCAACGTTCACCGCGGAGAATTGAACGTCGATGGTGCTTTCGGAGCCAGACAATCGACGCTTACAGTTGCCGGGACCGGTCGCCTCGCAAACAGCTCATCTGGAGAAGGTTCGTTGAATGTAATCAATGGAGGCCGGGCAGAGTTCCAGGACTCGTTGATCGTCGGCAGCGCTTTCAGAGGAGTTGGCACAATGTTGATCGATGGAAGCGGATCGCGCGTTGAAGCAGTGAACCTGGACGTAGGCGGCGGTCAGGTCCGTTCAACCGGCCATGCCTTTGTGCAAGATGGTGCGACGCTGATAACAAGCGAGTCGCAGATCGGATCGATCGCTCCCGGTTCCGGCCACCCCGGATCGACCGGGAGCGTGATCGTAACGGGAGCCGGGTCACGCTGGACAAACGCGAATGGAATTTATGTCGGCGGAAACAACATGGCCGCCGCAGGTACCGGCAGCGTGACCGTCGCGAACTCCGGACTCATCGAATCGAATGCTCTCACGGTCTATGCCAACGGTTCGGTTGATCTGCTCGGGGGAACACTTGACGTCAACACACTGGACTTTGCTGATCCCGGCTCCAGCAGCAACTTCAATTTTTCAGCGGGCCGGTTGATCGTTGATCTGGTATCGGGCGACCTGGTTCAGGATGGTGGTGTGTTGGCTCCGGGCGACTCTCCCGGGCTCACCGATATACAGGGCAACTATTTTCTGAATTCCGGCGAGATCGAATTCGAACTCGAGGGCTATCTCCGCGCTATGGATTTTGATGCCGTGAACGTGACCGGAGATGCGCTCTTGAATGGCACCTTCGATGTCAATTTGACGGGAGGATTTAATCCTGTGACCGGGGACCAGTTTGATATTTTTGACGGGCAAATTGTCGCTGGCAGTGTCTACTCCTTCGATTTCACAGATGCGCAGCTTGCGTCCGGCCTTCGCTGGGACACTAGCCTGTTTGCTTCAAGCGGCGTCATCAGTGTTTCAGCTGTGCCGGAACCGGGCTCTTTAGTCATCATCGGAGCTTTGGGCATCAGCGCATTTTCAAGGCGCCGGCGCAGCTGAAATTCTGTTCCCGCGCGTCGCTGAATCTAGCCGACCGGCTGGACATGCATCTGCCTTGCCAGCCCGGCGGCGCCGACGTATCCGGCTTCTCCGCCCAGACGCGCGAATTCGACGCAAAGATTGTCGCCTAGCACCGGGAACGAGTTTTCGCGGACATAGGTCCGGATGATGCCGAGGAATCGTTGTCCCAGCTCGGAATCATTGCCTCCGAAGTTCATGGCTCCGCCAAGGAAGAACGCGGATGGATCGATGACGTGAGCCAGAATCGTGATGCCCCTGCCGAGCCAGCGGGCAGTATCGTCCACGATCTCCAGAGCAAATTCGTCCCCGGACATTGCCGCCCGGGCAATCATCAGAGCAGACAAAGGCGATGCCTCGGTAATCTCGCCCGTGAGACTGCTTTCCCGCTGCGCCGCCAGCCCCTCCTGAGCGCGCTGGACGACGGCTGTCGCGCTGGCGTAGGCCTCAAGGTGGCCTCGCTGTCCGCAACCGCACAGTCGCGCATCGGGAGAATAGTCAACAACCATGTGCCCGATTTCAGCGCCGTGGCTGCTGTGCCCGTCAATCGATTGTCCGTTGACGATAATCCCGCCGCCGACTCCTGTTCCCAGCGTGATGAGGACGATACTGTCGTGGCTCGCGCCGGCTCCAACCCAGAACTCTCCAAAGGCAGCAGCAGCCGCATCGTTGGCATAAGTGACTGGTCGGCCGGTCGCTTTTGAAAGCTCGTCGCGAATCGGATAGTTGTGCCACGCGGGGAGATTTGAAGGCGTGAGCAGAAGACCCTTCGCAACATCCATCGGCCCGGGGGTCCCCAGGCCGACACCGACAACATCTGAAGGATTGATGCCGGTTTGCTGGATCAGTTGATCGATAACTGTGCTCGCCTGCTCGATCGCGCGAGCCGGACCGTTCTCCTGCTGAGTCGGAAACTTGGTATGAGCGATCGTCCGGCCGTCGTCATCGACAAGCCCGATCTTGATATTGGTGCCGCCAACGTCAACGCCGGCAAAGACCGGGGTGGAATTCAAATCTGGAGAGTTGTTCACGGTAGCGCTGAGATCCTGCGGGCAACGGTCTGACGCCAGGTTGGTCGCCAGTATAGAGTTTGATTTTAGAGGGGAACGCAGATGACATACATAGCAGGCCGCGCGCGGAACGATCAGGGAATTTGATACCCTGAGTCGTGACTGGCCTGAAACAGGCAGAGCTTTATCGGGCAGTACGAGACCGCAAACTGAATTTGCTGCGGCTATTTCTCGCGTGAAGGATGATGCCCCGAATAAAGGTGGTAGGCACAATCCGGGCCAACCAGTTTTAAAGCCAGCCTGGCCGGAATTTTCATCCGGCCGTTGATGGCTAGTTTGCGATATTGATACTTTCTGCGAACCGCATCTCCGGCAGATTCAGTTTCGCGGTCAACCGATGGTCGTCTTGTCGAGGTCCGGCTCACGGCAGGATCACGCTCTTGTCGCCGAGGTTCTCTTTCAGCTGATCGATTTTTCGCTGGAAACGTTTTTGAATCTTTTCAACTGCAGTTTCGATCTGCTCTTCGCGACGACCTTCCAGAATGGCGAGTCGCTCCCGGTAGTCGTCTTTCTTTGTGTCCAGACGGTCGATCTGACGCTGGTAGCGCTCAGTGATTCGCTGTGTGATCTGTTCGATCTGGCTGTCACGTTCGGCTTCAAGACGGTCGATCTGGGTCTGTGCATCGGTGCCGTCCCCGTCGTCTTCATCATCGTCGTCGTCTTCACCCTCTTCATGATCATCGTCGTCGTGGTCATGGTCGTCGTCATCGTCGTGGTCGTCGTCATCACCATCGTCGTGATCACCATCGTCGCGGCCCTCATGGCCTTCATCCCCTGACTCTTCACGACCGTGTTCTTCGTGATCGTCGTCGCCATGTTCGTCGCCTCTATCACGACGGTCATCGCGGTCGCGTCTGCGGCGCCGTCCATCGTCCTCATCACGATGCTGTTCACTATCTGCGGCACGCATTTCCGCAATCCGGCGCTCGAGCCGCTGGACCATCTCCTGTTGTTCAAGGAATTGCAATTCGCGTTCGCGAAGCTGTTGCTTGAGAGCTTCCACTTCGGCTTTCTGCTGTTCCATCCGCTGCTCAGCCTCAGCCAGCATCTGACGTTGACTGGCTTCAACTGCAGCAGCTTCCGCCATGCGGGCTTCTGCTTCTGCAAGGCGTTCCTGCGCTCCTGCGTTCCGCTCTTCACCGCGCCTCTCCATTTGTCTGGCGCGTCGTTCTGCTGCGCGAGCCCGCTCATCGGATGCCCGTACTGCTTGTTGTACATCGGCAAGTTGTTGCTCGGTTTCGGCCAGTTTTGCCAGAGCTGCATCGAGTGCTTCTTTCGAAACCGCCATCGTCTCAGCGAACTGGGCCTTCATTTCCTCGGACGCATCGTTGCTGGCGAGTTGCTCTGCTCTCAACTGCTCGATGTAAGTCGTCAGTTCCGCAATTTCGCGTTCCAGTTTTTCGATTTGTTCCTGCGAAGCGGTATCAGCGGGCGCCTGTACGATCATGCCGCCTTCTGCCGGCGGCAGAAGGATTCCATCTCCGGCAGGTTCGACGGGAGCTTCGCCGATAATCTGTCCTTCAATAATCTGTCCGTCGATGAACTGCCCTTCGATCATCTGGCCTTCAACGACAGGTCCGCTGATGATCGGACCGCCGATTACCTGCTCGCCAATCACCGACGACGGAGGAAAGCCGGGAGCGGCCGGTTGTGGATAGACGTCATACATCTGCGCCGATGGCATCTGCGGAACCGGCTGATACATCGGCACCTGATACTGCAGAGCAGGCTGATACTGCGGCGCGTAGTGGTTCCCTGAAAAGGGATCGACGCCGCTGTAGTGTTGCCAGATGTACTGGCCGTTTGCGGCAGAAGCCATCAAGCAGGAAGCGACAACGGCGACGGAGGCCGCAACTAAACAAAACCGGTTATTCATAGCGATCATTCTCTTGGCGAACATTTCATCTTCTCCGCTTTGTCGACCCGGCACAGGACCAACCCTGCACAGCATTTACTCGGCGCAGGACCAACTTGCGCATTTTCATCCTCATCCGCGTCAGGCTCCATTTTACACAGAGGATGGCAGGTTCAAGCGAAATCGCTTGCGGCAGAATGGCCGAAACGGAAATTGCCTGCAAACCGGCGGGATTACCATCCTCGAATCGGGAATCTACTGGCGGATTATCCGCCGAATCGAGCACGCATCAGCAGAAAGAAGCTGTAGATAACGACTGCTCCGACCAGCATCGTCCCGATGTTGAGCAGCCACTTTCCCGTTTCCAGGCGTTTGCGGGCAACGACCTGCGCTATCACCGAAACGAATGCTACGAGGACGAATTTGAAGTAGACCATTCCCCGGATTCCGTACCGCATTAAAAACCAGTTGGCGATCCCGTTGGATTCGCGAAACTCACCGGTCCTCAGCAGCAGGTAGGTCATGAATACGTCGAGAGCGTTGACAAGAATAAACCAGGCCGTTTCGTGCTCAAGCGGCAGCTTGTCACGGAGCAACGAACGACGCCCTTCCGACTTCTGATCATTCGATTTTTCCGGCTGATTGTTTTTCATGGCGGGCATCTGAAAGCGGACAAAAGTGAAACTGTTCTTTCTACGTTTCATCCTGCGGTGGCGGTTCGCCAACAGCGGTAGCAAAAGCGGTTGCGAATTCTTTCGTATGGGAGATGCTGACCAGCATATCAGTGATTCCACGCTTGCGGCAGATTTCCCCCGCAACGCCGTTAAGCTGGACTTCCGGTTTACCGCCGGGCATCGTCTTGATTTCGATGTCGTTCCACTTTATTCCTTTGGCCCATCCGGTGCCCATGGCTTTGAGAACAGCTTCTTTGGCTGCCCAGCGACCGGCAAAATGCTGGACCCTCGATTTGCGCGGACTGCAGTATTCGATCTCGCCGGCTGTGTAGACGCGTTCGATGAAGATGGCATCATGCTTTTCAAGCATGTTCGCGATGCGCGAACATTCGATGATGTCGGTACCTATTCCGAATACGTGCATAGATGGACTTGTCGAGTATTAGCGGTTTCTACCGGGTACTGCGCTATTTTACTCCGCAGGCTTTCTGGGCTCGAAGCAGGACTTCGCCGGCTTTTGCCCGGGCTGCCGCGGCTCCGTCACCGAGGATCTGTTTGACCCGATCAGGATCGGCTTCCAGTTCAGCGCGTTTTTCGCGAGCTTCTGCGAAGTAGTTTTCAGCAACCCCGGCGAGTGCTTTTTTGACATCGCCGTATCCGAAACCGCCGCGCCGGTACATGTCGGCCATGTCGTTGACGGCGGCCTCGTCTGCAAACAGTGTATACAGCTGGAACAGATGATCGGTCTCAGGATCTTTCGGATCTTCCATCGGACGGGAGTCGGTGGAGATTCGCATCACCTTCTTCTTCATTGCTTTAGGCGCTTCGAAGATCTCGATGAAGTTGTCGTAGCTCTTGGACATTTTTTCGCCATCGGTGCCCGGGACTTTCGCGCTGGAGTCGAGAACCTTGGCTTCGGGAAGGACAAACACGTCACCGAAGGAGTGGTTAAACGCTTTGGCAATGTCGCGTGTGACTTCGATGTGCTGAACCTGATCAGCGCCGACGGGAACAATGTTCGCGTCATAGGCGAGGATGTCCGCAGCCTGCAGAACCGGATACGTAAACAGCCCTGCGACTACCGGCAGTCCTTTTGCGATCTTGTCTTTGTAGGAAACGCATCGCTCAAGCAGTCCCATCGGAGTACCTGAAAGCAGCAGCCAGCAGAGTTCGGAGACTTCGGGGACATCAGACTGAATGAACAGATGCGCCTGATCGGGATCCAGACCAAGCGCGAGCATATCGATAGCGGCATCCACTGAATACTGATGCAGAAGATCCTTGTCACGAATGCTGGTCAACGCGTGCAGGTTGGCGACAAAGTAGTACGCGGCATCTTCGGTTTGAAGATCAATGTACTGGCGGATTGCGCCGAAGTAATTGCCCCAGTGCGGGCGACCGGTCGGCTGAAGTCCTGAAAGTACTCTCACAGTAGTTTCCGTCTATTCGTTGCAGGAAGTTCTGAATGCATCAAGGTTAGACCATTGCCGGTGGAATTGGGAGTGCCGGGAATTCGATGCACTGAAACCGCGGGATCGGCAACATGTATTGCGAGAACGTGTATTGAGAAATTGCACAACACGACACGGTGTTTGCGGACGTCGGCCTTGATCCTGAACGCAACAACGCCGGCCGGACAGAAGTCCGGTCGGCGTTTTGTCTCAATCCGCGGGCGTTGTTCACACCCGAGCAATGGGCCGGCTGGCTAGATAATGCCGCCGTGCGTTCTGTACGGAGTCATGTGATCAGGCTGATCGAGGAACCAGAAGCGGTGCCATTCTTCACGCAAGGCACGGAAGTCTTCCGAGGTGTAGATCAACTGACGAGCGCGGACGGCAGGGTCGGCGTCGTAGATCGGGAGGAAGCAACCTGTGTTGCCGCTCAGTGCGACCGCCAGCACAGCTGCTGTGAAAAGACGACGGATGGTTTTACGGGGATTTTTAATCATTCGCCACATCGCACTAACTACATTGCTGGAGGATCGGAATTTCGAGTTACCGTTTTGCATCGGTATCACTCTCATATTGTTTTGTGTTGCTGCGTTCGTTTGCAGTGAACGCTGATCGTCATCCGGCTACTAGCCTGACCACCTGTGTGATCGTCAAACTTTGCCGCGAAAGTTAATCCGCACAGGCGAAATATTCGACAAAGTTTGCCAACCGGCCTGAATGCTATCGAATTCAGCGACAGCACTGACCGGTTGTCGGGAGCATGACATTAGCTTTGGCAGGCGAGTCAAGCTGGGTTGCGGATGGCTGCATGCATCCGGCAACCTGTGTTTGCGACCATCTGGCGCAGCGTTAGTTAGACTGAAGCAGAAACTGCTGCAATGGCAGGTCTTACTATTTTTGCAGCCCTTCCGGAATTTGAATTACTGCAGTCAGCAGTAGGCAAAAGCAGAGCAACGAAGGACCGTCTTCGATTTATCGGCCCTGCTCTCTCGGTGACTCTATGTAATTGGAATCAGTACAGGAGGTCTGGCATCTTTTCAAAGATTCTCTCGCTGAGAATTTCACGTTCGGCGAATTCAATACTGCCATCAGATCGCAGTGTTATCCGTTCGATACCCAGCTCATCCTTCCGGTGCATCCAGCCACTGATGGTGACAATCCTCAAAACGATCGACTCATCGATCCAGCTCTTTGTCGTCCGGCCGATCTGCTTGCGGACACGACCGTATTCGTCTTTGGAAATGACATAGTCGCTTTCCTTCTGCGTTCCGTCAGATCGGTCAGTGCGCCAACCGTATGCTTCGAGCTCTCTCCCATCGGTCAGCACTCTGTGAGAGGTGACTCCTCCGTGAAAGACCTGCATGAACAGGTTACTCAGGAGGTCCGCTGGCTGAAAAAACAGAAATTCCCACCGCTCTGCCACGAGCTCATTGATCCGGCCGTTTGTGGAAGTCAGCTCGGTAACGTCGCAGAACTTGTCGGGATCACCAGTGACCCAGTAGGCGCAAAGCGAAGAGTTGTAGTTGTGAATGTGAAGGTTCTCAAACGAAGGCCCAAACAGCCGGATGATCGTAACTCCAGGAAGTTTTGGAATTCCCCGGGCAGGTTCCCACTTCATTGGCTCATCGGGAGGTAAGCCTAGGTCCCGTCGTGCGGGATCAAAAAACAAACGTTTGCTACGCTCCAGCCGTTCTTTGTGATCCAGCTCCTCTTTCGTGCTACCGAACCGGCCGTAGAGCGGCCTGAATTTCTCATCAGTCAAAAATACTGTCTCCTTTCCGACGGCGATTATCGCCCGAAATCAAAGAAAGTAAACAGTTCGTTCTACAGCAGGTCCTTTAGTTCTATTCCCACGTGTCGTAGGCGCCGCACATTTGATAGTACGGAAGCCAGTCGATTGAACGGTCCAGTGGCCTGATAGCTCCGTCGCCCATCACAAAGTTGACTTTGTTTCTGTGTGCACTGCCGAAGCCCCAGTTCGAGGATTTGTCGGGACTACCCAGCATTGGATTGTCGACATTGCCGTTTGTCATCCAATGTGCCGTTCCGCGTCCTCTGGCCAATGCGCCGCCCATCCATGACTGCCTTAGCGAGACGTCCAGACCTGATGGTGTCTGTTCGACCGATCCAATATTCTCTCCGAACATGATCGTGCTCGACATTCCATCACCTTCAAAGACGAAAGCTGAATTGACCTTTTCTCGCGATGTCATCAGCCCGCGATATCGCCACAAGGAATCTGGATTTCCCGATTCCGCCCGCTGAGAACCACCCGTACTGGCACCAAGGCAGCCTACAAAGTTGGTATACCCGTATTCGACGCCCAGCTCGCCGGCCAGGTATCCGAGGTAATCCTGATGAAAAATTTCACCGTAGTGAATCGGTTGGACACCAACCGAGTATCGAGACGACACGTTCAATGGGTCAAGTTGATCTGAAGGACATCTGAATTCAGGGCGTTCGGTCAACAAAAGCTGATCCCACCCTATCAGTTCGTAGTAGGGAATCTCGAGTTCTGTGATGCTGGCGTCAGTGAATTCCGGGGCGATCCTCAACGGTTCGTTGGCGGCCGTGATTCGTGCCAGTGGAGAAGCGTATTGATTGGTTGCGAAGTAACCATCTGAAAACGATGACGTCCAGTCTCCGAAAAAGACTACGCCGGGCTCGCCCAACTGTGCTGGAAGTAGTCCGAACCTGTCTTCAAAGTCGAGGGCATCCAGTCCGACTTGCGTAAGCCGGCGCTCACATAGCAGAGTCCTTGCATTCTCGCGCTGTTGCTGAACATGAGGCAGTGCAAGCGAGAAGACGATTGAAGTACAGGCGATCGTGATCATGAGTTCAGTCAGTGAAAATGCTGTTCGTCGGTTCATTGCAGTTCCCGTGTGGATTGCGAAAAAGAGAGATCAAGCGGCTCTGAAAATTCCAGAACACGGAATGTTGGAACTAAGTGGCCTCGATCGATTTAGAGGCTTCCAACGAAGAGGTGTCGATCATTGAGTATCGAACGCGCCGCAAAGTTCGTAGAAGGACATCACATCGGTGTCACGAGAGATTGTGCGGACAGAGCCGTCACCCATCACGAACCGGACTCCTGCAGGATGAGCGCTTCCGTATCCGTAAACGATTGATCTCGCCGGACGACCGAGCATTGGATTTCCGGGAGAACCACCGGCCATCCATGCGGTCGAACCGCGTCCTCGTGCAAGCCCACCGCCGATCCACGTTGCCCTGAGCTCTACATTTCCGTTGACTACCGTTCCGAGTGATTCTCCATACATGATCGAGTTTGACAGCCCGTCAGCAGCCGCAATTTCCGCGGTCGTTACAGTTTCGCGGCTCGTGATCATTCCACGGAACTGCCAGAAATCAGAAGGAGCTCTTTGTTCTCCACCGGTGCTTGCGCCGAGACAGCCTGCATAATTCGAAAAACCTCTTTTGACGTTGCCCGGACCGAATTGATCATAGATCAGGAACAGGTAGTCTTCGGTTTGAGGGTCCTTGTTATAGACCGGCTGGATCGCAAACAGCGCGCGGTCGCTCGTCTGGTTGCAGAAATCGGATGGGCAGATGTATTGCTCGCGGTGCATTGAGAACGCAGACTGCCAGCCGTCAGTAACAGTGAAGTAGTAGTTGAGCCGGGGCGTTGAGAAATCGAAGTATTCCGGCGCCATTCGCAATGTTCCTTCCATATTCGCAAGGAGTGCGAGTGGAGATGTATTCTGCATATAGGCGTAGTAATCCTTACTGGACGAATTTCCAACCCATTCATTCCAGTCAACTGCACCTCTGGCTCCCAGCTGTGAAGGCAGGCGTTCGTGAATTGTCTCATAAAGCAGCGACTTCAGTCCGATCTGTACTATCCGGTTTTCACAGTGACTGCTGCGCGCAGTTTCACGGGCCTGCTGGATCAATGGAAAGGAAAGCGAAGTTGTGATTGCCAGAATCGCTGAAAGAATCAATGCATCAACGAGAGAGTATCCGTATTTCATGCTCACCCCGAATTAAGCCCCTTGCCTATTACTATTAATAAGAAACTGGCGGCAAAAGCTGACATGAATTCGGACCACGTTTCCCTAAGCGGAAACTGTCTGGTGTCTGTTCTCTATTTCTTTGCTCTCTATTTTGATGACATAGCTCGATGGCAAAAAAACACCCGCTCCCGGACGGATCCGGAAGCGGGCTTCTGTTGTTGGGATCAAGTCGAATATATCGCTGTGATCCCGACGAGTGGTGGCTTGCCAGTTTTTGTTCGCAGTTGCATTGGTGGAGGATTTCGGCCTTCACGAGCTTAGCGACAAAGCGGGGCAACCCGCCGGCTGCCTTAGGCAATGCCACCTCGCCGGCTAGTACAGAAATATTTCACAAACCACCTCCTTTCTAAAAACCATCCCGCGCGAACGACCGAAGCCGAGAGTGGTCGCCGGGCAGGTATCAAAATCGTGCTGCGTGCGCACGAACGACACTTACTAGTTTGTTAGGCGCAATGGCGTGCTGCAATATCGGTTTCGACAGTTCCTCACACGTATGCGCAATTTGAGTGAGCCAGGACGCACTCAGATATCGTCCTGACCGCGGAATTCGGGTAGAGGTTCACGGTTATTGAATTGACTGATTTTGTTTTTGCGAGGAATTCGCTGCGGGGATTATGTAGTTTAAGGGTGGCCACGAGCACTTTGTCTGGACAGTTTGATGGATGACAGGAAAAACCAACCTTCTGATCCGGACGTCGAAATCGTCCTGCCGGTATCCAGCCAACATGTGGACAAACACGTCGATCCGCAAATCGTTCAGCCCGCCCATTCGCTCGATTCGACGCCGGGCGCACCAGTCCAGCCACCATCGGCACCTTTTCCCCCAGTGCCAGTCAAAAGCGTGCGAAGCGGAATTGACGTCGTGCTGGCACTGATCGGTGTTTTCATACTGCAGTTCAGTGCGATCGTTTCTTCGGTCATCAACATCTGGTTCGCTGTGGCCGACCTCGGAGTCGGATGGCTTGGGGCTCTGATTGCCGCCGCGATCGTTACTGTCGGTGGTTTTTCGGCGACCTTCTTCCTGACAAATATCTTGTCGTGGTTCCTTCCGAAGCTGCATTCGCAGCAAGACGGAGACCTTGGCAAATGGACCATCGGGTCGGCTGTGGCCTTTGTGGGAACGGCTCTCTTCATGGAGCCGATCGTTATGATCTGGCCGGCCGGGATCGCCATCGTCGGATTCGCGGCGGCTTTTGTGCTGTCACTTGCGCGATCGTGGCTGATCTCGTTGGTCCTTGTCGGGACCGGGGTCCAGGTGCTGATCGTACTGGCGACGATGGTCTGGCTTAGGTGGTTTCCACCGGAATTGCTGGATCAGGAAATCTTGCAGTAGACACGCGGTAGCAGAGATCCTGCCGTTCCCCGGCGGTATGCCAGGAAAATTTCAACCGTTGTCCCCGTAATGCCGATCTGATATCTTTTGAGGATCGTGTGCGGAAGAGCCACCTTCTAGAAGAATCGTTCCAGATCACTTCTCAGGATGGCCCGCTGGTGTCCGGCAGTTGTTTGCAGGACCTACCGGCCTTCTCGGACGGCAAAGATGCCGCAGGGGTTTTTTCGCAAAATTGTTCGTACCACTGTCGTGACCGAGCTCATTTGTCGAGACGGCGCGCAACCCCGGAACGTCCCACGTGTCTACCCTGACCGGGTCAGGGCTGTACGTTTATTGTCGCGTGGATTCCAAAAAGAGAATTTTAGAACATGGTAAATCGTAACTTAATCAGAACGCTTGAAGACGACGAAATCTCCGGCTTGATGGAGGATTACTTCCCCGAGGATATGGATGACCTGATTGGTCTCTATGGCGGGCCGGAAGACGACAACAAAAAGTTTGCCGTAGCAGAAATCGTCGAAGGTAACATCGTCCGTGTAGACGACGAAGCAGTCGTTGTTGATGTCGGCTTCAAAAGTGAAGGCACCATTTCGCGCGGCGAATGGGGCGAAGATGACATTCCCGAAGTCGGGCAGGTCATCAAAGTTCTGATCGAGGATATTGAAGACGAGATGGGCTCTGCCGATGATCCGGCTGGGCTGATCAAAATCAGCAAGAACAAGGCTGACGTCATCATCCACTGGCGTGAAGTTATCTCCAAGGTCAACGAAGGTGACATCGTTACCGGTAACTGCACACGCAAAATCAAAGGTGGTCTGCTGGTCGACATCGGCGTTCCGGTCTTCCTGCCCGCCAGTCAGGTTGATATCCGTCGCCCGGGCGACATCGGCGATTACATCGGCCGCGTCGTCCAGTGCGAAGTTCTCAAGATCGACGAACAGCGCCGCAACATCGTTGTCAGCCGTCGTTCGCTCATCGAAAAAGAACGTACCTACGCACAGCAGAAACTGCTGGCCGAACTGGAAGTCGGACAGGTTCGCAAAGGTGTCGTCAAAAACATCGCGGACTTCGGTGCGTTTGTGGACCTCGGAGGCATCGACGGTCTGTTGCACATCACCGACATGTCGCACACACGGATCTCGCATCCGTCCCAGATGGTTTCGATGGATCAGGAAGTCGAAGTCATGGTCCTCAACATCGACCGCGAGAAGATCAAGATCGCTCTCGGTATGAAGCAGATGCTTCCGAACCCGTGGGACAACGTCGAAGAGAAATACCCGATCGGCACGATCCATCCGGGCGAAGTTGTCAACGTCATGAACTACGGTGCCTTCGTAAAACTCGAGCCCGGCATCGAAGGTCTGGTCCACATTTCAGAAATGTCGTGGGTCAAGCGTGTTAACCACCCAAGTGAGCTGGTCAACATCGGCGACGAGATCAAAGTTGCTGTTCTCGGAATCGACAAAGCCGGCGAGCAGATGTCTCTCGGCATGAAGCAGACTCAGGACAACCCCTGGGACCGCGTCGAAGAGAAGTATCCGATCGGCAAAGTCATCACCGGGAAGGTCCGCAACCTCACCAATTACGGTGCGTTCATCGAACTCGAAGAAGGCATCGACGGTCTGTTGCACGTGTCTGACATGTCATGGACCCGCAAGATCAGTCACCCGAACGAAGCCCTCGAAAAGGGTCAGGAACTCGAGTGTAAGATCCTGTCCGTAGATACCGACCGTCGGCGTATCGCTCTCGGCCTGAAACAGATGGACGAAGATCCATGGTCCAGCGACATTCCAAACCGCTACCAGGCGGGACAACTGGTTACCGGTAAGGTCACCAAGATCACCAACTTCGGTGTCTTTGTCGGCCTGGAAGACGGCCTCGAAGGTCTGCTGCACATTTCAGAACTGGCAGATCATAAAGTCGAGAATCCGGAAGACGTCGTTAACGTCGGCGATGAACTGGAAGTCAAAATTCTGCGAGTCGATATTGAAGACCGCAAGATCGGACTTTCCCGTCGTCGTGTCGAATGGAGCGAAGAGCAGGAAGCCGAAGCCAACGCGGCTGAGGGCGGCGATGATTCCGGAAGTGCACGTCCGGCAGTTGCCTCACGAACCGACCTTAAGGGCGGTCTCGGCGAATCCGGTCCTCTGTTCGGCGCAGCGGTAACACAGCCGGAGCCTGAAGAAGAGCCTGCAGCAGAAGCAGAGGAGCCAGCTGCTGAAGAAGCCGCGTCGGATGACGCTGCTGAAGAATCTTCAGAAGAAGACGCGTAAGCGTTTTCAATCAGATTGAAACTCAAAGAACACCGGTCGGAAACGGCCGGTGTTTTTTTGCAGCTTTTCCTGGCCAACAGCTCTGCAAATGCCTATTCACCAAAAGGGCCTACTTTGTGCGCCGGCTGAGCTGGCGGGGTTTGCTCCGCGAAAATACTGGGAGAAGCTATGAAGATCTGCATCTTGAGAAGCCTCGCGCTGGCGTGCGTGGTGGCTGTCACCATCGGGTGGTTGAGCCCGCGTGTGACAGCCGACGAAGTCAGCTTTCTTGTCGATCCGACGACGATCGACAGCAACATGGATGGATTCATCACCGGCAATGAATTTCAGCCGGTTGGTACGGACGGCACTGTGTTCTTGATGACGCCGACGAACAACCTGGTCGGAGCAGACCGATTCCTGCTTTCCGACACCACGGGACTCCATTTCGGAGGAGGAGGCGGGAGCTCACTGGAATTCGAGTTTTCCGTCAGCAATGACATCATGCTTGAGACCTATACGATTCCGGATCATTTTTCAATTCTCGGGAATCCGACTTTCGATATCGTCAGCGGCATGACAACTCTGTCGAGTGGAAATGACTCCGACATGGACGGCACGTTTTCATTCGCCGGTGGTCCGGTAATGCTGGAAGCCGGAACGACGTACACGGTTGACGTTACGAATTTCGGCGCCGGAATCCAGTCGTTTATGACCGGCTGGGGATACTCGAACGCGATTCCCGAGCCGGGAACACTCAGCCTGCTCGCAGTGGCCGGTCTCGGAATGGTATCGAGGCGTATCCGTCGTTAAGACGCACGGATTTGACCCGTTAACTTTGCGGCCCAGCAGCCGTAAAAGACCCGGCACCGGTCGGCAACGTCCGGTGCTTTCTTTATGCCACATTACTGAAGCAAACGATAACTGCCTGCTAATCGGCTGCCCCCAATCAAACTACTTTCCCGACTGACGGACGCAGAATCCCGTTTTCTATCTCTGCGACTGTGTAATCTCATACCAGCACGTGACGGTTTCCTGATCAAACTTGCGAGTTCTCGGGAAGTCGCTTTTCATCGTCAGTGTAGTCTTTTGCTATTGGTCGACCCAATCGGATAAGATCGTGGTCTCTTCGCCGTCTCGTGCTCAGCGTTTGAATGCTATCAGCGCCATTCTCATCAAGGATTTCGTAGTGAACTCACGAACCAGGATAAATCTGCTCCTCCGGTGTTCCGTATTCGTCATGATGGCTGCGGTCTGCCAGCCGTCATTCTCTCAGTTGTACCAATACAAGTTTGAATTCGGCGGATTCGGTCATGCGCCCGGACAACTGTTTGGTCCAACATTCGTGACTGCCGGAAACGACGGCAACTTCTACGTATCAGACACCGGCAATCACCGAATTCAGGTGTTTGACAACAGCGGCAACTTTCTGTTCGGCTTCGGTAGCAATGGAAGCGCCAACGGACAGTTTAAGAGCCCCAACGGAATCGCTGTCATGGACGATGGCACGATCGTTGTGGTAGACCGGGGAAACGACAGAATTCAACTGTTTGATCAACAAGGGAATTTTCTGCACGTTTTCGGGGGGAGCGGAGGCGGGCCTTCTCAATTCGGTGCACCTGTTGACGTCGACAAAAATGCCCTGGGCCAACTGGTCATCGGCGACCAGGCCAATCACCGCGTTCAGATTATCGAAACAAGCGGGCAGTTTGTATCTCAGTTCGGACAACAAGGAACGGGAAACGGACAGTTCCAGTTTACGCACGGAGTATCAATACAGGCCAACGGCAACATGACGGTCACGGACTATTACAACCACCGCGTTCAGGTCTTTGATTCCAACGCCGATTTCCTAATGACTTTCGGAACAATGGGAACGGGAAACGGTAAGTTGATGTATCCCATCGACAACGTGGTGGACGCCTTCGGCAACTTCATTGTCGGAGACCGAGACAACGCAAGGCTATCCATTTTCGATTCGAAGGGCCGCTTCCTCGAAACTCTACAAGATCTTGGTGCAGGCTCCGCACCCCTGGCATCTCCACACTGTGTTGCAATCGACAGTGATGGAAATCTGCTGGTCGCTGACGCCGGTAGAAACCGGATTGTCGTCCTTGAACCCGTGCAGCGTTGTGAAAACCTCGTTGCGAATGCCATGCCGATCAATTACTCGTGTGATGGCGGAGTTGAAATTTTCCGCGTCGACTCGAATAACAACTGGAATCTGATTCAGTCGATTCCGGGAACAAGTCTCAATGATCCGGCAAGTGTTATTTTCGCGCCCGACGAAGAACTATTCGTTGCAAACCGACACTGCAACATGCAACTCCCCTCCACCATCTCAAGGTTCGTATACGACCCATCGTCAGACGCCTTCGTATCCAACGGAACGATCTCCGGGAACTCGCTTGAATCGGTACACGACCTGGCATTTTCACCATGGGGTGAACTGTTTGCCACCAACTGGACCAACGGAACCATTTCAAGATTCACGTTCCAGAACGGTGTGGCCATCGCCAACGGCACGATCAATGTCCCCCAACCCTCGTCACCTCACAATCTTGGGCTGACGTTTTCGCCCGACGGAGAGCTTTACTCAACGACGTATACGGAACTGCATCGTTTCACTTTCGACAGCAACTACGATGTCACGAATCATGAAATGTTTGATTTGCCGGGTATTCTGCACTTCCCCGGGTTTGATCCTGTATTTGGAGATCTCTTCATCGCCCGAAACAACTCGCCCGGTGGAGAAGGTTCCGTTCTGCGGTACGAAATTGACCCGGGCAACAATCTTGTTTTCAAGGAAAGCATTCGGCTCGGCGTCGAAGACGCGGTCAGCATCGGAATCGCTTTTGATTGCAACAACAATCTGATCGTCGGTGCGCAGAGTATTCCGGGCAACCAACCGGGAATTTATCAGTATCGCGTTTACGAAGACTGTGTCACGCAGCTCAGACGAGTAGATACCGCCGCCGGCGGCGGTGTGGCTGCTACTTCACCCGGGTGTTTTGCGTTCGATCTCATCGACGGCGTCGTTGTATCTGGCAGCCTCGATGACCTGGCAATCAGCGACAACAATGACTTTGTCATCCGCCGCTCGCCCACCAGCATCGATTCAAGAATCGAGTTTGAGCAAACCGTCGCGAGCCCTTCGCCGGACCCGAGCCTGATTCGAATCCAATACGAAGGCTCCGTTTTTGCTCGACCGGCAATCGTTCAGCGTATATCGCTGTTCGATTTTCAAGCAGGTGCATGGGTGACCGTCGACGAACGGTTTGCCAGCCGGTTTGGAGATCGGCAGTTTACCGTTGAGTATTCGCTGATGACGGAACGGTTCGTCAGCTCACTCGGATGCGTACGCGCCCGGGTTGAATTCGAGGGGCCGTTGAACAGGACTCAGATAACGGCACACAATGATCTACTGAATATCTCGTTCGAGTAGCTTTCGTCAGGCTTGACGGATTTCTTAATACGAACGAATTAAAACACGCTCCAGACCATATGATCAATTCCCGCGGAAAAATTCTGCCGCGCGGAATCGGACTGATACCTGACTCGTCCGATTATCGTTTGCGACCCGGGCGTGACGAATCTCTCGGGGCGATCAAAAGTGGTTGCTGAAATTGTTCGATCGACAAACCGGCTGGCAGGCTGGGAATAGATCTCCACCCATTGCCCTGTATCAAGATCAAAAAGCTCTGCCGTCAACGTAACGTTGCCGCGAGCGAATACGGCTGATTCGATCTCAAGTGAGATCCCGGCTGGATAGGGATTCGGACTGGTCGCCTGAATTTCAATCTCTACGCGGGACTGGATGTCCGCTCCGTTTCGTTGAAGTACCAGATCGGAATCGTCACTGAGTTCGATCTCGCCAAGCCCTCCACCGGCCAGAAGACCACGTGTAACCTGTAACTGTTCGGTTTCGGCTTGGAGACTTTGTGGTAGCGCAACTGAGATCGAGTTCAATAAAATGCCGCCATCAATTGCGGGATCACTGAGGATTCTCAGTTCCGTTCCTGCCGGAACAAAGATCTCATTCTGCGCGAGCACGCCGGTTCTCAGGGTACGTGGAATAGCTGCGTTGCTGATCAGTTTCGTAACCAGCAGTGCATTAGTTTCGACAGCGACTCCGTCAGTTTCGTACCCGATCAGACCATCAAACGGATTGTGCCCGGACACAAGTTCAAGTCTCGCGGTCTCGGTTTCAGGCCCGTTTAGCGACCCTATCGTCAACTCCTTAATGATTACATCTGTATCGAATGAAAACGTGATGTCTTCGCCGATCGTTCCGTCGATCCGACGACGGAAATTTGGCGAGCCCGAATCAAACGTTGAATTTACTCCGATACCGACATCAATAACGCCCAGCATTGCCGAGTCGCCGTTTGCCATCAAATTGAGAGTCACACCGTGATTGGTAACCGCGCCCTGCTGGAGACCCTGCAGCGGCGCGCCCAATCCATCAGCACCCACATAGATCGTAATGTCCGGCGTATGATGCGGAGCCGGCACCGCATCTCCGGTTGCCCTTTCGGTCAGAAACTGTGCGCCTGATTCGTGCAGATACTCAGCCAGCTCATGGCTGGCGTCAGACGCGACTTCCCACTGAACGGTCGTCAATGACGGAATGTCTCCGGCGAGTAGATCTGTCGATTCCGTTATGTCTGATGTCAGATCATACAGTTCGAAATCGCGATCCTCATAGAAGTAAAACAGTTTGTACCTGTGACCGTCAGCTCCATCGTGAATGGTCATCGACATCGGATCGTTTCCCATGGTGTAGCCGGGAAAGTGATAGAAGATCGATTTCCTCTGCAGTTCCTGCGACACTCCGGTGAGCACTGGCAATAGCGACTCACCGTCCAAAGAATGAAGCGCTTCGTCGGGATGAGCAACTCCACAGAGGTCGGCATAGGTCGGATACAAATCGACGGCGTGTGCGGCAACGTCGGTTGAAACTCCTGACTGTATAGCACCCGGCAGATAGATGATCATCGGCACGCGGATTCCACCGTCGGTATGATTGCCCTTGCTACCCCTCAAAGGCGAGTTGTCCGTCTGGTTGGTGCCGCCGTTGTCAGACATAAACACGATCAAGGTGTCACCCGACAACGAACTCTGCTCAACCGCATCCACGATCCGGCCGATCGCCTGATCCATTCCTTCGAGCAACCCGGCGTAGGCAGCGTTGTCATGTTGCGGGTTCGCACTGCCGGGAATCGCGTTGTATTTAGTTTCAAGATCCGGCCGCGAGTGAATCTCAAGGTGCACCGCATTGAACGCGATGTTGACGAAGAAGTTCTGACCGTCGGCGACACGATCGTTCAGAAAGTCAACCGCTGCATCTGCCATCGCATCGTTCAGATGTTTCGCTGTTCCCTCTAGAACCGTTGGATCATTGCCGTTTGCATACGGCAACAAATTGTCATTGATGTACTGGGTCGTGTAGGGATCGGCATATTGATCCAGTTCGGGTCCGTGTGCATTGCCAAATACCCAGCGGCCTCTGTTGTTCAGTTCTGCAAAATAAGGAACCGTTCCGCTCGGCCCGCCACTGGTAGTTCCACCGATGTTAAAGTCAAAACCGTATTCGTTGACGATATCATCCGGATCATCAGTTGCATGAAACTTGCCGATGTGCGCTGTCACGTAACCGGCATCTTGAAGCAGCTCGGCAATCGTCACGGCGTCCAGCTTGATCGCACGACCATCATCCGGGCCGATGAGCAACGTTTCATCACCGGTGTCGTTCAAGCTGCCTACGGTATGAAGTCCGTTGCGCGGAGCATACTGTCCTGTCAGCAACGCCGCTCTTGTTGGGGAGCACGAAGGTTGAGCATAGTAGCTGGAAAAAGCGACGCCTCCGTTTGCCAGATAGTCAAGGTTTGGTGTCTCGTAATATGGCGAGCCGTTACCGAGATTTGTCGCGCCCGTGCTGAGATCGGTCCAGCCCATATCGTCGGCAACGATCTGCACGACGTTGACTTGAGCCTGAGTCGGACTGAAGTTGCAAAGAATCTGGGTAAGCGACAATACGCAGAGAAAAATCCGATGCATGGCGGAATCTCAGCTTCTATTCCGGGGTGTTGCTATCCGCTGGTTGGATATGCGGATCAGAGGTGGGAGTCGATCGCGCATTGCGGATAAGGCGTGATCAATAAAGCCTCATCGTCATGCACGCATAAACAGGTGCCCAAAGACTGAACTTATCGCAGTTTCTTCACTTTGAGTCTAATTGCCGACGCTATCCGTTGTGAAACGAGTCATTCCGGCCGCCAAATGCCGGCAATACAACACACCGTTCAGATTGTTTTAAGGTTCAGTCGTGAACAAGCAGGTTCTACTTCCGGTTCAAACAACGCTGCTTCAGCGATTGTCCGGCCTGTCGGCGAGCCACTCTTCATACTCCCTCAACTTTTCTCGAAGCGCTTCGATCAGTCGCTTGCCTTTCATTCGAGCTGCATCAGCGGAACTCAGTCCGTGTTCGTCAGCCACCGAGGACCACGTTGCTTCCTCAATGAACCGGCGTTTAAAGAAGTGCCACTCCTTGGGCTCAAGCTGCTTGCGCACATTGTTGCACAACTCATTGAGTGCCTGAGTCCGTTCTGCAAGTAGAACGTCATCCACCGGGGTCAGCGGCTCGGAATCATAAGCGTCGCGATGATCGTCTGCAGACGACAAATCCCATTTGCTCTCCTCGTTGTCGTTGCTGGCTGCCTGATCCATGGACCTGTTGCGGTTGTGGTCGCGGAGCAGACTGTTCAGATACTTGAATTTGTCAACGATCGCGTTGCGCGTCATTGACTTCAGCAGCGACATAAACTGCCCTTCGCTTTCCAGCCGGATTTTTCCGCTCCGGACGCGACTGACCACTCGACGCAAAACAGTGCTGGTGATGTCGTTGGTATCAAAAGCACGTCGGACATCGTCGGAAAGCTGTTTTCGGGCCATGCGCGAAACACGCGGAACGAGCCTCTGGATAAACTCCTCTTCTGCGTTGGAGCCCGTCGAACCACCATGATCGGTGTAGTGCTTTTTGAATTCCTGAAATACCGAGTCTTCCTTGCCGGTCATGTCGATTCCTCTGCAGAGTGTTTAGCTGGAATGGAAAAACAAGTCTCTGGAAAACGATCGGTGTTCACGAACCGAACAAGCTTTTCCCCTCTTTAGCCCGCCCCGGGACTCGTCAAAAGCACAACCCCGGATGCAGGTTGATTGAACATCGCTGAAGAACATCATAGCGATGCTGCGTTTTCGCTGCGTTGGCTTCCCATTGCAATCTCTTTGTCGATTCCTCGTACGCGTTGAACAGCCGGTTCTACCGGTCAAAACAATCGCTTTTGACCGGAAAGCCGCGTCGGCACGGATTTCGCGGATTTTCCGTTCGGTGGTGAACCCGTTGTCGTTTCTGAAAGGGAGTAAACAAAACCCGATTGAAATAAAGGAAACGTACTATGGCGACTCAATTTTCACGTATGAAATTTTCCTTTGCAGTAGCACTCTGCCTGTCCCTCTTCACGGCAACGTCTTTCGCTCAGGAGAACTTCAAGCCGCTCGACCAGAACAGCTGGAACCCTGGCGTACACATGGCAGAGTCGATGGTTCTGACTCTTGCCCATGGCAAAAAAGTCGAGGAAGAGACTGACTACGGATTCTGCGAAACCTGTTACCTCGGTGCCTTTCTCCAGCCCGGTAACTATTCATACATGACGATGACGCTTGAGCAGGGTCAATCCTACGCGTTCTTCGGCTCGACAGCCGGGGAAAACACCGATCTGGACATCATCGTTCTGGATGAATATGGCAACACCGTCGCCGAAGACACGCTGACCGACAACGTGCCTGCTGTTGAGTTCACTCCGACAGTAACCGCCCGCTACGAGATCCGTCTGAAGCTCTACAGCGGAGACGAAGGCGAGTTCTGCGGCATGACTTTGATGCGAAAAGGTGGCTGGTCAGTTCCAATCGACAATCTGGCAACTGCAACTTCGCGAACGCTGGAATACTGCGAACGAGTCGCCGCACAGGTACCGGCTCGATTCCTGCAGGAACCACAGGAATGGGCGATGATCGGAACGATCATGACCGAAGGAGCCGAATCAGGTTACTCGGACATGCGACTTGGAAACGGTCGCCGGGCCATCGTTGCCTGTGGCGACAAGCACACTCGCGACATCGACCTGACCGTTTCGCAGGACAGCCCCTATGTGGAAATCGACTCGGACACTGAGACCGACGCGAATCCGCTGCTTGACTTTGAAGCATCCGGCTTCATGCGGTACTCGCTGAACATCAAGAATTACGAGAGCTCGGGAGCAACTCTGGTCATGAGCGCGATTCTCGATATCGACTAGGTTGATCAGCCACGATTGATCGACCGACCGGATTTCAACCGGGTGCGAGGTGGACATGCAACGCGTGTCCGCCTCGCTTTTTTTTGCCGTGACATCATGAACCTTTTGCTTCACGTACGAACGTTCGACAGAAGTAGTTCTTCCGGGATGGGCGCGAGTCGAGAAGTTCAGGGTGGCGCAAGCGACCTGTGATCCACAAAACCGCATCAGGCGCGCCTTGCCGCTGGTCAAAGCCTCCAACAACACTCAACACTCAACACTCAACACTCAACACTCAACACTCTA
>JBCCFB010000014.1:0-52162 GCA_039029995.1 Planctomycetota bacterium
GGATTCTGACCCAGAACATCGACGCTTTTCACAGCATGGCCGGCTCGAGAAATGTGATTGAGATTCATGGAAACATGTATCGCATGAAATGCACGGGCTGCTCCTACGCCCGAAGCTATGAAAACTATGAGGGATTTGAGATCCCGCCGTCATGCCCTGATTGCCCCTCGATGGTGCGACCGGACGTGGTCCTGTTCGAGGAACAACTGCCACTCGATGCCGTCAACGAACTTTACACTCAACTCGAAAAACCTTTTGACCTCGTCATCTCAATCGGAACATCCAGCCATTTTCCCTACATCATTGAACCTGTTCGAATGGCATTTCAACGGGGGATTCCGACGATTGAAATCAATCCGTCGACGACGTCAATTTCTCCGATCGTTGATGTAAAACTTGAAATGGGCGCAAAAGACGCGCTGGAGCAATTGTGGCCGCTCGAGATAGCAGCCTCCTCGTAACGAATCCGCCGCGTCGTTGAGTCCGACGCACACCTGCCGTCGTTACCAGGCAAAAACTGCTTTCACGCAACCGTCTTTGCGATTTGCGAAAACATCGTACGCCTCTACGCAATCAGCGCTGTCGAACTGGTGAGTGATAAAGGCATCAATATTGAACTCACCGGAAGCAACACGATCGGTCAACTTATCCATGTAGTGTCGCGCCGGACATCGCCCAGTCCGGTAGGTCAGATTCTTGTTGTAGGCATCTTCGGGTCCGAATGCGAAGTTCGGAGTGCAATGGCAACCGATTACGGACATGACTCCACCGGGACGGATCAGATCGTACGCCGTCTTCTGGGCTGCCGGAATTCCAACGAGTTCCATGACGACGTCTGCTCCACGACCATCGGTTAACTCGTTGACCAGCTTCCGGGCTTCTTGTTCGGTTACGCCGTGTGCTCCCAGGGCTGTCGCGGCTTCACGACGGGACGGTTCCGGTTCAACTGCAACGACCTGCTTTGCTCCAAGACTCCGGGCCGCCACGATCCCCAATTGACCTACCGTGCCGCATCCTACGACAACCGCAACAGAATCATCACTCCAGTTTTCCCCGCCTATTCCCGCCATCTGAGCGCAGTAGAACCCCGTACTGAAATTGTCTCCCAGCAGCAGTGCCGCTTCGTCAGAAAGCCCCTCCGGCGCTTTCATGAGAGTTGCATCGGCCAGAGGAATTCGAACGAGTGAACTCTGACACCCGTTGAGTCCAGTGCCATCCTGAACCCAGCCGAACAGCTGTCCTGAAACGCATCGACTTGTCAGTCCCGTTCGGCAGTAATAGCAATCACCACAATTTGTTGAGAAAGGAGCAAAAACGCGGTCACCGATAGAAAAGCCATTCACACCCTCGCCGATGGCCACGATCTCTCCGACAAATTCATGCCCCATAACGGTGCCCGGATCGAGGCCTTGTTCTCTGCCGTGAAACGGATGGAGGTCGGAACCACAAAGCCCGGAAAAAGTTACACGTACGATCGCATCCCGAGAATCACTGATCTCGGGATCCGGAAGCTCGCGCAAAGAGACTTTGCCAATATCTTCGAAACAGACGCCCTTCATCTTCGTTCAGCCTTTCGCGTTCACTTCTCGCCTGTGTAATCCGTTAATCAGTGGTGTCCATCAAGGTCCTCCATCATTAACCAGATAGAATCCACGCCTTCGCTATATGGGCTCACGGCGTTCCAGGACATTCACTGACCATTCACACGGTTCAGGGCGTCACCTTCCCCCAATCACTGAGCTATGTCAATAAATCTGCGCCACTCATCTGCGTCAATCAAATTAATCCGCTGAATTGACCGCTATCGGCATTCGATAACAATATGAAAGTGCATTGAATGAATGGCACTGTATGGACGTGCTGCAAATCGAAGCACGGTCAACCAAATCCACTTCGCGAATGCGTTAATTCGACATGACAGAGAAACCAGAATTTCGTCCAGAGGATTATGCAGGACGTATTCCCTCACCACTCAACTCCGGGGAAAAATCTGCTTTCGAAACCAATCCTTTCAGTGACGTCAAATCGGAATCCGGCCCGTTTAATGCCGTTGAGGATACGGCGGTGGCAAACTTGCGGGTCGAATCGAGTCCGCCGCGAACACGTCAGCACCGGCGTGAGAAAGGAGTCTCGATCACAGGATTCGTCCTTTCAATTGCCGGCTTCGTGACTTGTGGAGCAACTTCGCTGGTGGGAGTTGTTTTCTCGATTGTCGGACTGCAATCCGAGCCGCGCGGGCTTGCGGCTGCCGGATTCATTCTGAACCTGCTGGGAATCGTGATGCTCGTCAGCAGCGTTGCATTGTTCGGAGGCATGGCCTCGATGATCAATCGCCTTGGGCCACAGAACTGGCAATATCAAATGGCGTTATCGGACACCTCGAATTCGATGGGCCAAGCCAGCTCATTGATCGGGGATCAGTGGGAAAAATCAGGTGAGGTCCCGGACGTCGATGAAGGCTCAGACATCGCCGCATCTGTCCAGGATGGCTGGAGTACTCCACTTCGATACCAGACTGACGGATCGTCGTTCACGCTAATCAGTGACGGCCCTGATCGAACTTTTGATACCGCCGACGATATTGTTTTCGGCCCTTTCCTGTCGGTTGAGGAGGCTCATCAAATCGGATACTACGAGACCCCGTTTTTTGCGGCTCCGGCAGCGCCTGCGCAACCGGCCGCGGAGACAGATGAAAACGAAGCCGAAGATGGTTCGCTGCCTTCCACAGGAGAAGAAGCAACGCCTTCAATTGAAGAAATTCTGGATAAGTTCGAGTAGATGCAGGATCGCGTGACCGCCCTGTTTCCATGCCCGAAGGCACAGCGCCGATGAAGCGTCAAAAGATTCAAATATTCAATTGACCGGCTGAATCGCCTGTTTAGACTGACGAGTCAATTCTAATTTATTCACCAGGTTAGGCACCTCATGAACGGCATTCTTTTCAAATCCATACTTTGTATTTTCTCGTTGGTTCACATTGCCGGTACCAATGTCTGTAGCGGCCAGGAAATCTGGCCTCAATACGGCGTCGAAGCTACCGGAGTCGTTCAGCCTGCTACGTATTACGAGCCGTCAGTTCCGACAGACTTCGGCGCGGGTTCGGGACAAGCATTGCCAGCCCGTTACCCCTATGTGATCGCCCGCCCCGCGGATCGAGCCTGGATTGAGTCCCAGCCAATCCATATGCGTCCGGACCGACCGCTGCACATCTACGGAAACTTTGTGCGCAGAGTTTATGACCGCAATCCATCGACGATTCTTGCTCAGGAAAACCTGCTGCAGATCCAGCCGCTTTCTAGCGGGCCCATCGGGCGATTCCGCCGTTAGGCTCGTGCAAACAGCCTCGTTCAAAACGCTCAACTCTGGATAAATCCCGATCACACGGCAAACACCGTGTGATTTTTTTTTGTGTTCTGGAACCCCGTACGTGTCCTGTGTAGCAAGCGTTTGTTACATCGCAGTCTCCGGAGCCGTGTAGTGAAAACACACTAATCCAGCTTTTTTGCCGAGAATTTCAGTCTCGTTTTTGACGAGCCTGTAACAGTGGAAGCGGTTCCACTAAATGGTGGCTAACGTTAACTATTTCCATCTTGTCGCTTGATGCCGTGCAAATCTCGGCTAACATAACGGGCGTCCTGAGAAATCAGTGATTTTTCAGGCGCATTTACGTCATTCTCTTTTAGGAATGGGGGCAGGCAAAGATGGCTATATCTGAAATAGCACAAACGACGAAGAACCGTACTCGGTTACCACGCGCTCAACAGAACGCGTATGACAAAACGGCTTCGACTCTGGCTACTACTTCCACAGTTCAGACACCTTCAACGCCTCAAACCTTTACCCAGAATTCCATTGCTCGCGGAGCACCGCCAAGCGGTAGTTCTCGTCCGCGACCTCCGGTTCCCAAGCCGGGTATTTCTCTTGCAGAATTAGCCGCTCAAGCTCGGGCGGGGGCATTGGACATGAGACCAACTGGAGTTTCGCGAGCAGCACCCTCGCTGTCTCATCAGGAGGATTCCCGAGGTGAAACGCGTACTCAAAACGTGCTCGTGATGGTCGATACTTCTTCGGAAGATGGCCGTGCGATCGCGCGGGGTATCAGCAGTTACGCCGTGAAGCATGGTGCCTGGAATCTCTGGATTCAATCTGCATCGACTCCGGCAGCGGCGTCTACGATCGCTGATCTCGGAGGCGATGGAGTGATCGCCGCGTTCGGCAATGCACTGGATGTGACGGCTGCCGTCACTTCCGGTATCCCATGTGTCAATGTCGGCACGAGAATTCCCGATTCATGTAACGTTCCGACGGTAACCAGTAACGATATTCGAACATCTGAACTGGCGCTGGAACATTTCCGTGAACGCGGACTTCAGAATCTGGCCTATGTGGGGCCACTCAGCTCACCCACATGTCGCCACCACGCTGCATCATTCCAGGCGGCCGCAAGGCTGGCAGGGATCGATTGCGACCTGTTTGACTGCATCAGTGAAACTGTTCCACCCTCTGAGTGGGCCATCCGCCGCGAACAGCTGGAAGGCATGCTTAGGAAGCTGGACAAGCCTCTAGGCGTTTTCACTTTCGGCGCAGGCTCGGCTAATCAGGTCCTGCAAGTGTGCCGCTGGAACAACATTCCAGTTCCAGATCATGTTTCGATCCTGTCCGGTAAAGACGACGAACTTCTTTGTTCGGCGCTGACTCCGACAATCTCTGCTATTCGTACCGCATCTGAACAGATCGGATACGAAGCCGCGAGGCAACTGGACGATCTTTTCAGTAGAAAGAGGCCGCTATCGTCTGAGGTCACGGCCGTCGATCCGGTACTGGTTTCAGCACGACAGTCCACGGAGGCGATTGCGATCAATGATCCTGATCTGCTTTCGGCGGTCCGGTTCATTCGCGAGAACGCTTGCGGCGGAATCAATGTTCAGGAAGTTGCCGACAGCGTTCCGATCGGCAGGCGATCGCTTGAACGAAAGTTCAAAGAACATTTCGGAAGGACGCCTTTGGATGAAATCCAGCGACTGAGACTCGGCCGGGTTCGTGAACTGTTGATCAAAACTGATCTGCCGGTTTCGCGCATCGCTTCGGATGCCGGTTTCGGGACTCCGGAATATATGACAACGATGTTCAAATCGCGTTACGGACTTACTCCATTGAAATTCAGATCACAGACTCGCGCGAGATAAGATTCTTCAGATCGGGATTCCCGTTTGCTGGATCGAATCTCAGAGTGACAAATAAACAAAGCCGGTGACAAATGTCACCGGCTTTTTTTGTGCGGCGCAAACTCAGGTCAGCGCTGCCAAATGATGAGCTGTCTCATTGCAGATCAGGTTGACGGAGGTCCACGCCCGCAACAGAAACAGGCAACATTGATCGCCAGTTCCAGCAATGTCACCTCCGGAGAGCAAATAGCGAGAACAAGACGCATAATCTTGAATCCCAGTAGCACCCGCCCGGCGATCAGCGCGGTTTGGCTCCAGAGGTGCTTCGCTTTTTTGCGAGGTTTTCACTCGCGACGGTCTCGTCGATATCCGCCGAACGGCCCGCCAGCGCGCTCATCATCGCATCGTGACGAGCAGCTGCGGCACGTTCATGCCGGTCTCGTTGAGACAGTTCCCGCCGCGCGAGGTGTTCGCGCTGCGTCCGCGAAAAGTAACTTCGCAGCAGAATTACACCGCCAATGACCAGACTGGAAACAAAAAACAGTCCGCCCTGCGTATACAAGGCACTTTCCAGACGGCCCTCCCAGCTGTCGCTGACCGGCCAGTGCATCATGATTTCGCGGACAATCAAATGCCCATGCGAAAGCGTCAGAGTTGCAATCATTGTGGCTGCGCACCACACAGTCGTGATCAATTTGTGCTTCGGACTCATTTCAATTCCCCCCGTGTTCGCCTCCTTCCGGCTGAATAGACGTACGGGTGAAATTCGATTTCGAAAACGGTTTCGATTTCAGGAATACATTTTCCGGTCCGGTTTAAACCACACTTCACCCGAGGTCGTCGCGAAACAGACCCGCACATCGCAAAGACGTTCGCGCAAAAAAGCAGAGTTCTTTAGTTCAATCCGATGAAGACCGACGAAATGAAAGCACCTAGCTTGAAAGTCCGGCATCGGCAAGGACGTCGTGATAAGCGGCGAGAGATCGCTGGAAACTTTCGCGACCGAATCCGAATCGAACATACCCACTGACGTTATCTTCAATCCCGTCAAGACATTGCGCACCGAGACAGTCTCCCGGCAGCAGAAGCACGCCATGCTCCGCGGCAAGATGATGGCAATACTCACTGACCGTCGAGTCTCCAATCAATTTAGGCCTGACCCCCACGAGCGCAATTGAACCGGCCGACGGCATGCGAAACGAAAACAATTCCGCATGCTGAAAGAAGAACTCATCTGCCAGCTCAAGATTGCGCGCAAGCAGTTCCAGATTGGCTTGCTGCAGTCTTTCCTTGACTGACATCGCAATCAACGCAAGTTGTTGAGACGTCGCTGAAGAACAGATCGTCGTATAGTGCTTCCAGTTTACGAGTTCGTCGCAGGTTTCCTTGTCGCGAACCAGCAGCCAGCCTGATCGAAGCCCGGGAAGCCCGTAAGTTTTAGAAAGGCCCGACAGCGTAATTGCTTTTTCATAGACGACAGAAGCCGTCGGAACTTGTTTTGCCGGTGCTAGTTCGAGTCCGCGATACATTTCGTCACAAAACAAGACAACATCGTTGGCGCGGCAGATGGCGATCAGCCTGTCAAACTCGTCAATAGACGGCAGGAATCCAGTCGGATTATGTGGAAAATTGACGATCACCATTTTGGTCGATGATGAAACAACGGATTCGAGGTAGTCGAAATCCAGATCCCAGCCGTCTGAAGCGGGCTTTAAATCCCACGGGACGTAGCTGCCGCAAACGTGCTCGACAACGTTTATCAACGCATCGTACGCCGGGCGCATTACGACGACTTCATCTCCTTGTTCAAGCAGCCCACGCATGGCGAGATAGATTCCCTCTACAGGCGCACCGAGATAAATCACATTGTCGGGAGTGATTCCGTCGTAGGTCCCGGCCACTGCGTCTCTAAGTGCAGGGATTCCAGGGCTTTCGGTGTAGCTCAAACGAGTTTCGGCAAATTCTTCCAGCGGAATCCCGGCCAGTTCCAGCAAACCTGCGACTGAAACGGTTTCGCAATCAGAAACGCTCAGCGGATATTCAGCAGTAAATTCGTAAAGTGAGAAATACTGTTCAGTTGCGAATGGTTTGATCTTCAAAGTGTTTCTCCATAGCCGCCATCGACGGATCGACGTATGCCGCAGTAGGTAATGCCCGTACAATCCAGGTACAACAGACTCAGTGGACGGAGCCATTATGGACGATAATCTTCTGATAATCTCCCACCGACGTTCGGGCACCCATCTGACGATCGATTCGATCCGGAACAACTTCGATTGTTTCCGTTCCCAGCCGCTGCTCACTCTCGAAACTTTGCAGACCGCTCACGGTGAGCACCAGACTCCGGATGAGTTTCAATCCGAGCTTGCCTGCAGACCGCGGATCATCAAGACGCACTATCTGCCTCGATTCAATGACCTTCTGCCCGATGCCAATAGTCAGCGGCTTGTAAATTTTGTTTATCGCAACTCAAAAAAGATCTATGTAGTCCGCAACGGTCTGGATGTTCTCGTTTCACTTTACGAATTCCGAAAATCCCACAACAAGAGATTTGAAGAATATTCCTTCGGGGAATTTATCCGGCTGCCGACGTTTGATCCTGAACACAAAGACCTGAACAAGGTCGAGTACTGGTGTAGACACGTCACCGACTGGCTCGGATCGGACTATCAGGACCAGCTGTTGATGGTGAGTTTCGAGGACTGGATCCTCAATTACGAGCAGACACTGGATAGAATTGCCGGATTTCTCGAATTGAACCGCGACCGGCGGACAACTGATGTTCGCATCGGGAGCGGCCAGTCAGGCGCCGCCACAAACACAACCGTTGCGGGTCGAAAAGGAAAGATCGGAGACTGGTCTAACTACTTTGCGGCTGCTGATCTGCAACTCTTTTCTGACAACGCAGGCCAGTTAAGCAAAGAGCTGGGCTACGACCTGTCGCCATTTAGTCAGGCTTCTTCCTGAGTCAGGAAAGAATGTCGTGCACAACCTCACCGTGCACGTCAGTCAGACGGTAGCGTCGTCCTTGATGCCGATAGGTCAGGCGTTCGTGATCAATACCGGTCAGGTGCAGAATGGTCGCCTGTAAATCGTGAACGTGCACCGGATCTTCAAGTAGTGAGTATCCGAATTCATCGGTTGAACCCCACGAAACCCCGGGCTTGATACCTCCGCCAGCCATCCAGATCGAAAAACACCGGGGATGATGGTCGCGACCGAAGTTGTTGCCACTCAATTTGCCCTGGCAGTAATTCGTTCGACCGAATTCTCCCGCCCAGATCACCAGCGTGTCATCCAGCATTCCGCGCTGCTTCAAGTCTTTGACAAGGGCAGCAGAAGGCTGATCGGTTTCCTGACACTGAACCCGTATGCCACCGGGTAGCCCACCATGCTGATCCCAGCCTTGATGGTAGAGCTGAACAAAACGGACACCTTTTTCCGCCAGCCTTCGCGCAAGCAGGCAGTTCGCAGCAAAAGTCCCGGGCGTTCTGGACTGCGGGCCGTAGGCTTCAAACACACTTTCAGGCTCGTCAGAAACATCGATCACTTCCGGAATTTCAGATTGCATCCGGAAGCCAAGTTCGTACTGCGCGATGCGAGTTTCAATCAGTGGGTCTGTATTCTGCTGCAACTGCATCTGATGCAACTCGTTCAGGGCGTCGAGCATATTTCGCCGCGATGCCGCACTGATGCCGTCCGGATTGTTCAAGTACAGGATCGGATTGGGACCACTACGAAATCTGACGCCCTGATATTTGCTTGCCAGAAACCCGTTGCCCCACAGACGCGACGCCAGCGGCTGGCCGCCCTTGTCCTTGGTGACCATTACAACGAAAGCTGGCAGGTTTTCATTCTGACTGCCCAGCCCGTAGCTGAGCCACGACCCCATGCTTGGTCGGCCCGGCAGTTGAGATCCGGACTGAACAAACGTGACAGCAGGGCCATGATTAATGGCTTCGGTATACATCGATTTGATGATGCAGATTTCGTCAGCAATCGATGCGGTATGCGGTAGCAGATCGCTGATCCATGCTCCGCTCTCCCCGTGCTGTTCGAACTTGAACGGGGTTCCGACAAGTGGCAGGCTCGACTGGTTTCCACTCATTCCCGTTAGTCGCTGTCCATCACGGACTTCGTCCGGGAGTTCCTCGCCGTGCCGTTCATTCAAAACCGGTTTGTAATCGAACAGATCAATCTGCGATGGTCCACCGGCCTGAAAAAGGAATATGATCCGTTTAGCCCTGGCCGGATGATGAAGTTGCTCAAGCACTCCACTGAGGACCTGACTGGCGACTTGCGAATCGTCCTGCTGTGTATCCAGTGGCAACACTCCCTTTGAGTCGGCGCCGAACGATTCGGCCCCGATCAAATCGCACAGCGCAAACGCCCCCAGCCCCATTCCAAACCGGGAAAGAAACTGGCGTCGTCCCTGAACACCTTGATCAAACCCAGTGCAGCGCTGGTTCTGCAGTTTTTCGAAGTTCATACTGCGTTATCTCCGGGTCACACTTTCGTCATAACTGAACAGGGTCAATGCAACATTGGTCCACGCAGCCAGTTCGACGGGATCGACATCATCCGGCACTACCTGATGCCCCGTCCCGATGAATTGTCTAGTTGCTTCAGCGTCGGCCGCAAAGATTTCTTTCTGCCGCTCATAGAGTCGTCCGATGACATCGATTTCTTCTGCCGTGGCATTCCGGCTGGTCAGAACAAGGAACATTCTGCTCGCAATCGCAGTCTTGTCGTCGTCGCCAGCAACCTCTCCCATCATGCTCAGGCTGAGCGCTCTTGAGGCTTCCACGAACTGCGGACTGTTCAACATCACCAGGGCTTGAATTGGCGAGGAGGTCCGTTCCCGCTCAACCGTGCAAACATCGCGCTTGGCAGCATCGAATGCGGTCAGCAGCGGAGACGGGCCCGTACGGTTCCAGTAGGTATACAGACTTCGTCGATAGACGCCTTCACCCGAATCGCTGGCCACTGGCTTGAATGACTGATCGAGATCATACGGTTTGACCGGCGCTCCCCCGGCCTTTTCGACGAGCAGGCCGCTCACAAACAGCACGTTGTCTCTCAACATTTCAGCCGGCATCCGATACGAGTTGGCACGTGCGAGCAGCTCATTTTCGGGATCAAGCTCAAACATTTCAGCCGAAGTTCGGCTGCTTTGTTGATAGGTTGCTGACATGACCATCTGCTTGATCAATCGTTTTGTGTCCCACCCATTGGAAACAAAGTCAGTCGCCAACCAGTCAAGCAACTCTGGATGTGTCGGAGCCGCACCCTGTCGGCCGAAGTCTTCCGGAGTTCGCACTAGCCCCTGCCCGAAGACAAGTTGCCAGAGCCTGTTGACTGCAACCCTTGATGTAAGCGGGTGCTCAGGTTCGGTCAGCCACATCGCCAACCCGAGCCGGTTGCGCGGCAGATCTTCAGCCATCTCCGGCAGCGCTTCCGGCGTTAGCGGACTGACTGGTTCGTCCATCCGCGGCGCATCATAGGCTCCGCGGTCGAGAACATAGGCTGGCCGGACCTCGGACATCTCGCGCATCACCATGATCTCTTTCAGACCGTCAAAATGCCGGCAGAGTGCTTCACGTGCAGCTTTGAGTTTTTCACGCGCGTCTTTGACAGGCTCGCTGATGGCCAGAACAAAATGTTCGCGAAGCAAGTCTTCAGATGCGTCCGCGGCCTCCGTGCTTCCGCACAGTTCAGAAATTTCGATCGCCGACAATTGCCGGTCGAAAACGTTAAAGCGGCTGACCAGTGAGTCTTTGAATCCGCGATCGCGAAATCTGGCTCCGATGGTGATAAAGTCGTTACCGCCCCCGCGAACAGTTTTGGTCAGGTTATCGCGAACAATATCGACGCTCATTCGCTCCCCGTTCATCCAGATCGCGATTCCGTCCGCGCGATTACTTCCGTCGTAGGACATGGCAATCTGTGTCCATTCTCCGACGGGCAGCTTTTCTTTCGATCTGACGCTGATCGCGTTGCCGGGCCAGAAATGGATCAGGGAGGCTTGAAGATATCCATCAACGATCAAAAGTTCATATCCGCGACTTGCAGCATCCGTCCATGCACGCGAGCGATGAAAGATGACCGCCCGCTCTTTTTCGTCCGGCGTATTTACGAATGTGCTGATCGTGAACGGCTCAAACCGGTCAAGATTCCCGATGCCGTCCAGCCTGACTTCGTCATCCCCCGTTAATTTAACGGCGTGTACACCTTCTTCAGGCCCCGTTGTCCGTTCGTTGCCGCCGATGCCGGCTGTTGCAAAATCGACGTTCGCTATTCTTCCGGCAATCTCCTCTTCCAATCCGGCTCCATCGGCGATCCATGTCAGAGCAGCCTCTCTTTCATCTGAAACGACCTGCTGCAGCTGACGTTCAGCTTCATCGACTGCAGCCTGGAGCTCATCGAGCTTTTTTTGTTGCGCCTCATCGATGAGCAAAAGATTCGGAGTTGGAATTGAATTCGTGAAAAACGAATACAATCCCGCTTCATCGATGTTGTTAAAAAACGAATAGAGGCCGTAGTAGTCGCGCTGTGAGATCGGGTCGAATTTATGGTCATGACATCGCGCGCATTCCCAGGTCAGTCCCATAAAAGCGGTGGCGGCGGTTTGAGTCCGGTCAGCAACGTACTCAACTCGAAACTCCTCCTCGACACTTCCTCCCTCGACTTTCTGCGGATGCAGTCGACTGAAAGTTGTCGCGAGGATGTCATCTGAAGTTGCTTCGGGCAAAAGGTCTCCCGCCAGCTGCTTTGTAATGAACTCGTCGTAGGGCATGTTTGCGTTGATTGCCCGTACAACCCAGTCGCGCCATGGCCACACGAAACGGTCACGATCCACCTGGTAGCCGTAGGAGTCACTGTATCTGGCAATATCCAGCCAGTTGGCAGCCACCCGCTCGCCGAACCGGTCGGACTCGAGCAGTCGGTCCACGACTTTCTCGTATGCCTCCGGTGACTCGTCGCCGGTGAACTGCTCAATTTCCTCAATCGTCGGTGGTAGCCCTGTTAAATCGAACGTCACGCGCCTTATCAGGCGCTCGCGACTCGTTTTTTCCGAGGGCGTCAACTGCTCCTCACGCAGGCGTCTCAAAACGAACCGGTCAATTTCATTGACAGACCAGGCATCGCCGTCGAGCTGCGGTACATCGGCAGCGGCTGGCGAATCAAACGCCCAATGCCCGCTCCACTGAGCGCCGGAATCAATCCACCGGCGGATCAACTCTTTCTCTTCTTCACTTAATGGAACTTTCGCTCGTGGCGGAGGCATGACTTCGTCCGGATCGTCGGAAATAATCCGTTCGAACATCAGGCTCGCTTCAGCATCCCCGGGATCAATAAAGTCCAGGGCCTCTTCTTCCAAGTCGAGCCGGAAACCACCTTCGCGATTTTCCTCATCTGGTCCGTGGCAGAAATAACACCGATCGGATATCAGCGGAAGAATGTCGCGGCCAAAATCTACTTCTGCGTCTTCTTCATCGTTACCGCGTTCGAGTAACGGTGATTCCCCCGGAGCCATTTCTGCGCTTCCGCCGGTCAGAAGGAGCAATGCGCATGTCAGTGGCAGAACCAGAGCGACAATCGTTTTCAATTGGAATCCCATGGGTCGGCAGTCGGACAAGTCAGTCGTCAGATCGGGTTCGGGCGGGAAATAATAGGCTACATTATAGATCCAACTTCCTCCCGCACGGCAATCCATGGCAAACGAAAGATTAATATCGAACGCGAGAAACGCGGCGAGAAAACTGGCTCTCATTCTCGAGCAAAAAAATATCGTGATTGTTTTTGCTGAAAGCTGTACGGCGGGCCTCGTTTCCGGGCTCCTTGCTCAGGTGCCCGGGATCTCAAACTGGATGGCAGGGTGCTTTGCTACCTACCAGAATGAAGCCAAACAGGACTGGCTGAACGTGGAGGCCGACTTGATCGCAGAGCATACCGCTGTCAGCCGCGAAGTCACGCTGCAGATGGCAATTAATTCTCTATCGCGAACTCCGCGTGCGTCGATTTCTCTAGCGGTCACGGGCCATTTGGAGCCGGATGCAACAGATGAAGCCCCCGCATGCCTGATCTGTATCGCTCAGCGAGAAGCGTCTGGAGATTGCTCGGCATCCGACGTTGTCAAAAAGGTGCTTTCGGCGGAAACCCGCGCGGGCAGACAGTGGCAGGCGGCAATTCACTGCCTTGCATGTGCGATCAACTCTCTGGAAAAGAAATAAAACCTGAGGGCCGCAGACCGCTCAATTCGGCGCGTTTGCAGGAACTCCCGGGTTATGCCGCAGCCCTTCGATCGATGACTTCTTTCACTTTGTTCACAAACTCAAATGGCTTGAATGGCTTGGCAATGCAGATCGAATCGGGAATCCGATCAACTTCGTCATACACTTTCTGGTCAACGCTTCCGCTGGTAACGATAACCGGTGTCATGCAGTTCTGGCCGCGCAGCCGACGCAGCAATTCGAAGCCATTCATTCCGGGAAGACGCAGATCAAGAACAACACAGGCAAGGCTGTCGACTTCAGATTCCTCTAGAAAGTTTTCAGCCGTCGGGTAGCCCTCGGTTTCAAATCCCGTCGTCTGCAGCAGCGTCAACAATGTCGATCTAACGATTTCGTTGTCTTCTATCAGCGCAATCCTTTGGCGTGCAACCATTTCCAACCCCATCCATGAGTAACACATGAGAAGATTGGAATGAAACTAGCAAAAACCGGCCGTTGGGAGAAAACCAATTGCGGCCGGTCGAAAGAATGCTAGCGGCCAGGAGACTACCGGCCGTCATCGCCACCGGCCCGCCGGTCGTTTCCGGATTCGGATTCGGCTTGCTGCGCAGCGCCTGATTCAAGTGCCGCGACATCAGCAGTGCCATAGTCGTTTGCCGGATCGCGGTACATTGCATGGATGTGTTGAGTCCAGTCGCCCCCGAGCCGTTGAGGAGCATACTCCATCAAGATCGTGGGGCCTTGAATGCGGAAGCCTGCAACGCCGCCAGGCTCGGTCGATCCGAACCATGCAAACCAGTGTTCATCCAGCTCCGCCTCGATCTCTTCCATACGCTGCGCGGCGTGAACCTCATTGATGATTGCAATTCGAGTACCGATGAGACTCATCAGCAATTGCTTTTGCTCATCGTCAAGTTTGCCGGCATTGATTCCCGCAGGTACCGGTTTGCCACCCGACCAGCCGGGTCCGGTCAGCAGATCGTTAGGCCCGTCTTCGACAACTGCGTCCGACAATTGCTCGTCGGTGAGTGAACCGATCAGCCGGTACGCCGCATCTTCTTCATGCGCTAACTGACGGACTTCGCGGCCATCGATGGTGAAGTCGATTGGTTGTCCGCCGGTCAGACTTGGCGAAAGCGTAAGATTCTCGCCCGAAAAAGTCGCGTTGACGCCAAGATGGTGACCGCCGAACTGCCACATCCAGGGTTCAGTTGTCGATGGCGTACCGAGTATCGAAAGGAAGTAAATATCGCGCCCGAAGTTTGGATTGCCACGCCGGCCGCCTTGTGGTCGCCCCAGAACTTCATCGCCGTCCATATTGTCGATGATCTGCTGAACTCCCTCTTCGCTGAGCGTCGCCCCCAGAAGCGCCATTACTGCGTCCTTCTGCTGATCGCTCAGGTCTCCCCAGCGAATTCCGCCCCGACGAACTCTTCCTTCAGGAAGGTTGGACCAGTTTTTACGCTGTTCGTCGTTGCCAAACTCGAACATCAGCGCCGCGCGCTGTTCTTCGCTTAATACTTCCATCAGGGCCTCGGCGGCCTGAACAGCTCCTGACACAACGTCCGCGGGAGTACGCTCAGCTTCCTGAGCAAATGAGTGCGAGCAGAAAAACAGAGTCGACAGAAGAAGCGGTAGCAGATATTTCATGGGTCTTCCGCTGGGTAATTCCGGGATGTATTTCAACAGTCAGGCTGTCCCGACATTGCTGGAACGATCATACCCCGGAAAACATTGCAGCACGATTAACGTCTGGAGTTGGCCGCGCCAAAAACAAAAAAGGGATCAGCTAAGGCTGATCCCCTGTCGGAAACAATGTCAGTGGACCCGTAAATCGCTCAAGCTTCGTCAATCGTTATCGAGCTGAAACACGGCGGATTCACCGTCGCTTTGAACATTTATCCTGCGCTCGGCGAGGCTGTGCCTGTTGAGTGAGTCCCACCACCACCACCCCAGCTTTTATATGTGTGCTCGTAGCGATAGGTTCCATCGCCGTTGGGCCAGAACTGGAACTTGTCGAATCCACGTGGATTTCTATAGCTCCGATCTTCCGGATCCCATTCATAGGTGCTGCCGTTGTACCAGAAGGAAGTGATTTTCCCGTCGGCGGCTGTTTCTTCGTAGATGTCACCTCTTGCGCCGCTCAGTTCGTAATCACCACCTGCGGAGTCTCCGGCAAGAGACCCCAGTTGCTGGCCGTGTACTGGATAGTAGACGGCGCGTCCGACGGGTGTGTTGACGACAGTGCCACTGACAGTCTGACTGAACCCTCGAACGATCAACTCGCCTTTGATTTTGGCTTCACGTCCACGCTTGTCCCTGATCGTTTCAACAACCAGTACTCCGACCTCTCCCTCGTCTGTTTCTCCCACGTAGACGCCGGGAGCGTCTATTGAAGAGTCGAAACGGACAATAGTATCGTCCTGCGCTATTGCGACGTTTCCCGAAAACAAAATACCTGTGAGTATGACAGCAATCGATGCTGTAAAAGTCTTTAGATACATGAATAACCCCTTTGTAGTTTTCATTGCGCGCATCGCTGACCCATCAGCGATGCGCAGATGTCAATAAAGACTGCACCAGTGATGACGAGTGGCCCTCGCCGACGAATCAAGTTCGCCGTACGAGGACCAATCGACAAAGAGGTTTCCGGAAACCGTTTGGCGGTCTATCAGGGCAATCTGGATCGGGCGTTGCAACCTGTCAGACTTTTCCGGATTTTTTCGCTGCCGTCAGGACGCACAGCATTTGCGACTGAATTTAACATACACATGCACCTAACGATCCGAACCCCGGAGGAAAGCGGAAATGCCGGTTCATACGAGCCCTTTTCGTGAAGCAGGAACCAACCGGACGGAGACTGTGAGCGATGAGAAATCGCAGGAGAAACGTCGTTAGATGAATTTCCGCAAAGAATGTGCGCGACAGCGCAAAAAAAAGGACCGCCACGAGGACGGTCCTTTGACGGTTTCAAATTTAGTTGCGGCCGTTACTTTCGGCGGCGTGCAACAAGTCCGAGTCCGGCTAGACCGAGAACACTCAGTGCAGCTGGCTCTGGAATAACGCTATAGGTCAGCGTGCCATTCCAATTGCGCGGACGAAACTGGGTTCCGAACTGGTAAACGTTACCTGTACCTTCGAGAATCTGGATGTTGGAGTCAGCAGCGAGTACTGATCCTTCCAGAGTTCCGTTGGTGTAGTTGATCGCTGTACCGTTGGTTACGGTGACATAGATCGAACTCGTAGCGCCACCGGACAATGCGAAATCAGCATGATCCCATGCAGTCCCGACACCGCCACCACTGCTGACTACGCCGGCAATGGTATCGACAAGCGTCCAGGCAGCAGCATTGGTTTCGTTGCCCGCGTAAGGGGAGCCATCCATGTACCAGAGTTCCAGATCCCAGGTGCCGGGATCGAGGTTCAGGTCAAGCTGTTCAACCTGAACGCCCATTACGTTCAAAACGACAACATCAAACATGTTCCCGGATTGTCCGTTTCCACCAGCAAAAGTTGTTGTGAGCGAATCTGCTGCTGACATACTCGTCATGCACATTGACAACAGAAACGCGAACGCGATTTTCTTCATGTTGCAACCTCAGTCGAATAGTTGGAAGTGAGTAGAGACAAAAGCTCATGGAAAGCTGCGCAAAGGCGCAACCTGCCAGCAGCTAATGCTGACATCGCTCTGTTGCGTAATCAACAAAAAACAACCTTTGCTTCCCCACCAAAAGGAGTAGCGAGTCCACTTACGTCGAAATATAAGCCCTTATGATAAAAAGGGAGGCAAGCCATAACTGAGGCATAAAAAAAGCCTCATGAACAAGTCATGAGGCTGATCGGTAAGTCGAGCCGACTGGATTCGAACCAGCGACCTTCACACCCCCAGTGTGACGCGCTACCAGGCTGCGCTACGGCTCGGATTGAAATACCGTGAGGAAGAAAGTTTCCTTTTCAAGGCGATCAACTTCGGCACCACAAAATTTGCACCATAAATGTGCCACTTGCAATTTCGCTTGTAAGTGTTGGCGATCTGTATCGCTGATCCGAAGCTGACAGCTCCATCATTCTAGGTCTTTGACCTGCTGTGTACAGGTATATGGGCAGGGAAATTCGCCGCAGGTATCTAGACAATTCCTGGTCTCGTTCCGGTACGGCTTGCTCATCGTTAGAATTCCTTCGGGAAACGAATCTGGCGATGTCACAAGAGGATTGATTATGCCGACGGAAAATTCAGCCGTCCCTGGAACTATGGCAACGACTTCATTTGCATCAAGGCTGACTACGGTCATCGAGTCAAAGAAGACTCCGTTGGTTGTTGGGCTGGATCCGCGAATCGCAAATCTGCCACAGTCGCTGCGCAAGGGTCTGCCAGAAATTCCTACCAGCGAAGCCGAATTGGAAGCTGTCGCCGCGCGCTATTTTGAGTTCTGCAAGGGCATCATCGATGTTGTCGCGCCATTGGTTCCGGCAGTGAAGCCACAGGCTGCGTTTTTTGAACAGCTCGGACCACACGGCATGAAGGCGCTCAATGCGGCCGTGAAATATGCCAGAGACGCAGGATTGCTGGTCATCATGGACGCCAAACGTGGTGACATTGGCTCCACGGCCACCGCCTATGCCGGCGCATTTCTGGGTCCGGATAGCCCATGGGGCGCAGACGCTTTGACCGTCAACCCATACATGGGCACTGACACGTTGGAACCCTTTACAGTTCGCGCCACAAGAACTGGTAGCGGAATTTTTGTTCTGGTAAAGACATCGAATCCCGGCAGCGGCACACTTCAAGAACTCGTAGCAGACGGAGCGACGGTCTATCAGCATGTCGCCAGGCACATCCAGCAACTCAATGAGGAACTGCGGAGCGATTCCGAATACGGCCCCGTTGGGGCGGTCGTCGGCGCGACCTACCCCGAACAGCTTGCCGAATTGAGAAAAAAAATGTCCCGCGCGATATTTCTTGTTCCCGGTGTTGGAGCACAAGGTGGTATGGCAGCGGACGTCGCTGCTGCGTTTGATGAGAACGGTCATGGGGCGGTGATCAACTCCTCCCGCGCAATAATCTTTGCATGGCAGCGACCGGAGTTTGAAAGCGCGACTGACTGGCAGAATGCAACCGAACTGGCGACGCGCCAGACGATCGACCAGATCGCTGATCAAACCAACGCAGGCCGCCTTCGAAATTGAGGCGGCACACGGACGCCGACAACATCCGGCTTGTCGCCTTCTGTCAGGATTCATATTTGGTTTCGTTGCCGGCAACTGCGGCTGGCCCCGTCGCCTTGATCATTTCATTCCCCGCTGGAACCCAATTCCGGCGGGGCTTTTTTTTGCGCCAAGTCCCGTGTTTTGCGGTGTTTTGAGCCTCTTTTTGAAAAACCGTTTTTTCTCTGGCGGGTGTGTCGGGCCCTTTTCGGGCAAGGGGTGTAAGCCACACACGGCTCACTCAAAACGACAGAAAACGAAAACACACATAAACGAAAAAACACAAAGGACAGAACCATGACAACCAACATTCTTCGCTCACTTGCACTCGCCCTGACCGCCATCGCAACACTCGCAGCAGGCACCGCACAAGCTCAACAGGGATACGAATATCAATGGTCCGAATCTTCCAGCTGGTCTTCAGAATGGAGCATGGACTCAAACGGAAACTACCACGAAGCACGCGACGAACAGTACAGAACCGACTCAACAGAAACGATCTACGACGGACACAACACGGAAACAATCCAGAACGGCTACGAGCGGAACAACGGATACCAGTTCGGCCACGACCAGCTGGGAACCTACGACAACGACTACCTCCACGAGAGCGGCTACGACAACCACAGCAACGTCTACGACAACGGCTACTACCGTGACGAGACTCACCAGCAGAACAGCTGGGAGCAGAACCAGGGCACCAACCGCAGCTGGGATAACTACGGCGGCTACACCGAGAACGGCTACAACGACTACCGTGACCAGACCAGCCAGCAGCAGACAACCGGCTACTTCGACAGCTTCGGCAACTGGGTTGAGACCGGCACGACCTACGACCGTCAGACTCAGGACCTGTACGACTACAACCAGACCTACGATCGCTTCGGCGGCCGCCAGTTCCAGGAGAACGGACACCGCGACATGCAGGAGAACAGAGGAGGATTCACACGACGCTGGTAAACAGGAATGACTCCCTTGTGGAAGGCCGGGCACCGGACGGTGGCCGGCTTTTTCCGCGGCCTTGACACCAACTGAAATACACCGAGGTGAGAACACGGGCGAAGCCAGTGCCACCCACGACGGCTTTTACCACGGCCTTTGAAACTAAACCTGACAACGCAAACTCCATGGGATGAGAACACTGGCAAAAGCCAGTCCCACTCAAGACGGCTTTTGCCACGGCCTTTTAAACAAAAAATCAATTGACTCATAAAGGAATGAAATATGAAAACCTCACTCAAGCTTGCTGCCGCCGCTTTAATCCTGATGTGCACCGCAACAACCGCCAGCGCTCAGCAGCCTTCACGTTCGTTCAGCTCGACTTCGACCAGCTCAAGTTCCAGCTTCCAGCAGCTCCCGGACGGGACGATCGCGTTCGAGTTTCAGCAGACTCCGTTGATCGACGTACTGAAGACAATCGCGCCGGCTTCGGTTGCCGAGCTGAACGCGGATGCGACGGTCGGCGACAAGCTGACGGCTCCGGTCAGCTGCGTTGCCGAGAGCACGACGGTCCAGGCCGCAGCTTCAAGCCTGCTGCAGAACGCAGGCCTGCGTGTGACGAAGCTCGAAGAACAACTGATCCTGACCGCGACCGAAACAGACGAAGAGATCACCGGTGACGTTGTTTCACTGGCCGACCTGATGATGGGACAGGCCCTGGCACAACCGGTTTCGTTGAATCTGCGCCAATCGAGCCTCGGCACGGCGGCACGCATGGCTAGTGGCCGCGCTGGCATTGATATCGAAATCGACCGCGTTGCTCTGCAACGTGCCGGAATCAATCAGCGGACATTGCGGGTCACGATGGTCTGCCGCGACCAACCGTTGGGAGAGGTTCTTGCAGACATCGCCGACAGGCACCAACTGGCGATTGAAATCGTCGGTGACAGCGTCATTATTACGACGCCCGAAGCGCTCGAGCAAAGCGCCGAACTTCGTTAGGCGAATCCGGAGCAGTCCTCCCGCCTTCAATTGGAATAGACCTGGAAAGAGGCTCTCCACGAGCCTCTTTTTTCGTTGCTGCTGCAATCTGCCGAAGCGCAAAATTGACGCAGCGGGCGTCCGCGCAAACTAACACGTCTAAGATAGAGCAACTATCTGATCGGCTATTGCGACTGATGCTCGAAAACAGTCTTCAACATCCGATCGTGGGACTACTGGTGGACTGAGAGCGGGCTCATGTTGAAGTATCTATTCGCAAATTCTTCTGCGGTGCGAGCGAAAGAGATTCCAGACGATGCCGAAGTATTCACCTACCACGAAAAATCAGCTATCCAGGCTTTGCTGGGCGGTTTTATGATGGCTGCATTCGTGGAGGCGACGGTTCTCCACATTCTGCTGGCGTATTGGAATCACTGGATCGCGCTTGTCGCAACCTTGTCTACAGTCTGGGTCGTCTTTCAGATCGTCGCCCAGATTCGGGCTGCCGCAATGCGTCCCGTTTTTATTGCAGATAATAAACTGGTACTGAGAAACGGGGCGTTCGACCTGGCTACGATTCCGCTCGACAGGATCGCAACGGTAGATGTAACGATCCACGATCCAGATTATGACGACAGTGAACCAAAACCTCTTCACGTCAGCTTTCCAGCTTCTCACAGTGTCGTCGTTACGCTGACGGAACCTGCGCAAGCCACAATCTTGAATCGTAGGCAACGCGATTTTCAGATTGCCCTGATTGCCATTGATGATGCCGATCGTTTTGCAACAAGTATCGAAACTCATCTACAATCCAGGTACGCTGAAGCGATAGTAGACTGATGTCTACCTCATTGTTTACCGTTTAGAATTTGTGTTTTCGCCCATTTCCGTTGGCAGGTCGCCGTCATATGCAATTGCCAAAAACAACTTCGCTGAAAAGCCTGATGCTCATGTGCCTGGCATTCAGTTTTGCAGGACTCTACCTCTACGAGAGAATTCGAAGTGAACATCTGGAAGCACAGATTGCGGCAATCACCGAGCCACTGATGGCTGAGATTGACGCAACGAAAATGAGCATTCGAAATCAGACTGCAAGGTTGCAGTTGCTCGAACAGCAACTTACCGAAGCGGAGCAAACGCCCGGGGCCAATACAGGCGACCAGCTTGCCGGAGACCTTGGACCAGTTTACGGAGTACGCAGGCAACTCTCGAATGTCCGGAACCTGCAATTGAAAATTGCGAGGGATACTGCACAGCTTGACGAGCTTGAACGGGAACTGGGCCGAATACTTGAGCCGCGCGGGCGATGAATCCGCTCGATCAAAATGCCCGAAGCGATGCAAAATGACTGACTATCTCAAATTCAAAGCCGATCTTTCAGATCCTGCGATCGCCACCGCGTTTGATGACTTCACGTACTGGTCATCAATGTTCGGACAACTGCTGTTCCGGCACCTTCCCATTTCAACGCCGATCACAGCGCTGGATGTGGGCTGTGCAACAGGTTTTCCGTTGCTTGAGCTTGCTGACCGGCTCGGCCCTTCGTCTTTCGTTTACGGAATCGATTCGTGGGAATCCGCCGTTGAACGCGCACAAATGAAAGCCTCGGTTCGCGGACAACATCACGTTGAATTGACTCTGGCTGACGCCTCCTCGATGCCCTACGAGAATGACAGTTTTGATCTGATCGTTTCCAATCTTGGAGTAAACAACTTTGACAATCCGGAACTTGTGATGGCGGAGTGTTATCGTGTTTGCAAACCCGGCGGACGTCTTGCGTTAACGTCCAATCTTGTCGGCCATATGAGCGAATTCTATGTGGTGTTTGCGACTACCCTGGCGGCTACGGGAAACGAGGATCTGGTTGACAACCTTCGCCGGCATATCGAGCATCGCGCGACTGGTGACGGACTTCACGAGTTGTTTTCCGGAGCGGGGTTCGAAATCACCAGCTATCAAACCGAAACGTTCTCGCTTCGTTACGCGGATGGAAGCGCTTTCCTGCGTGCCTATTTGAGCCGGCTCGGTTTTCTCGACGGCTGGCGAAGTGTTCTCATTGAACCGGTTGACGAGATCGGATTCTTTTCCGAGCTCGAATCCCGACTGAATCAGCTATCACGGCGCAACGGGGAACTTCTCCTTACGATCCCCGCTGCATATATCGAAGGGCAGAAAGCCGCATAGCATCTGCTGGCGGTCTACTGTGGCAGCTGTCGTATTGCCGCCAACCGACGTCTATCTATTAACCGTTCCGGTTGGCTATTGACCGTTCCGGTTGGAAACTCTAATCGTTGCCGCAAGAGTCTTCGCCTGAAGCATCGTTCTGACCATGGATGGCCTGATGAATATCGTTTTCTGCGCGACCGTGATGGCATCACTTTTCTGTTCGGACCCGCCTCAATACACCGTTTCCGAAAAGGTTGATCTCGTTGAAATCAACCACTACTCGGACTCGCGTGGCAACGGGGTTCTGGACCAGGCAATCTACTACCAGTGGTCGGTTGAACACGGTCGCTTTCAAGTTGTCGACTACAAATTGCTGAAGTCCACCGCTCAGGAGCCCGTGAGAGACAGTTCGGGCGACTACTTCTCAGTCTGGCATGATGGGCATGTACTGAGGATTGTTCAGGCACACAGCTGTGAGCAAACGTGGACACAATTTGACCCTGAGCATCGAGAGCGGGAAAAACTTCCGCATGAGTTGCGTCAGGGACTGGCCGAAGTTCCGCGACCTGCATCAAAACAGCAGCGATAAAGATCCGAAGCCAGCCTCGATACGGGTGGGAACCGACTCGCCATCGCATTTACCTGAACTACTCGGGGCCGGGTTTTTCACCCGGTCGCGGCCCTGGTCGAAAACGCACCGAATGCTCGAGGCTTGTTCCCCGTCGCAGGACGCCGGCACCGAATTTGTCTTTCAATTCATCCGTAGCAGCTTCAAGTCTGCTCATTTTCCGGTTCTCTTCCACGTCAAACAGCGATTGTTGAACCGGTTTTCCGGAGCTCAAGTTGCTGACCCCCAATCCGAGCAGGCGACACCCGACTGCGATAGAATCAGATTCCTTCAGGAGCAATTCACTTGCTGTCCCGGCAATCTGCCTCGTTGAACAGGTTGGCAGACTAAGCGTTTGAGCGCGCGTGATGGTACGGAAGTCCGGATACCTGATCTTTATCTGAACGGTTCTCCCATGAATCCTGTAGTGACGCATGCGCCGCGCTACTTGATCCGCAAGCTCGAGCGTCCACGCCGCGAGGGCATCGGTATCGCTGATATCAAAACGAAAGGTTGTCTCGTGAGAAATCGATTTTGCAATTCTGTCCGGTACAACCGCCCGCGTATCCAGTCCTCGTGACAGCCGGTAAAAGTGTTCACAATTTGCACCGAAGCAGGTTTTCAGGCCCTTCGTATCGAGCGCTCGAATGTCGCGGATCATCCGGAGTCCGAACTTGCGCAGCCGTGCTGAAGTTTTTTTCCCGATTCCCCAGACGCGTTCGATGGGCAGCGGATCGAGGAAATCCTGAATTCCATCTTCCGCCACAACGACGAAGCCATCGGGCTTTTCGAGATCACTTGCCAGTTTTGCGAGAAACTTGTTGGGAGCGACTCCTGCGGAAGCGATCAACCCGGTCTCTGTCCGGATGGCGTCACGAATTTGCAGTGCGATTTCGCGAGCCGAACCAAACAGGCGTGTGCTGCCGGATACGTCAAGAAACGCTTCGTCCAGTGACAGGGGCTCGACGAGACTTGTGAACCGTTCAAAGATCTCTCTGATCTGTTTTGAAATCGCAGCATAGTGATCCATGCGCGGCTTGATGAAGATCAGTCCGGGGCACAGCCTTATCGCCGCTGATGAGGCCATCGCACTGTGGATGCCGAACTTCCGCGCCTCGTAGCTTGCAGCTGCAATGACTCCTCGTCCGCGCGGGCTGCCACCGACGACCACCGGCTTGCCGGCCAGGGCAGGATCATCGCGCAACTCCACAGACGCGTAAAATGCATCCATATCGATGTGAATGATCATTGGCGAACCGTCCGGATAGTAACGCACCGATTCTACCTCCCTGGCTGTGCTATCGCGATCAGACTTTACCTGGCACCCGCGTCCAGCCATTCAGTCTGTCATCCTCCTCGACTCGTTCGGTCACATTTGCCGCATCGCGTCGCGCGTTAACGCGAACGGACAGAACCAGGAAAAAACACGCTTTTCGCCATGATTTGCTCCGTTCAGGTCCCCGAAGACTTTGCCGCGCCCGCAAAGTTTAGCTAACCGGATCACGAGAACTTACGTTAAGGCTGATGGCGCAGCAGTTCGTCTTGAATGGCTTGTAACGAGTCTGCCGAAATTCAGGAACACAGCCGTTACGGCGAGACTGCAGTGGGTGTATGTACGTAGCCCGAACGCCGCCTTGCCAGGTCTAATAACAGGATCTCTGCCGTGAATTGCAAACTCACATTCGCACTTGCCTCCGTGTTCGCGATCGCCGTTTTGGTGGTCAGCTCCGGTCAGCTCTCAGCTCAGTACTCCAGCGACAATATCGCGGGAGCAGCCTCGTATTTTGAATCCAGCGATTGTGGCTGCGGCAGTTGCATGAGCCTTCCGGGCTGTGACGACGGTTGTTGCGATGGCCTGGGGCCTTATGTCAGCGTGTTCGGCGGGCTGGCAACGATTCATCAACTGGAAGAGGAGATCGTCACTCCTAACGTAATTCCCGGCGACCCTGACACCGAGTTCCGAAGTTTCTCCGGTGACACCGGTGAGGCTTACGGTATTGCTGTAGGTCAGATTGTTCATCAACGCGCCCGGACAGAGATTGAATACAGCTATCGGGAATTCGACCTCGATACATTCCGCATTGAAGAATTCACAGCCGGTGTATTGAGTTCTTCGACCACGACACCGATCACAGGCAACGTTGAAACGTCCTCGCTGATGGGCAACTTTGTCTTCGACCTCTCCCCTCGCTGTGTCGGTCGTGCAAACCTGTACGGCGGCGGTGGTGTCGGCGGTATGGACATCAACGGTACTGCGACTGATGGTGCAACGGACTACGAAATTGACGATACCGCTTTTGCCTATCAGCTCATCGCTGGCGTCAACTTTGCAAAGAACAACCGCACTGACATCTTCACCGAGTACCGATTCACCGGATCTTCTGTAGACGTATTCGACGTCACGAATGGAATCTCGCTCGGCAACTTCGACTTTGAAACCAATACACTGGTACTGGGTGTTCGAATCCGGCGATAGGCTGCCATCGGGTTGTTAAATCAGAGGCATACGAAAAGAGTACGGTAATACCGTGCTCTTTTTTCGTTGGTGATGATTCAGCCCGTCCTCATTGCTACCGGTGATACGGATCTCAATACCTGCCGGGGCTGGAACACTTCATCCTAACACCTGTATGCTGGTCGTTTTACCCAACCCCGTTCTGTCGTTTGCAATGAACCAGTTGAAGGAACAGATCCGTTTGCTTGGCAGTCTCCTTGGAGAGATCATCGTCGAGCAGGCAGGTCAGGAAGTTTTCGATCTCGAGGAAGAAGTTCGAGCCCGCTCCAAAGGCTGGCGTGACGGCAATCCGGAAGACCGGGACAAGGTCGGTGATATCGTTCATGAGATGGTGAATGACCTGTCTCTGACCTCCGATATCATCAAGGCATTTTCAACCTATTTCCAGTTAGTCAATCTGGCTGAGGAACACGAGCGAATCCGTATTCTCCGTCAGCGGGAGGCAGAAGCCTTTGACGGTGGAAAACCGATGGATGAATCGATCGCAGAAGCGGTCAACGTCCTCAAAAGAGAAGGCTTTACTGCAGAAGAGGTAGCCGAGCGTATGCAGCACATGCTGATCATGCCCGTCTTTACCGCTCATCCGACAGAGTCACGCCGACGTACGATCCGCCAGATTCTTCACCACATATCAGACTCGTTGCTCCAGCTGAATTCGGCGGCTGCTCATGAGAAAGAGGAACTCAAACTCGAGTTGGCCGAGCACATCACATTACTCTGGCAGAGCGACGAAAGCCGCAAACGCAAGCCGACGGTGATGGACGAAGCCAGGAATACCGGCCTCTATTTTTTTGAGAACACACTGTTTGACGTCGTTCCAATGATCTATCAGGAACTCGAAGCCGCGCTCAAGGCGACGTTCCCTGATATCCGGAATGTGCCGGACATTCTCAGGTTCGGATCATGGATTGGGGGAGATCGCGATGGGAACCCGTTTGTAACTTGCGACACCACAGAGGCCGCCATTCGTGCACAGAAGGAAACTGCACTTGAGCGCTATGCGGCCGATCTTCGCGATCTCTACGAAATGCTTTCGCCGGCCGTTGACCGGGTTGGAATGAACGCCGCGTTCATCGACCAGTTGAACAAAGAACTCGAAGATGCACCCGAGTCCGAGCTGGAAATCCTTGAGAGGTTTGAGCAGGAACCCTACCGCCAGAAGCTGATTCTGATGTACCGGCGGATACTTGCGACGATTGAACAGAACCGCCAGCCCTGGAAGACGGAAATCAGTTGCGACCGCGCATACGAGTCAGCTGACGATCTACTTGGAGAGCTTTGTCAGATTGATCAGAGTCTTCGCGAGAACAAAGGAGAGGTGCTCACTCGAGGCCGGCTTGGACGACTGATCCGCCGCGTTCGAGCCTTCGGCTTTCACCTTGCGACACTCGACATCAGACAACATTCGGGCAGGCACGAGCAGACGCTCCACGAGGTCTTCAGCCAGTTTCATATCTGTGAAGACTATGTTTCACTGCCGGAACCGGAGCGGGTTGAACTACTCACGCATGAGATTGCCAACCGGCGTCCTTTGACGGCCCAGTTGACGTTCGGAGAGGACACCAACGAAACCATTTCGCTGTTCCGTCTGATCAATCAGGCTCACCTGAAAACCGGCAGCAACAGCGTGCAGACATATATCATCAGCATGACAGAAAGCGTAAGCGACGTCCTCGAAGTCTTGCTGTTGATGAGTGATGCAGGCCTGTTCGGACAACTGGACATCGTCCCGCTTTTCGAAACCGTTGATGACCTGAACAACGCGCCGGCCGTAATGGCCAGGTTATTCGAAACGGAAATCTACCGGCAGCATCTTGAAATGCGAGGAGGTGGCCAACAAATCATGATCGGCTACAGTGACAGCAATAAGGACGGCGGATTTATGCGCGCCAACTGGATGCTGTTTGTAGCCCAAAGAAATCTTGCAGAGACCTGCGCAAAGCACGGAGTCGAGCTGACTCTGTTCCATGGTCGCGGCGGTTCCATCGGTCGCGGCGGAGGCCCTGCCAATCGCGCAATTCTTGCTCAACCGGTCGAGTCGATTCGCGGCCGCATCCGCGTGACAGAGCAGGGGGAAGTCGTATCATCACGCTACAGCCATCCTGCAATCGCACGTCGTCACCTGCAGCAGTTGTTTCACGCGATGCTATGTTCATGCGGAAAACGACCGGTCTATCCGCAACTGCAGGAATGGTCGTCGGTGATGGACAGCCTGAGCGTTACGGCCGAAGCAAAATATCGTGAACTTGTTTCGCATCCACGCTTTATCGAGTACTTCAAAACGGCGACACCGATTGACCAGATTGATCGCCTGAACCTCGGCTCGAGACCGTCGCGCAGAAAAACAACGGAATCGATTAATGATCTCCGTGCGATCCCATGGGTATTTGCGTGGACACAGTCGAGGGCGAATATTCCCAGTTGGTACGGAGTCGGTACAGCGCTCGATGCGTGGATACAGTCCGGCAAAATCAAAACTCTGCAGGAGATGTACGATCAGTGGCCTTTCTTCAAGACGTTGCTCGGCAACGTTCATCTGGGAATGGGGCGTGCGGACATTGATATTGCGACACTGTATTCGAAACTAGCGGATGAACAGACGCAGGAGATTTTCGATCTCTTCAAATCTGAATATGAGTTGACACGATCACGGCTGTTGGAAGTTACCGGGCATGAAAACCTGCTCGATACAGAGCCATGGCTGCAGCATAGCGTCCGCGTTCGAAACCCGTACGTTGATCCGATGAACTACATCCAGGTCGCGCTATTGGAAAAGTATCGCGACTCCGAAAGCGACTCGGAGCGTGACGAGATTCAAAAAGTGATCATTCAGGCCGTCAACGGAATTGCTGCCGGCCTTCAGAATGTCGGTTAGGTTGCCGTGCGTAAGGTTGTTATGAAACCTGGCTGCGGCTTGTTTTTTTGAACTGACTTACGCTCTTGATACGCCGTTACCGGGCTGATCCGTCGGCAACAAAAAACCCCGACAGCGATTGCTGCCGGGGCTTCCTCCCACAGAGTCTCCCGAAGATGGATCTCCTCACTCCGGGCGAAGACGTATCTGTTGTTTCCTCGTTTTGACCACCTGCCTGCTCTCGAGATTTAGCGTCGCCCGAATGTCGGCTGAGGCCTGATTTCGTTGGTGTTCATCTGATAGAGCTGGCTTGAACGCTCGGGAACGTGAAAGTTGCTCCAGTGCCTGTGCATTTCCCATGGCTGCGCGCTTTGCATGCCGGTCGACACTGTTCCGAAACTTCCAGGCGATCCGAATGACTGTCCCGGATAGACCCCCGGGTTGATCGACTGCATGCGGCCGTTTCCGTGCGGCAAGCCGCCCGTACCAGGCCCGCTGCCGTAGCCATGTCCGTAGCCGGAATGCATGTTTCCAGGTAGGGTGCCGGCGCCGCTGTAGCTGTTACCCGGATAACCGGGTATGCCAGTTCCCGGTGACGCCGCGTTGTAATGCTGAACTGAGCTACCATAGGCGGGGTGCGGTCCGAAGCCTTGCCCTTGAAGGTGCATGCCGCCCGGATAAGTTCCACCGCCGTCATAAAACTGACCTCCCGTGTTAAGCCCGGTGTGAGTGAGTTGATGAGTCGCGTTTATATGATCGCGTTGTGGCGCAGCCTGAACGAATTGAGCATGTAGTTCAGTCGTGCCAATCGTCAGAATGACTGACACCACAAACGCGGTTGTTGTTCGTTTCCAATTGAGCGTGGTCGCCATGATCTATTCCTTTTGCTTAGGGCATCTGGTGTTGCCTGCAGCCAGTGATCTGCCTCCGGTTGGGAATTCTGAGTCCGTCAAACAATCACGGATTCAGCCTTTTGACCGGTTGCGGCGGCCCGATTGAATTGACACGGGTAGAGAATTGCAATCAGCGTGCCACCGGATCAGCTTGCGATGGCATATTGCCCCGAGGTTGGAAATTGCGGGAATTCCCGGGCATTTTTCAGCCATTGCCAGCAGTTAGATCGCCCTTAGCTGCGACGTGGCGCTGCGCATTGGATGTCGGGCGCGATCCAGTTGATGACACATGTACTCCACCCGCAAATGAACCGTCGAGGTGATTGCCGAGGGCCCGCCCCATATCAATGTCTGCGTAACCGTTACAGACTTCCGTCGAAAAGCCACGAATGAGCGGGATACCCTCCCGATGAGCTCGGAAGTGACCTACGTTTCAGATAGGCATCGAACCAAGCTTCTGCCGGCGATGCCCACTCTTCTTCTACTCTTCATGTTCGTTCGAACACTGGACTATTAAAATGATGCGCGCGACGGGCAGGGCGGCGAACCCTGAGATTGAACGTACGGTAAACCGGCTGATTGCTGAGGACACTCAATATGACCGGATCGAAAACCGGTCATCCCTGCGACACAAGTTCATTCGCGCCGTCGATCTGCAACTGCGGGATTCCGGACGCGAAATCCCGGCCTTCTCCCGCAATCTTTCGGCTGACGGGATCGGTGTTATCACCAACGAAATGGTGGCCGAGGGAGAAATGGCGGTGATTTCGATCGCGCCGCTCGGGCAGGGTGAGGTGCTTTTGCTGGGCAAGTGCAGATGGTGCAAAAGCTATGGCGAAAACTGGTTTCTGTCGGGCTGGCAATTCATCAACCTGAAGCGCTGAACAGTATTTACAGCGCCGACTCCGGAAGGTGTCGGGTAAAAGTACGACGCGAATTGACATCGTTGATGAGTATGGGAACATGAGGCTTGAACCTCAAAACCTATTACCAAGAAATGATGTCAACAGCCACGCAAAAGCTAAAACATGTCGATCGTCATTGGGACGATGAAGCTGCTTCTAAACTGTCACCTGCCGAACGATTGATCTACCGTTCGAACTGCCTCGGAGCAGACCAGCGAATCACAAACACCGGCGGTGGAAACACTTCTTCCAAAGTGATGGAGACGGATCCGCTGACGGGCGGGGAAACCGACGTTCTCTGGGTAAAAGGATCCGGCGGCGATCTTCGTACCGCAAAGCTTGAGAACTTTGCGTCGCTTTATATGGACAAACTGCTTGGTTTGATCCCGACTTATGAAAATGCACCGGACAACGGTCCCAAAACGCCTGCGGAAGACTCGATGGTCGGGTACTTTCCTCATTGCACTTTCAATTTGAATCCCCGTGCAAGTTCAATTGATACTCCGCTGCATGGATTTCTTTCCGCGCGGCACGTAGACCACATGCACCCGAACAGCGTGATCGCAATTGCGGCCTGTGACAAAAGCCGTGAGCTGACTCAGGAAATTTTCGGGGATGATATCGGCTGGGTTCCATGGCTGCGTCCTGGTTTTGAACTCGGCTTGATGATGAAGCGTGAATTCGATGCAAATCCGGCTTTGAAGGGGCTGGTCATGGGCCAGCATGGCCTGATTAACTGGGCAGATGATGACAAAGAGTGCTATGAGCTCACTCTATCGCTTATTGAAAAAGCGGCTGAATACATCGATTCGAAAGATAAGGGCGATCAGACATTCGGCGGCCAGAAGTACGACTCACTAGGCGATGAGGCGCGCGAAGCGCTGCTCGTTGAATTGCTTCCCTGGTTGCGAGGCCAGGTATCGAGAATGAACAAGTTCGTCGGAACCGTCGAAACGCGGCCGGCCATCATGCGATTTGTAAACTCGAATGACGCTGAAAGACTGGCTGAGCTTGGCACCAGCTGTCCCGACCACTTCCTGCGTACGAAAATCAAACCTCTTTATGTGGACTGGGATCCTACATCCACATCGGATGATGATCCCGGCGGACTCTGCGCTCTGAAGAAAATGCTGAGCGAGGGTCTTGAACAATATCGAGCGGATTACACGGCCTACTACGAAGCTTGCAAACATGACAACTCGCCTGCGATGCGGGATCCGAACCCGACGGTCATTCTCATCCCGGGCGTCGGAATGATTGCCTGGGGCAAGAACAAGTCGGAATCAAGAGTTACAGCCGAGTTCTACAACTGCGCCGTTGAAGTTATGCGTGGTGCCGAGGCAATGGGCAGCTACATCGCGCTTCCGCGGCAGGAAGCGTTTGACATCGAGTACTGGTTGCTTGAGGAAGCCAAACTGAAACGAAAGCCGCCCGAGAAGGAGATGTCACGAGACATCGTTGTGGTGATCGGAGCCGGTAACGGTATCGGTAAAGAAGCCGCCCATCGAATTGCTAAAGAAGGTGCTCATATCGTTTGCGCGGACTTAAGCGGAGCTGCGGCAGAGCAGGCTGCGGCGGAATTAACGGATATCTATGGCCAGGGAATCGGTGTGGCAGGTTCCGGTATCTCGGGATGTGGACCGGCAGTCGGGCTGGCCGTTGACATAACGAATCGCGATTCGATCAGAGATCTGATCCGCCAGACACTTCTTGCCTATGGTGGCATCGACCGGATCGTCGTAACGGCAGGAGTGTTCATTCCACCGGAACGCGACGGTTCACTGTCCGACGAAAAATGGAAGCTGACTTTCGACGTGAATGTCCGTGGCAGCTACAACGTGGTTGATGAGCTGCGCACGCTTTTGAAAGAGCAGGGACTGCCTGCTTCGATCGTCCTGACAACCAGTGTGAACGGAGTTGTCGGTAAGAAGGGCTCGGTTGCTTACGACACTTCCAAGGCAGCCGCCAATCACCTGGTACGTGAACTTGCAATCGAGATGGCTCCACTTGTCCGCGTCAACGCGATTGCGCCTGCGACCGTTGTTGCTGGCAGTACGATGTTCCCGCGTGACCGCGTCATCGCATCGCTGACCAAGTACGACATTGAGTTTGACGAGAGTGATTCTGAGGAGCAGCTTCGAGACAAGCTTGCGAATTTCTATGCTCAGCGGACATTGACCAAACAGCCCATCATGCCTTGCGATCAGGCGGAAGCTGTTTACTTCCTCGCCAGCGAACGATCGAGCAAAACGACGGGGCAGATAATTAATGTCGACGGTGGTTTGCACGAGGCTTTTCTGCGCTAGGCGGCGCCGTATTACTCAAACAAATTCCGGCATTTGGGGAGACAGTCTCCAGATGCCGTTTTTTATTCCCCCTTGCCCCTGACGATCGTGATGGCAGCAGCAAGTTCGGGTCAATTCGGGTGTAGTGATGGAAACGTCACAGGAAGGCAGATTTTGAGGGATTTGGTACTGCAATTCCCAAATCGCCGGGATTTTTTGAGGCTTCCACGTGCGGCAGCGACAGTCGATAATCACAATGGGACTCGTATACCCAATGTGATCTCCTCAAAAACTCCAGCCCCTCCAGAGAGTGCATCATGAATCGTAGAAACCGCTCACGTCATTCCGGCCCGTCGTATCGCAAACTCGAAGAACGGCACATGCTCACTTCGGTGGTGCTCGATGCAGGAACGTTGTACATCACGGCAACCGCAACAAACCTTCCCGGGGCTGACTATGCTGCTGATATTTCAGTGAGCATTGATGACTCCACCAACGAAGTGGTTTACACCGAGGCGAATCAGCCCGAACAACGGTTTGACGAAGCGGATGTGAATCGCATCAGCTTCCGCGGAACCGGAAGCAACGACCGGTTTCTGAACCAGACCAACATTGAGTCCCGCATTCTGGGAAATGCTGGCGATGATTTCCTTGAAGGCGGGACAAACGTTGACCGTATCATCGGTGGAAACGGCAACGACATCCTCAATGGTGGTCATGGCAACGACTTTCTATCTGGAAACAAGGGTGCAGATCATCTGATCGACAACAGGCTTGAGGACTCTGGAAACGACCGGTTCTTCGGTGGTGACGGCCCTGATGATATTTTTGCGGGACTCGGTGATGATTTGATCGCACCGGGCAACGGCAATGACAAAGTTGTCGCGGGTCTGGGCGCGGATTACATTTTCCCGAGTGAGGGCAACGACAATTTGAACGGCGGTCCCGGGGCGGACATTATCTTTGGCGGAAACGGGAATGACGTTATCAATGGTGGAACCGAGCCAGATCGCCTCGTGGGTCAGGATGGTGACGACCGGATTCATGGCAATGAACATGCCGATACTCTGCTCGGCGGAAATGGTGACGACGAGCTCAATGGCGACACCGGTAACGACAACATCATCGGCGATGACGGCAACGACGAACTCAACGGTGGACCCGGATCCGACAGGATTCAGTCAGCAACCGCAAACGTTCCTGACGATTCCTCGGGGGTCGACATCATTGATACCGGTGACGACAACGCCGTCGATCGCATTATTGGTCACGGGGTTGACCAGCGGGTTAACCGGCCGAACGACGTGATTATCAATGTCAGTGACGTACGTGCCAATCAGCAACTGCAGTTTCTTGCTGACAACATCAACAATCCCGGCTGGATGGAAACAGCAAGCGGGCTTCAGTACCGCTCAGTAGTAGCGGGTTCCGGGGCATCTCCGATCGCAACGGATCGTGTACGCGTAAATTACGTCGGCACTCTGACTGACGGCACCCAGTTCGATGCGAACGATGACATTTCGTTCTTCCTGACGCAGGTAATCGCCGGCTGGACGGAAGGACTGCAGTTGATGAAAGTCGGTGGAACTATGGAATTCGCAATTCCATGGGACCTGGCATATGGCGTCAACGGTCGTCCGAACATCCCTGGCCGATCTGTTCTGCTGTTCACAGTTGATCTGCTTGAAATCAACCCGTAAACAGGACGGCTCAATAAACAAATTCAAAGGACTCGCGATCTTGCTTGCGAGTCCTTTTGTTTTGCGCCTTCAGAAGTTTTGCGATGGGATGGCTCAAGTGGCAAGCAACATTTTCACAAGGTTGGGAATTCCAGCCCCTTGATGCTCACGGGCCCGTCCGATGTCAGTGCAGTTTTCGAGCAGGATCTTTTTGACATCGTCAGGTCGTCCGATCAATTCACGACGCTGCGAGAGAAAACCGGCAAGCACGCCCGAAACTTCAGGGGCCGCCATACTGGTACCGCTTTTGCGCACGTACCATGTTGCGGGGTCCGCTGTGCACCGGCTGTTGGCACTCTTTATTTTTTCTCCTGGGGCAACAAGATCCGGCTTCTGGCGTCCGTCGGACGTCGGGCCCTTTGAAGAGAAATAGGAGACGCCGTAGGTCCAGGGCTTGCTTCGATGAACACTCCCGACGGCAATGGCTTCTTCCAGATTGGCGGGATCTCCGATTGATAGATCCATGTTCGCTCGAAGCGGGCCGCTTCTGGATTGCAACTCGGCAAACCCTGCATTCCCGGCCGAGACAACAACAAGAACTCCCTGCCTCCAGAGCCTCCGTAACTCTTTACAAACAGGTGAATGACCGCAGCCATAGACTTCCGCGTCAAATGGTCCGCCAAGAGAAAGGTTGATTCCTTGTATTGCAGGATAGCCCGCCTGTTCATTGTGATTGGCAATATGCTGCAGAGCTTTTATGACGAACGAATCGCGCCCTTTCCCGGCGACATCAAGGACCTTGTAGCTGATCAACTTGCAACAAGGTGCGTTTGCAGTGATTAATCGATTGTCGTTCCGTTCCCCGTTGTACCTGCCTCCGGAAATGATGGCACCGACATGCGTGCCATGCCCATGAGGGTCCAGATTTACGCGAACATCGAGATCAAGTTCCTGAACACCACGACTGGTACAATCAAACTGCTTCGCGACAACGTTGCCGTTTCGTGGAAGCTGAAAATGGGGATGGTGATGATTGATACCGGTATCGAGAACAGCCCATGTGATTCCCGTACCGTCGGTACCGTACACCCGTAATGCAGCAGCGGTGTGCACGACGTCCTGGCTGTCGCGGACCACAGACTCAGAGAAAGCTGCTTTTGATCCGGTGTCTGTTGCTCCGGCGTCCCGCGAAAGTGTGTATTTTTCGGCGTCCGACCAGATCCGTGCAAACTTCACGTCGTGCTGATTGAGCAGCTTTGCAAGCCTTTCAATCTGAGGCGGAGTCAGCCGTGCTGCGACGAAGCGTTCAAGTGGTTCGATGTCCTCCGGAAATACGCCGATTTCCTCGATCAGTTTTCGCTCGATCTCCCGCTTTCCAAGTTCAAGCTTTCCTCTCGCATTCGCAGGACGCTGCAATCCACCGGGATAAACATCGACGCTGACCGCACTTTCGCGAACCTCGATCAGCACCTCCTGTCTGGGCATGTCATTCGGGTCGGAAAAAGGCGACAGGACGTTTTCAATCTCGCGCGAAACATCTTTGGCGATAACAAAGTCAGTCAATTCCTGACCGAAACTGCCACCAGTGATATTCAAAATACTGCTGCGAACTTCGTCGACCTGCAGGTACCCTGTTGCAGAATGTGGATGCCGTGGTGAATCGACATTGCGAATATCGGGTTTGTCGACAATCGAACCGTCGAAATCGTTGTCCAGTCTCGGATCAATGGCGACTGGATCGAGCCGATCAGCTGCGTTGATCCACTGACGGATATTGCCCGGCACTGAAAGCCGGCGCACCCGTAGTGACTTCATCAACTGTTCCTGCACTTCGAGAATTCCCAGCGGAGACCCGAGGGTCAGGAACAACTGGACATCATCCGACGCACCCGTCTGGCTGAGCCGGACAAGATTTTTATAGGCAATGACACTTCCGAGACTATGGCCGACCACGATCAGCGGCCCGTCGGCTTTCTCAACGCGATCACAAAAAAGCCTGTCAACATTGGCTGCGAATCGGTCATCGAAGAAGTAGTCATATACATCAGGGAGGAACGCTCTGGTTACCCTTCTGGTTATCCAGTCACGAATCCATGGTCCACCGGGAAATAACTCCGCTTGTCTTGCTAAGTCACCGGATTCCGAAGTCAGCGCAGGCTTTTCGATCTGTTCGATCAGATTCCTCAGGAATGCTCCGGCCTCAGGATTGTTTCGACCCAGCCTTTCAGCAAGAGTCCGTTCGGCATCCAGAGATCTGGTACTGAAAGACTCAGTCAGTGGAAACTGTTCCGACGTAGCGGTGTAGTCAATGTTGTCGCAAGTGTCAGGCCGATAGGAAGCACTCTCGTAGGGCGTGGGGTAACGATTCCTGTTTACCCAGTAGACCATCCGTGATCGCTCGCCCAGTTCACATCCGAACAGCGCCATATCCCACTGGCTTTTCAGAACAGACGCGATCGGTTTGTTGGCGATACCATGGACGTAAATTATCGTTCCAGTGAATTCACTCGCCTGGATGGCACCAGCCGACATGGGCTGGAAATTGTCGCCAGCCCCCAGCGCGTGATCCTCGCCATCAACGTCGATTTCCGGCGGTTCCACATGAAAAGTATCAAACAGGCCGGATGCAGCCGTATCTTCCGGAGGCTCGCGAAACCCTGAAGAAACAGGCTTCGAATCCGGAGAGAACTCATCCCCCTGAAGTGAATCAAACAACCCCGGAGGTGCTGGATCTTTCGCGGGCTCTCGAAGATCGGCTGTGTCAGGCCGCGAGCGCATTTGCTGCGCAGGCGGCTTCCCCATCACTCGCCTCGATTTTGCCATCGACCAGCCTTTCCCTCAACCAAGCAGTTGCGGTGCAAAGTGTTTTGCACAGCACAAACCACGATTCAAACTCCTGCCTAACTCTTCCACGACTCAATGTTGTCGAACACCCGATCGGTAATGCGCGTGGCCGAGTTTCCTGACAAGTCGCCGTAGTTGTGAATACCGATGGAAAACGGTTGGCCATCAACTACCACAAGGATCGGTCCACCACTGTTTCCACCATAGGTATCAATATCGTAGACCAGTGTGCTTGTCCGCACCGCACTGAGACGTCGCGCGTGGCCCCACATTTGTCCGAGCTTATCAGCGGGATAGCCAATGACATGACAATTGAAATGTCTCAATTCATCTGCCGTACCGGTTCCGTAACCGATTGTGCCTGTGCCAGATGTTCCAGTTCCCAACTTGATTGCTCCGTAATCGCTAGCGGGAATACCGTCCTCAACCCAGCCTCTTACGCTCATGAGTCGACTTGCGTTATGGGTCGCAGGTTTACTGTCACCGTTTCGCCCGGGGAACACCTTGATTGATCTCGCCCAACCGCCTTCATTCCGAAGGTAGACACAGTGGCCGGCGGTAATAACGGTTGTCGAATCGATGAGCCATCCGGTGCCGACATACGTACGCCCGGTACGTGCTTCGATCTCAAGTGAGCAAAGTGCGCTGAACGGATAGCTGGTTGTATTGTTAACCCTTACCCGGTCATCGGAACCGATGATTACTTCGGCGACCATCTCCTGCACACTCATTCCGGTCGGCCCGCTGATCATCGCTTCATTCGAGCGATTTCCGTGACTGGCATACCAGACAGGCACGTACCTTTCCTTCCCAACCCCCGGTCCACCGAGCAGCTGGTCACCCGGCCGATAGTGGCCGAACAAGGTTTCGGATTCAGCCGCCTGTGTCTGATAGCCGCCGGATTGCGCAACGTTGCGCTGAAACTCGGGCAGAATATCACCGACGAATTCGTCAGCGGGAATCACGACGTTGCTTTCCGATCCATAGCCGGACAGATCAACAGACAATTCCTGGTGCGCGCTTGCGGGAAGAGCTGATTCACCGGGATCGTCCCCGGATGAACGCGATGAATTTCGACGGCTCTTCGCGGCGGTCCGGGGGCGCGAACCGGATACGCGTTTGCTTTTGCTACGTTTGCGTGACGAGGTTTTCTTCTTTGAGCGTGAAGACTTCTTTTTAGCTGCCATTGGAGTTCACCTGCTACCCGATGTGACGACTGATATAACCCGTACAGTTTCCGCGCTGTACTCCACAATAAACAGATCGCGGCGATTTTTAGAGCGCCGTTATTTCATGTTGTGTCGAAAAAACTAAATGTGCAAATAAAAGCACCTATTTCAAAACTGGGGAAAGAAATGAATCCAAGGATGGGGAGAGTCGTTGCACCGCGGGTTGATTCCCGCGGGATTTCCAAATTTGCTAATCGATGCTTTATGTTAACTCTGGTACTCACCGGGCTTATCGTGACCGGTTGTTGTTGTCACAGGAAGCCGGAGCGAGCGTTTTCAGTGTCTGCCGTGAGAATGTCTCCGGGTGGCGAATGCGAGCCCTGTGGCATTCCCTACTATCTACCTAAACCATTACTCGTAGTTGCCAAGAATGTCCGCCACATTGATGAGGCCAAAGTCGGTTTGACCGGTAGTGCTCCGATTCCGGGTTCGTTCGACAATCAGGCTGACTATGCAAATCTGAATGCAAATGTTTCTTTCCCTGCAACACCTCCGGACGAAGACGGTGGCGGCGGTACGGAGGAGTCGGGAATCGATGGAACCCAACCATTTGCTCGCGAACAGATGACCCCGTCCGATGCATGGAGAGACGGAATAACTCCGGACAGTTTCTTTTCTTATCAAATCGTTTTTGTGCCTGATTTGTCTCAGAAGTACGGCCTGCAGATTTCCGGTGGCCCCGGCGAGGTGCGGGCAGCCATGAATATGGTCAACGGCTGGATGTATACGGGCATGGGTCCTTTCTACTTGAAGGACAGCAGTACGGCACAAAACCGTATGGCGTGTGGCGTACAAGCTTTGTTTACCGGTCGCGGTGCCGCCGACGTATTGAATGAAGTCAGTGACATTGCGGCGCTGGGAGTTCCAAGTCCGAATACAGCACCGAGTGTGAATGAGAACACTACTGACACAATTCCAACCAACACGCTCGTCAACGCTGTTACTGAATTTGCTGATGCAATCAAACAACAACAAATGATTCCGGCAAAAATGCTCAACTATGCGGAAATATACATTTATGAGCCTGAGCTCAGCCCCGATGGTCAAATGCACTGGGAACTGATCGTTGAACATCACTTTGATCGCGACTACATGACCCGCGATCCGTCACTTGCCAACACTGATCAACAAATGCTCGGAATCATCGGGCAGCTACTTCAACAGCAGCAGGTCTCGCCTCCTGCAGGCGAGGCTGCTACGCCCCCCGGCCAGACCATACAAATGCCGTTGGAATTACTCCCGCCGGCAGCTGAAACCAGAGACGAGTCCGGCGAAGATAGCGGTGACCTGTTTGGACCTGCCATCCCCGGAGCCATTCGTGGAGGTGCTCAACGTGCAGCAACGAATGCCGGAAATGCAATCGTCCAGCGTGCTTTGCCAGGTGTCACCAACGGAATTGCACCCTATGGCGGTGCAACGGCTAACGAAGTCAATGTGAATGTTGCTTCTGATGATTCTGACGGAGCCCATTCACATCGTCGAGGCTGGTTTCCGATTCTCAGAAGAAACCGGCCAGTGATTCAAAATCGAACCAACGTGTTTACGACCAACTAGTTTCCTGTCAATCACCCCTGTGGTGGTGGTGCAAAACCAGGTCGCACGAGTCTATTCAGCCGGGGAAACCCGGCTGTTTTTCGTTTGATGTTGCCGGGGGTTGCACCTAGACTTGGGTCGTCCCGCGGAGGCAGCATGAAAATACACTATGGACAGAGTCCCGTTCTGGCCGACCCCAAGTCATGGCAGAACGATACACCACCAACTGACACCCTGCCGGCACCCGCGGGGCAAGTTCTTCCCGAATCAATCATTGGTCCCGACAACAGGGAACAAGTGTCGTCGAGCATGAATTTCCCGTGGCGGTCTATCTGCCGCCTGCGAATGTACTTCGGCTCAACACCTTACATCGGAACAGGGTTTCTGATCCGTCAGAACCTTCTTTTGACCGCTGCACACAATCTCTACAAACCTGCACACGGACTTTCCAGCAAAGTTATTGTTCTTGCCGGTATCAACGGCGGAGTCACTCCAAACTTCGGCACCTGCGAAGTAGGAAAGTCCTTTCTACGGGTGCCGCCCGAGTATCGCGCCGGCGACAAACGCTGGGATTTCGGAGTAGTAGTACTCAACAGACCGTTTGCCGCACCTCCCCTGGCTCTAACCAAATTCAACGCCAACTTTACGGCTCCCGGAATCGTCTCCGGATACCCGAAAAAGGTTCACAACTCTGAAAGCCTGACTCAAAACGGGACGACACAGTGGTTTCACCGCGGGACGATCTCACGTTCAACAGGAAACCTCTTTTACAACATTGATACTTCCAAGGGGCAAAGTGGAGCACCGGTACTTGTCGAACGAATTCCAGCGAACGGCTCGCCCTATTGGTCAGCCGTGGGAGTTCACGTTCGCAGTAGTAGTAACGGCAGCGGAAATGAAGCTACCGTTATTAACAATGTCGTTCTGGACAGATTAAAGAGCTGGCTGCCAGGCGGCGGAGGAAGCTGACTTTTTTCGAGAAAAGAAGGCGGGGTCATTTTTTTCACCGGAGATCATCATGCGAAAGAGTCGTCGTTCCCAGTCGAAAGAAGTAAGAATCAATGCCGCGGAACTCGCGGCCAACCGTTCTCCGGTTCACCACTGCAATAACAGTGAAGAATACGAATACCGTGGCGACGCCGGACCGTCTCATATCGCGAACTACACCAAGGGGCTGCCTCATCATCCGGAAACCGGTTTATTGCTGAATCCGGTCGACTACAAGTTGTTTGTGACCGGAATACAATCCGGCGATCCTGAAGACTTCCGGCATACGCCGCTTGGTCCCGCACTCTCGACAACGACCACGGCCGGTGTTCCGACGAAGGAGGCAATTACTTCAGAGACTGAAAATCGTGCGGAACACTGGCAGTCGCGGCAATCGAAAGATCATGAAGAAAAAGTCGGCGCTAAAGTCCGCGCATGGGAAAGTGCAGGCGCCGGCAACGTATTCGACCTGCAGGGCCCCGATGCCCAGGCGGTCACGATGCCGCCCGCGCCAAGGCTTGACAGCGATGAGTTGATTGCCGAGACCGCAGAGGTCTATGCCATGGCCCTGCTAAGAGACATGCCCTTTGCAGACTTCCCGCTACCTGAAGGCACAAGCTTCCGGTCCGGTGAAAATGATCGCACGCCCAGACTAAAAAAAGCTCCGGGGATGAACGACTTTAGAAAGGCGTTTGTCATGATGAGTGAACTGCCATGGTTCAGCGGGTTTTCAGAAGACTGGGGCTACAAGGGGCAATCAATCTGTCGCCGTCGTGATCTATACACGGCAGATCAGCTGTTTCGAGGTGTTACCCCGGGAGAACAGACAGGTCCGTATTTGTCGCAGTTCCTGCTGGTTGGCAACTCGAATCCGGTTGGAAGAAGCGAGGCCGCTCGGGACGGCGTGGTGCAGTACGGAGTCCTCGGACTAGACCTGCGTGTCCCCGTTGCTACGCCGTGCAAAGATTACATGACAGTCTGGCCGCAGTATGTTGACGTTCAAAACGGAGCGGACCTTCGCGGTGTTGAGACGTATACAGAAGATAAACCGCGCTTCATGACGTCTCCAAGAGACCTCGCTTCCTATGTCCACTACGATGCTCTATACGAAGCCTACTTGAACGCCTGCCTGTTCCTTTTAAGCGCCGGGGCGCCTCTGGACCGCGGAATTCCATACACCGAAGCAGATACGTTTGACAAACAACAAGGATTTGCACATTTCGGCGGCCCGCACATTCTAAGCCTGGTTTGTGAAGTCGCGACACGCGCATTGAAAGCTGTCAGGTACCAGAAATTCAACGTACACCGCAGACTGCGACCCGAAGCGGTCGGCGGACTGGTCGATCGCTGGATGCACTTCGAATCGTCCGGAAGCAAGGGTAAAACCGAGCTTAGCGGTTCGTTCAAACCGGTTACCAGATTGATGGAAGGGGAAGGCGATAGCCCCGGACTGAAGGATCTAACGTGGTCAGAAAGAAAGTCGCTCCTACGGGAGATCAAGGATCACAACAACCGTAACAACCGCGAATTCAATAAAGACGAACCATGCGGCAAGGATGCAAGTTACCTGCTGCCTATGGCGTTCGCGGAAGGTTCACCGATGCACCCTGCCTACGGAGCCGGACACGGAACGGTTGCCGGCGCCTGTGTGACGATTCTCAAAGCCTACTTTGATCATGGATGGACACCGGGCGACTGGATGGATGGAGCGCAGGGGATCGCCTACCAACCGACCAAGGACGGCTCTGCACTGCGAAAACTGAATGTCGCTTGCCCGCTTACTGTTGAAGGCGAACTCAACAAGCTGGCTGCAAATATCGCCATCGGCCGCAACTGGGCAGGCGTTCACTACTACAGTGACTACATTGAGTCCATGAGACTGGGCGAAGAAATTGCCATCGGGATGCTTGAGGAACAGAAGTTGACCTATCCGGAAAACTTCACGATGACCGTTCCGCTATTCGATGGAGGCGCTGTTCAGATCTAGCCGCGAGCAATACCGCGGGAAATAGAAAAGGCTCACGAACAAAACCGTGAGCCTTTTTTGCTCGCCATCGGAGCCAGCTATCTATTGGAGGCAATTACATCAAGTGCTCATTGATGTGAGCGCGGAACCTTGAAGCCACCGTCCGATAGCCGTCGTCGTCCGGATGCAATTCGTCGTACCACTGCGAGTCGCGAACGGCATTCCGGCAATCAACGAAATGGACACGGTCAAACTGTCCGGTCGCGCTGACCATCGCTTCATGGAATCTATCAATGACAACCGCGATGATCTCCCTCTGCAACTGCCGGTTCTCGTATCCCAGTTCCTCCATCGGCCTACCCAGCCACGGACCTCCGTCGGGAATCGCGTAGTCGTAGCCGTGGCAGAAAACGTGCAGTTCTGAAAATGAACTGGTCAGGCGGCGGAAGATGGATTTGTACCGGTCGGTGATCCCGTCTACGAACGTTCTGAACCGGTTCTTCTTGATACATTCTTCCGGAGAATTTGCCGGACTGAAAGTCTTCAAGTATTCCTGCAATCGTCCGCCGCCAAGCAGGTCATTGCCGCCGCCACTTAGCAGCACAACATCTGCGCCCTCTTCGCGGACCGAATCAACAACTTCATCCTGTCGAACCATGTCCTGCAGAAGGTCTCCTGCGGCTCCCAGACTGAGGATCGCGTAGTCGTCAAACAGGTGATCAATCACATCATCGAGCATCACGGGATACTGAAACCAGGAGTCGCCTTCGGATACAACTCGCAGCCCGTCCCAACCTGCTCTGATCTTCCGGCGATAACGGACTTTGCGGCGCCACCTGGACATGCCGTTGAATGCCGTCATTGCGGCGGCGGACTCCTCGTCCGGAACCTCGACTGTCGCTTCATCCATCGTGACGTGTGGATGAAAAGCGCGGGATTGTGCCGGATCTGTTTTCAGGTAGCGCCGTAGAGCGGATTCTGGAATATCAACATCCGTCATCATTCGATTCAGTTCCTGCAAACTGATCTGACCATGTGATTTTCGGGGTAGTCCGCCCGAACCCATCGATCCACTATCGGTGCTTTTGCAATCGCCACGATCAAGCACGATCTCTTCGAGACTTGTCAGCGGCAGGTTCTGAGCTGACTCAAAGTTGGCGAGTACGTCCGCCGCAACGAGTTCGCCCATTTCCAGGCTGGTCATCCTGGCAATTGTGTCAACAGAAACCTGGAACGTCTTGTAGGCTCCAAAGGCGGCCTCTTCCGGCACATCAATAACCAAATGCGACTGATCAAGCAGATACCCGGTTGATCTGAGTTCGCCGGAAGCTTCATCGGTAAACGCAACAATTTTCCAGAATCGCCGCGGGATCTTTACGCCTCGATGAACTGGATCTGCCGGATCAAATACCGGCCCCGTAAACACTGAAATCCTGAGATCATTTGTTCGCGCATTATCGAGCACGTAGTCTTCGAGCCCGAGCCACAACTGCCGATTGAGGCTTTTGTGCTGGGGCGCAGCATTGGTGTAGAAGAACGTATCTTCGTTTGCTTCGGAAGCGGTATCAAAGTCTCCCCATACCGGATCCAGGCGACGAACAAGATGCCCGCGATCCAGGTCGTTGTCGCTGTAAAGTGCGTTATCGTGCTGTTTGTCGGCGCCGATTCGGGAGTCGGTACTCCAGCTGTTGTCGCGAGGTATCCGCCTTAGTGATTCACCGTTTACGTTGACCGCTGCACAGAGTGCCAGGCCGCGATCCTTATGCATCACGACCGAGAAATGCCGGTAAGTGAGCTCGGTTCCGTTTTCCGGAGCAGGCAATTGCAATGCATCGTGGTGCTGACTACCCGGAAGTGGTACAGAATTTCCAGTTCCGAGGAAATCAGGTTGATATCCGTCGCGTCTCGATGGAGTATTCTCGTTGTCATCGGGGCTTCGGAACGATGGCTCTACCCACGAAACGGGCACGGAAATATTCAATCGCGACAGTAGCCGCTTCAGCTGCTCTGCGTTGACCGCAGAGTTTGCGATTCCAAATTGGCCGGAAAAGTGCAGACCGACGGCTCTACCCGTGTCGAGCGAAAAAACAGGCGACCCTGAACTGCCTTTCAACGTGCTGCAGTCGTGCTTCAGAATTTCGGAACCGGGACTCCCCATGATCATGCCCGGCGCAAGCCGCTTCACGCGATAGGTTCCGTCAAAAATCGGCTCCAGCCGTGAACGTGGAACCCGCGGATCGTCGCCCGGATATCCGACTGTCGCAACCAGTTCACTGTCTGTAGGAGCTCCCAGAACCACAGGCTGGCCAATGGCTGAGCTGGTCCTGATCTTCAAAATTGCCATGTCGAGATCCGCCTCATCCTCGATATGGAGAATTTCTGCTACCTCATGCTCACTTTCCAGTCTTGAACCGAATTCAGCAACAAAGTCAGCGCGTATCTCGATATGTCCGCCTTCCGGGTGGCGTCGAAAACTGAAACGGTTGCCCTCCTTGAATCCGAATACGACAGCAACATGCCGGTTCGTTACCAGAACATCCTCCGCGACCAGCCACGCCGTTCCGATCATTGGATAGAAAGCACTCAACGGATGGCGCGCAAGTTCAATCCGGCAGACCGATGGAATCACTCTTTCCAGCAAGCCGATTGACGCTCCTAATCGTTCGCGCCAGATCGCGAGGTCAGGCATAACGAACCCGTTGTTCTTGATCAGCAACGAAGGCCGACCTTCAAACAACACGACGGCTTCCTCGTTTCCGAATCCACCGATGGCTTCCATGGCAGGGGAACTACCATCTGCGACTGCCATTATCTCCTGAAGGACCCCTGAGTCGTAGTCGTTGTATCCGGCCATCGGGAGGCCGGTAGAATTATTTCTCGTCTTCAGTTCGTGACCAACTTCAGGGTCGTTGAGCATTACATGCGATAGAAGGTTCATGCGGTTCTCCCGGTTTGTTGCCATATCCGTCACTCATCGCAAGTATGAGAGTTATGAAGACGGAATCAACAAACTGTCCCCGGCGTTAATCCTTTTGCGCCTGCGTCATTGTTGGAGAAATCGCAATACTGGAGGCCAGCCGCGCTTTGTGCCCGGCAAATGACGCGGTTTCATAACAGAAGTGTGAACCGACGGGAGGACTGCCGGGGAAGGAACTTGCCGCAATCGCCGGCCCGTGAACCAGACGTCTTACAGCGTTTCAATCAAGAGGAGCCTACGCTGAGCCTTCAGGAACTCGATTTTCGACAGGGAGTTCAAGGAAGAAGGTTGCTCCGCGACCGACTCCTTCACTGTCGGCCCTGAGTTCGCCACCAAGTTCCTGCAGGACGCAGACTGTATGATGCAGGCCGAAACCATGCCCGCCTCTGTCTTTGCGGGTGCTGAATCCGTGCTGGAAAATCTTCCCGAGATTTTCGTCACTTATTCCGACGCCCGTATCCCGAACTTCGATTCCGATGCGACACTCACTGACCTTGTACAGACGGACGAGAATGGAACGTTCGGTTCCATCGTTGTCTTCAATCGCATGCTTGGCGTTGCGAAGCAGATTTACAAGTATCTGGATCAACTTGTGTTTGTCTGTCGTGACAAAAGGAACGATTTCCTTTTCAAAATCGATCTCTACACGGGACTTCAGGAATGAATCACTCAACATCACGATGCTTGATTCGATGACTTCCGCCATATCAAAAGTGGAATCAACACCAGACATCGTTGCCAGATCCTGCTGCGATGCAACAACATTGTTAACGTGATTCAACTTCTCCTGCAGACTTTCAACCTCGGCCAGCAGGTCGCCGACATCCTCCGACAACTGCCCGATAAATGGAACAAAGTATTCTGCTCTCTGCTGATCACTGAAGAATCCGGGCAGGTTCTGCTGATGTTCCTCGAGCAGGGAATGAGTCGCCTGAAGGCGGCGCTGAACCTTCGAACGCATCCGGTCTTTCAAGACATCTGCTGACACATTGACACTGTTCATCACGTTTCCGACGTTGTGCAATACCCCCGTCGCAATTTCAGCCTTACCCGCTTCCCGCGAAAACTTGATCATCTGCTCGTTGAGCTTGGCTTGTTCTTCCAACACCGCTCTGCGGTGATACTTTTCGAACGCTTCCTTCTGGTGCCGGAAACAGGACCAGAAAAGGAAGATATCCATGAACAGCACCCACGCGACGTGCTCCAGAAAACGATACTGACTGTCTACTGCGACGCCATATACCGACATTGGCCAGAGCAAACCGCGAACAAAGTGATCAATGCCGATGACTGCTGTCGCAAGTATCAGGACTCTCCAGTCTCGATAAGCCGCGAGAAAGGCAAGTGATGCAAATGCGTGAAAGTGAGTTTCAATGCGTCCGCCGGTCAAATGAATCAACAGGCATGTCCAGACCGCTTGAGCGATTCCGACTGACAATCGCGTCTGCAAGTGGCCGGGACACTTCAAGATCATGAACATGGGAAAGCCCGACACGAGTGCGCCGAAGATGATCCCGAACCAGACGTGCATGTGCACGTGTTCCGTTGCACCGATCCAGGTGGTGGGAGTGACAATCATTGTCAACACTCCCGCCAATACCCATTGAGCAAACAACAACCAGAAGAAGCCACTGTCAATTTTGCAACAGTTGCGGAAGTTGATGTCCTCCATCAACAAAGAAGTTCGATCACTGATTTCAGTCTGCACATCCCTTTCACTCAGGACGTGTGATGCGTTGGTACTCATTGCTCAATTCCTCTTTCAAAGAGTCCACAGCCGTAAACGGGGAATGCGCACTGCTTGTTCTCCCTGCCACGTATGCAACCGATCAAAGCAGTCAATGCAGGAGGCTCACCTTCATGACCGCGCCCGGCCGTTATACCTCCGTCAAATATCCGTACGCCGTGATCAAATAGAATGATGTGTCCCGAGGTTGAGATCCCGAATCGACCTGCCTCCTCACCGCCTGGATCCAGAATCACTTCACCGAGTGCGGACGCTGACTCCCAGATATCAGTTTTTGCCCAGCCCTCTTCGGCAGTATCCGGACAGTAACACAGAGTGACGATTCGAGGTCGTCTGATGGCGTCTGCGGTATCGGCGGAGAGCTTTTCGAGTTGTCTCAGCGTCGCGCGAGTGCAAGGACACCGCGGGTGGACAAACAACAGCAGACAGGAGTCGCCACCACATCGAAGCGTCGTCTCTTCGGGCCATAGATCCAAAACACCGTCTGATTTCGCGGGTCGAGTTGAGTAGTCGCTGATCCAGACCATGCCCGCAACGAGCATGCAGCACCATATTGCAAAAATGAGCTTGTTCATCAGCCGGACCCGAGTTTGGTTTCCTTTTCCCGCGACTCACTTACAGCCGTCTCCCGCCGGAACGGTAGGGGATCACAACCTGTGAATTTCGAGATCAAAACGTAGGCCCGAGTGAACAGGTGTGTGGTTTTGAAACGCTGGATACAGGGAAATCCCTCGCGTTATTGCCACCGCCGCAAATTACCCCTGCCGCACGGCTCTCGCACTAAGTCACCGCGAGTTGCTCGAAGTATTTCCAGATTTTTCGCGGCCTGAAAATGCGGCCATCTGCATCTTCTACCTGAAAGCCATTCGCGGCCTCCTTTTGTATGCCGCTTAGATCGTATGCCGCTTAGATCGTATGCCGCTCAGTGGCGGCCCTGATCTCCACTGTGAATTCCGACCTGATCCAGCGTTTAACTGTCCCGGGAAAGCTGATGAACACCGCGCATCGTCCAGAACGAAAAACTGTGAGCCTGTGCAAGCCACGTCAAATTCGAACCTGGATTCAAATCAAGGCACTGCCGTTCCTGTTTGTAGCCGCTTTTTTTATGTCGGCTTGGGCCACCCCCGCATTGGCACAGACTACGGCGGTCTGGAACGGGTCCTTCGGAAACTGGACAGATGCGTTTCGCTGGAGCACTCCACAGTTTCCAGACAATTCAACCTTCGATAGCTACATCGCTGAGATAAATGGCGGCTCCGTCAATCTCGATCAGAACATTGAGATCGATGCTTTGCTGTTGAACGGGGCCACCATTACCGGCAGTTCCATACTGGAAATTGGCAACTCTGCTTCGACCTGGTCCGGCGGTACGCTGGAGGGAATCAACCTCGTTTCAAACGGCCAATTCACGGCTTCAGGTAGCACAAAACAGTTGACAGGCGGAGCAGCGTTTGACAACGTCGGGACGTTTGACTGGCAGTCGGGCTCTATCCTTGGAACCAGTTCAACCTTCAACAACTCGGGGGACGTTAACGTGTCCGGGCTTCAGTTCCGGACATTCGGAACCGACAATTCGATGACGTTCAACAACTCCGGTACACTTCGTCACCAGGGCGCGATAACCACCACCTTCAACTCTGTATTCAACAATTCCGGTTCAGTGGAAATCAATTCCGGCTTTATTGCCCTCAGTGGAGGAGGGGTTAATTCCGGCTCGCTGTTCCTTGGAAACGGGACCTCACTCAACTTCGGAAACGGCACCTACGACCTGAACACCGGATCAGACGTCGGCGGAGGCGGAAACATCTTTATCGGTTCCGGTGCAACGGTAGACATTAATGATGCAAACTGGACGAACACAGGTACAACCACAATCTTTCAGGGCGCGCTAAACATAGATTCAGTAATCGCAATGGAAGCTGTTTCGCTGCTTGAAGGCTCTGTAAACGTTTCCACGAACGGCGTATCTGCAAACTCGCTTTTCATCGGTGGCCGTCCGGCAGGCGCGGCACTTAACATCGCAAACGGCTCTACATTCTCGTCCAGCAATGCCGCTCAACTTCGAGGCAATGGAGTCCTGAATGGAAACGGCACATTCAACGGCGACATCAACATTACCGGCGGCTCGATATTACGAGGGCTGACCATCAACGGTGACGTTTCAGATTCCGGATTCGGCCGGATAGACACGATCGGTGAGAACCTCGTTATCAACGGCAACCTCGATTCAGCAAGCACTCTGCGCACCAATAACGGCAGCATCTCGGTGAATGGAGATGCAGTGTTGAGCAATTCTGCAGCCACAAACGGAGCCGGTGAACTGATTCTCAATGGCAAAGTAAACGCGACACCCGAACTGCACACGCAGCGAACGACTTTCCAAAGTGATCTTACTCTTGGCAGTGCTGCAGAATCTGTTTTCCAATTTGATGAGAACGGATTCGATTCATGGAGTATTGCTGGAAACCTGCAGCGATCCGGCTCGCTTACCGTTGAATCAAGCGGCGCACTCAGCTCGCTCGACTTCAACGAGTCATTCCAGATTACTGACGCAGCGGGCACTTCTACCGGGCAGTTCAACGGCCTGAACGAAGGCGACCTTATCGGCAATTTCGACGGTGTCGATCTATTCATCTCCTACGCAGGTGGTAGCGGCGATGACACGGCTCTGTTGACAGAACAGGTACCCCAGTGGGATGGAGGCTCCGGAAACTGGCGGGATAGTTTCCGCTGGATCAATGGAAAACCGACAGACACATCTACGATCGTGTTGCTGGACAAAGACGAGAATATCGATTCGATCGTGTCCACCGGCGGTGAGGATGTGCAGATCCGTGGTCTCCGTGTTGATGAGGGAGACACGCTTGTCGTTGAAAGAGCAAACGTTGGAAATGGCTTTGATGGCTTCCTGACCTTTGATTCACGAACCGGTTCAGCACCCGCCCGACTACAAAATAACGGAGTAGTGGAAGTCCGGACCAGTTCAACCAACATCAGATTCCGCTCGGATTTTGAAATCACTGGTAACGGTTCTGTTGACCTGAGTACGACATCGAGCAGCCTCACACAATCGTTCAACGATCTTTCACTAACCAACGGTGCCGGGCATACGATTCAAGGACTGGGTGCATTAGTAGCCCGGTTCGTAGACAACAACGGACTGATAGATGCTAACACCCCGACCGGCTCACTTACGAATCTGACGATCTTCGGCCAGCTCGCTGGCACGAATCCCGATCGCTACTTTGATGGTGTCCTGAACAACAACGGCCTGTTGCGCGCGTCCAATGGCGGGGGGCTTAACATCCAGATCCTTGAAACTGAAGGCGGAATCATCGAGGCCGTCGGTTCGGGGAGTCGAATCAGATTCGACCGCAACCGCAACGCGCCTGCCAAGCAGATTCGCAACGTGACATTCCGGACCAGTGGAGGTGGAACCATCGACATTGATGGAGACGGTGATGACGCCTCAATACTGCAGAACGTTTCCAATGAAGGCTTCCTGCAGTCCCGGCATTTCAGTGTTCTGGATTCATTTCACAACACCGGCTTTGTCCACCTGACCAACAACTTTGACCCTAACGTTTCGCTGGGCAGCGACACTGTATTCACAGGCAACAGAAACGGCATCCTGGAATTTGCACAAGGTGGACTCGCATTTACCGGAGCCCACGACCTGGCGATTCATTCAAATGAAATCCGCGGACTGGGAACATTTGACACGAACTTCACATTGATCTCAGACGCGACAATCAACGCCAGACGCACGCAAAACACGTCACGCCCGGAAGTCGGGGTATTTGAGTTCAATTCGACAACGGAAATCCTGGACAGTGAGTTACAAATTGACTTGTACGGCGACCGCGTCGCATCCGGAAACACTGGCGACCCCATGACCCCGGATCCAGGAATCGTGAACACTTATCCGAGGATCTCCAGCGGAACATCCCAGCGCGCGGCCCGTTCGCTGAGTGCGGCTTTGAGCCGATACTCTCCGGGCTCCGTGACGATCACCCGGCCGGGATGCAGCGCGTCGATCCACCGCTCGACTTCGCCATCGAGCGAGCCTGCATTCCCTGGATCGTCGAACCTAGTGTAGAAGACCGACCAGCCCCGGGCTCGAAGCTCTTCGGCAAAATGGCGCATGGCCGCGAAGACAAACGCGATCTTCTTTTTGTGATGCCGGACATAGGTCGCCTCTTCCGCGACCTCCGCCATCAGGACCGTGTCTGTGTCTGGATTGCCCGCCCGCAACGACGCGACGCCTGGGTCTAATTGATCGCCGAGTACAAGGATGAGGTTCATGGCGGGCACAGGCTAGCTCTTCTGACCAGGATGATCAGTTCGACATACGACTATCCCAAGCTTCGGGTGAGGGTAGTCGATCGTCGAACTACCCCCTCGAAGCCCCAACTCCTTCCGTTAGGCCAAGCCCACAAAGATCGCTGTCA